>JBDHZT010000037.1:0-32590 GCA_039811985.1 Nocardioidaceae bacterium | reverse complement strand
GTCAGGTCACCAGTCGGCAACGGTCCGGGCCTAAACCTTGACTCGGTGACCCGGCTCACACCATTCTTCTGAGGGCACAGTTTGTTGCGGCCTGAGCAACGTGTTGCTCATGACGCAACAACGGGCCCGATGCGGACGCTCTTGGGAATGATCGAGAGGACGGTGGGTGCGGGCGTGGGTGGTCGACACGAGAGCTATGACTACGTGATCGTGGGCGGTGGCTCGGCAGGATCGGCACTGGCCAATCGACTCTCGGCCGACCCCGGCACCACGGTGCTGGTGCTCGAAGCAGGTCGCAGCGACTTCAAGATCGACCCCTTCATCCACATGCCGGCGGCGCTGCCGTTCCCCATCGGCAACCCGCTCTACGACTGGCGCTACGAGACCGAGCCTGAGCCGCACATGAACGGGCGGAAGGTCTACCACGCCCGTGGCAAGGTGCTCGGCGGCAGCAGCTCGATCAACGGGATGATCTTTCAGCGCGGCAACCCGATGGACTACAACCGCTGGGCCGCCGATCCGGGCATGGAGACCTGGGACTACCTGCACTGCCTGCCCTACTTCAAGCGGATGGAGGCGCTGCTCCTCGCCGACGGCAGCAACGGCGCGGACACCTGGCGCGGAGGCTCCGGACCGCTGATCTTGGAGCGCGGCCCGGCGGCCAACCCGCTCTTCGGCGCCTTCTTCCAAGCTGCCCGGCAGGCGGGCTACCCGCTGACCGACGACGTCAACGGCTACCGGCAGGAGGGCTTCGCGCCCTTCGATCGCAACATCTCCCAGGGTCGCCGGCTCTCCGCGGCGCGCGCCTACCTCCACCCGGCGATGAAGACGCGCAAGAACCTCCGCGTGGAGACGCTCGCCCACGTCACCGGCGTACGGTTCTCCGGCAAGCGCGCGGTCGGCGTGGACTACCTCCGAGCGGGCCGCGCGCACCGCTCCGTCGGCGCAGGCGAGGTGATCCTCTGCGGCGGCGCCATCAACAGCCCCCAGCTGCTCCAGCTCTCCGGTGTCGGCAACCCCGAACACCTGCAGCCGCTCGGCATCCCCGTGGTGCACGAGCTCCCGGGTGTCGGTGAGAACCTGCAGGACCACCTGGAGGTCTACATCCAGTACGCCTCCAAGCTGCCGGTCTCGATCGCGCCCGGTCTGAAGTGGAGCAAGCGCCCCAAGATCGGCGTCGACTGGCTGTTCTTCCGCAAGGGCCTCGGCGCGACCAACCACTTCGAGGGCGGTGGCTTCGCACGCTCCAACGACGAGGTCGGCTGGCCCAACTTGATGTTCCACTTCTTGCCCATCGCGATCCGCTACGACGGCAGCGCGCCCACCGAGGGCCACGGCTACCAGGTGCACATCGGTCCGATGTACGCCGACACGCGAGGCTGGGTGCGGATCGCCAGCAAGGATCCCCGACACAAGCCCAAGATGCTGTTCAACTACCTCTCCACCCCGACCGACCGCAAGGAGTGGGTCGAGGCGATCCGGGTGGCCCGCGACATCTTGAACCAGGACGCGTTTGCGCCCTACAACGACGGTGAGCTCTCCCCCGGCCCGAGCGTGGAGACCGACGAGGAGATCTTGGACTGGGTCCGCAAGGACGCCGAGACCGCTCTGCACCCGAGCTGCACCGCCAAGATGGGCGTCGGCGACGATGCGGTCACCGATCCGCTTTCGCTGCGGGTGCACGGGGTCGAAGGCCTCCGCGTGGTGGACGCGAGCGTCTTCCCTTACGTCACGAACGGCAACATCTACGCCCCGGTGATGATGGTGGCCGAGAAGGCCGCGGACCTGATCTTGGGCAACACGCCACTTCCAGCCGAGGAAGTGCCGTACTACCGTCACGGCACCGATATGCCGCTGTACCCGCCGGGCGATCCGCGCAACGAGGACGCCCCCACCCCCCAGGAGATGGAATGAGCGTGGCAACCCCCAGTGTGGACGGGAGGGCCGAGCTGGGCGCGGAGGCCAACGCGGAGGCCGCGCTCTCGGTCCGTGACCTGTGGAAGATCTTCGGTCCCCGTGCCGACCACATCATCGGCACCCCCGACGCCGACCTTGGCCGGGCCGAGCTGAAGGCCAAGACCGGCTGTGTGGTCGGCGTCAAGGACGTCGCCTTCGACGTCGCCCCCGGTGAGGTCTTCGTGGTGATGGGCCTGTCCGGCTCCGGCAAGTCCACCCTGGTCCGACTCCTCACGCGGCTGATCGAGCCGACCCAGGGCACCGTGGTGATGAACGGCGAGAACATCACCGCCGCCTCGGAGAGCCAGCTGCGAGACCTCCGGCGCAAGCACGTGTCGATGGTCTTCCAGCACTTCGGGCTGCTGCCGCACCGGCGGGTGGTGGACAACGTCGGCTACGGACTGGAGATCCGTGGCGTCAACAAGCGCGAGCGGCGGGCGCGCGCCTTCCAGATGGTCGAGTTGGTCGGCCTGGCGGGTTATGAGAACTCCTACCCCGACCAGCTCTCCGGCGGCATGCAGCAGCGGGTCGGTCTGGCCCGAGCGCTGGCCAACGAACCCGAGCTGCTGATGTTCGACGAGCCGTTCTCGGCGCTTGATCCGCTGATCCGACGGGACATGCAGAACGAGGTCATCCGGCTGCACCACGAGCTCGGCAAGACGATGGTCTTCATCACCCATGACCTAGCCGAGGCGCTCAAGCTGGGCGACCGGATCTTGATCATGCGCGATGGCGAGATCGTCCAGGTCGGCCGCCCCGATCAGGTCGTCGGCGCCCCCGCCGACGACTACGTCAAGGAGTTCGTCTCCGACGTGCCCAAGTCGCACGTGCTCACCCTGCGGTGGGTGATGCGCCCGGTTGACGACACCGTGCCGGCCGACGCGCCGGTGCTGCAGCAGGACGTAGTGGTCCGCGAGGCCGCCCGCGCGGTGCTGGCCAACCAGGGCGCGGTGCGGGTCGCCGACGGCGACCAGATCGTCGGGATGGTCGACGACGAGGACATCCTCAAGGTCGTCGTGGCCGAGGGCGAAGAGTGAGCGCGGCACGGGCGAGGGGCTCGCGATGAGTACGTCGACCGAGGAGCGCCGACCGGTCGAGCCCGGCGCCGCTCCACCGCCGCCGGAGGAGAAGCGGGGTGTCCCGCGGTGGGCGCTCGCGCTGCTGGTGCTCGTGGTCTGGATCGTCGTGTGGAGTTTCACCCGCGGTCACAACACGCTCTATCTCGCGGGGCAAGACACCACCGACCTGCACGACAAGCTCTCGGACTTCGGCAGCCATCTCGGCGGCAGCGGCTTCACCGAAGGCCTCGCCAACTTCTTGAACAGCATCATCGAGTTCTTCCAGCACCTCTTCTCGGTGCCGGTTCGGCCGCGCCCCGCCCCGACCGTCGGGTGGCTCGGCGTGGTGGCCCTCGCCACCTGGGTGGCCTACGCCGTGGCGAGCTGGCGGATCGCGCTGCTGGTCCTGGCGACGTTCTTGTCGTTTGGCCTGTTCGGCTACTGGCAGGACTCCATCGACCTGCTCATCGTCACCGGCGTCTCGGTGGGCTTCGCGGTGCTGATCGGCTTCCCGCTCGCGATCTGGCTCGGACTGAGTGCTCGGGCGGCGCGGGGGATCACCCTGGTGTTGGACCTGCTGCAGACGATGCCGACGTTCGTCTACCTGATCTTCGTGGTGCAACTCTTCGGCATCGGCGCTCCCGCCGCCATCATCTGCACCCTGGCCTACGCCTTGCCACCGATCGTGCGGATCGCCGGTTTCGGCATCCGCGAGGTGTCACCTACGGCCATCGAGGCCACCGACTCGCTCGGCCAGACCACCTGGCAGCGGCTGTGGAACGTGCAGGTGCCGATGGCGCGCTCGACCATCATCCTCGGCCTGAACCAGACCACCCTGGCTGCGCTGTCGATGGCGATCATCGCCGGCTACATCAACGGTCCCGGCCTCGGCATCCCGGTCCTGCAGGGCCTGACCCAGAACGACTTCGGTCTCAGCCTGGTGCCGGGCCTGTTGATCGTGGCGATGGGCATCATGCTCGACCGCACCACCACCGCTGCCAGTGAGCGCTCCGAGCGGGTCGCCCGCGGCGGGGGCGAGAACCCGCGTATCCGCCGGCTCACCCTGGCCGGCCTGTTCGTGCCGGTCCTGGTCGCAATCTGGTACTCGCGCTACTCGCTCAACGCAGCCGTCTTCCCCGACACGGGGTGGGCGCGCAACATCGCGCTCAAGGCCGACGAATGGATGGACTCCTTCACCTCGGCCGTGGACGGTGTCACCGAGGCGTTCAAGAACTTCATTACGACGATCCTGCTCAACCCGATGCAGGATCTCCTGGCCAACTCGCCTTGGTGGCTGACCTTCCTCGGCCTGCTCGTGTTGGCGATCGTGATCGGTGGCGCCAAGGCGTTCCTGCCCACCCTGATCTGTCTGGCCGGCCTCCGGTTCCTCGACCTGTGGAACGACTCCATGGTCGTGCTCAATATGACCCTGGTCGCGACCTTGATGGTGATGGTCCTGGGTCTGATCTTCGGGGTCTGGATGGCGCGCAGCCGCACAGCAGATCTGGTCATCAGACCCCTGCTGGACGCGGGTCAGACCATCCCGGCCTTCGTCTACCTGATCCCGGTGCTGGCGCTGTTCGGGCCCACCCGATTCACCGCGATCGTGGCGGCCCTGGTCTACGCCGCCCCGGCCGCGATCAAGCTGGTCGCCGACGGCATCCGGGGGGTCAACCCGGGCTCGATCGAGGCATCCCGCTCCTCCGGCGCCACCGTGTGGCAGGAGATCACCAAGGTGCAGCTTCCGATGGCGAAGTCGAGCCTGGTGATGGCGACCAACCAGGGCCTGCTCTACGTGCTCGCCATGGTGGTCATCGGCGGTCTGGTCGGTGCTGGCGCGCTCGGCTACGACGTCGTGCTCGGCATCGCGCATGCCGACAAGTGGGGCAAGGGCCTGGCAGCCGGCCTGTCGATCGTGCTGCTCGGCATCATGATCGACCGGGTCGCCCGAGCGGCAGCAGCGAGAGCCGGCGCGAGCCCCGCCGAAGGGGAGAAGTCCCGCCTGTATCGGATCGGGCTGCTCAAGAGCGTGTTCCCCAGCGGTGCCGGAGGCGGCTCCTAGTGGCCAGCCTGGCGGTGTTCGGCCGCCAACGACGTTCGAGATACACAAGTTTGCACAACAGTTCGCACCAGCGACACGAAACAAGGGAGATGGACAAGTGCGGCATCTGAAGAAGCGAGGCGCAGGCCTGGCCGCGGTCGCAGTGGGGGCGGTGCTCGCACTGACGGCCTGCGGCGGCGGCAGCGTCAACAAGGAGACCGAGAAGAACGAGTCGCAGGCCGCCGCGGCCGGCGGCGAGTGCGGCGACCTCAACATCATCGTCAACCCCTGGGTCGGCTACACCGCCGACGCCTACGTCGTGGGCGCCGTTGCCGCCGACAAGCTCGGCTGCAACGTCAACTACCTGGACCTCAAGGAGGGCGGCCCGTCGTACTCCGCTCTCGAATCGGGTCAAGGTGACGTGATCCTCGAGGAGTGGTCGCATGAGGCCGAGCTCAAGAAGGGCGAGGACGCTGGCTATGCCACCGACCTCGGCTCTCCGGGCAACGTCGGCATCATCGGCTGGTATGTCCCCGGCTGGTTGGCCGAGGAGCACCCGGACGTCTTGGACTGGAAGAACCTGAACAAGTACGCCAAGGACTTCGCCACGTCGGAGTCCGATGGCAAGGGTCAGTTCCTCGGCTCGGACCCGACGTTCACGCAGTACGACGAGGCGATCGTGAAGAACCTGAAGTTGAACTTCAAGGTGATCTTCGCCGGCGGCGAGAACGCCAGCGTCCAGGCATTCGAGAAGGCCCAGGAGAACAAGGAGTGGCTGATCGGCTACTTCTGGGAGCCGCAGTGGGTGCACGCCGAGGTGCCGATGGAGCGGGTCAAGCTCCCGCCGTACAAGGACGGCTGTGACTCCGACCCGGCCAAGGTCGCCTGCGACTACGCCGAGACCGAGTTGAAGAAGGTCGGTCGGACCGACTTCATGGACTCCGACTCCAGCGGGGCCACGTTGATCAAGAACTTCAACTGGACCAACGACGACCAGAATCTGGTGTCGAAGTACATCACCGCCGACAAGATGTCCCCCGAGGACGCCGCGGCCAAGTGGATCGCTGACAACCCGGACAAGGTCGACGCCTGGATCCAGTAGTCGTCGCTCTGCCCCGCACCACCACGCTGACCCGGCGCGTCGAGCGCCGGGTCAGCGTGCGTCTGTGGTCGTTTGTCGTTGCTCACTTCGGGAGGACAACGGTTGACAGCCCGAGGTGACCCACGCCACAGTGGGGGTCCGTTGCGCGGTCCGCACTCGGGTTGCGCCTGGAGCAACAGGGGGTACTGGTCCCATGACGGACACCCAACGACCCACCGACCAGCCGGACGCCCCGAGCCGCATCCCCGGCGCGAGTGGTCACCTCCCCATCGACCGCGCCGTCTTCGGGATCGCCGCCGCGATCGCGGTGCTCTTCTTGGTCACCGGCGCCATCGACCCCGACGGGATGTACAAGGGCACCGGCAAGGCACTGGACTGGGTGACCACCAACTTCGGCTGGCTCTTCGTGCTGACCAGCGCGAGCTTCGTGATCTTCTCCGGCTATCTTGCGGTCACCCGCTACGGCAACATCAAGCTAGGCCCCGACGACTCCGAGCCGGAGTTCAGCACCTTCTCGTGGGTCTCCATGATGTTTGCGACCGGCATGGGGATCGGGCTGATGTTCTACGGCGTGGCCGAGCCGCTCTTCCACCTCAACGGCCCGCCGATGGGGCTCGCGGAGCCAGGCAGTCCCGAAGCCGCCGAGATGGCGATGCAGTACACCTTCTTCCACTGGGGACTGCACCCGTGGGCGATGTACGCCGTGATCGGCCTGGCCATCGGCTACTTCGCCTACCGGAAGGGCTACGGCAACCTGGTCAGTGCGACGTACCGCCCCCTGATCGGTGACCGCGCCAACGGCCCGGCCGGCAAGACCATCGACATCGTGGCGATCTTCGCCACGCTCTTCGGCTCTGCAACGTCGCTCGGCCTGGGCGCCCTGCAGATCACCGGTGGCATCGACGTGGTGTTCGGCCGCGGCAAGGGCTCGACACTGCTGGCCGTCGCCGTGATCGGCTTCTTGACCCTCTGCTTCGTGGTCAGCGCGGTCAGCGGCATCGACAAGGGCATCAAGTGGCTCTCCAACGCCAACGCGATCGCCGCGGGCCTGCTCGCCTTCTTCTTGCTGGTGGTGGGGCCGACCGTCTTCATCCTCGCGACCTTCACCGACTCGCTCGGCGGCTACCTCACCCACCTGCCGGCGATGAGCTTCCGCACCGGGGTCTTCGACAGCGAAGTCGGTGCCCCCTGGCTGAACGCCTGGACGATCTTCTACTGGGCCTGGTGGATCTCGTGGACCCCCTTCGTCGGCATGTTCATCGCCCGGATCTCCAAGGGCCGCACGATCCGACAGTTCGTGATCTACGTGATCGCGGTGCCGAGCCTGGTGTCGTTCGTGTGGTTCTCGATCCTGGGCGGTGCAGCCTTCGACCTGCAGCTCAATCAAGGCAAGGACATGGCAGCCTCCGTCAACGAGGGGCTGGAGAGCGCGCTCTTCGACACCCTCGGCTCCTTCCCGATCTCGGTGGTCACCTCGACGCTCGCGGTGTTCTTGATCGCGATCTTCTTCGTGACCGGAGCGGATAGTGCCTCGATCGTGATGGGCATGCTCAGTCAGAACGGCGATGAGGAGCCGAGGCGCTGGCTGACCATCTTCTGGGGATCCGCAACGGGAGCGGTGGCCGCGCTGCTGCTGTGGGCAGGTGGCGAGAACGGGCTGACCGCCCTGCAACGCCTGGTCATCATCGTGGCAGGCCCGTTCATGCTCATCCTGATCGGCATGTGTGTGTCCCTGATGAAGGCGTTGCGCGAGGAGCCCTTCGAGGCCACCATGCCCGGCCGGGTCCGCCGTGCGCTGGTGAAGGTGGAGCAGGGCGACGCGCCTGCCGAGTAGGGCCCACACCGCCCTGCTCTGCAGCGGTCTTCTTGCGTCTGCCGCGGTCTTGTGGTGGGAAAGTGCCCCGTATACCGGGCCTCAGCCCACCACAGGACCGCGGCAGACGGGTCAGGGCCACCACAGGACCGCGGCAGATGGGGTGAGGTGGCCTCAGGAGCGGCCGCGCACGTAGCTGCCGAAGCCGGGGAGGGTGAAGCGGACCAAGCCGTGACCGACCGGCTCGATGACGCCCTTCTCGATGAGGCGCTCACGGGGGACCGAGATCGAGCGGGTGTCCACGCCGAGCCGGTGGGCGATCTGGGCCCGGGTGACGTTGTCGGTGCCGGCGGCGGCCATCGCGGTGAGGAAGGCTCGTTCGCCGTCGGTGGCGGCGCCCCAGCGGGCGCGGTACATCGCGGTGAGCTGCTCCTCGGCGGCGGGCACTCCTGCGGCGACGGCGGCCAGGTCGATGACGTCGCCCTCCTCGGAGCGGGCGGCCTCCCAGGTGGCCGAGCCGACCAGCTGCAGCACGTAGGGGTGTCCGTGTGCCTCACCGACCACGCGGTCGAGGGCCTCCTCGGTCCAAGCGACCCCGAGTGACTCGGCGGGAGCGGTGAGCGCCGTCCGAGCGTCGGCATCGGAGAGCAGGTCGAGGGGCACGAAGGAGCTGCGCTCGCCGAAGGTCGCCGCCCGGGTCAGCGCCTCCGGCGTGACCGGGAGTCCGGCCGTCACGACGGCCAGCGGATTGTCCTCACGCTCGCCGTCGAGGTTCTGCAGTCCGTTGAGGAGGGTGGCCAGGTCGTCGGCCGATGCGGCGTGCAGTTCGTCGAGGAAGACCAGCAGGCCGGCCCCACCTCGACCGCGGATGGCGACCGCAGCGTCGTGTAGCAGATCCTCCAACGCTGCGATCGGCGCCGCCCCGGCCGTTGAATCCGCGGCGGAGTCGTCCGCCGTCTGGCCGCGTCGGCCCAGCTCGGCGCGCACCTTGGCGCCGGGGACCCCGAGCTCGAGGCTGATCCGCTCCAGCCGAGCCCGCCAGCGCAGGCCGGCGTCGCCGGACGGAATCACCTCGGCCCGGGTCAACGCTCGCTCGACGGCCCGGACGAGCTCGGGCAGGAAGGGTCGCTCCCGGGAGCAGGCCACCCAGGCCGAGACGAAGCCGACCGCCGCCGCATCTCGTTGGGCCGTGCGCAGCAGGGAGGTCTTGCCCAGTCCGCGGGGTGCATGGAAGACCAGCAGCGGTCCACCCAGCTCACCGAAGGTGGCGACTCGGCTGATCCGGTCGCGGATGCGGCCGAGCTCGACGCTGCGGCCGACCAGGACGCGCGGGACCTGTCCGGGGGTGTAGGGATTGGGTTGCACGAGTGCCTCGGGGGGAGAAGAAGAAAAGCGTTGATACGTTGTTATACCTGACCAAAGTATCACTTCCTATCACGCGCTCTTGACAGTACGCCGGTCCGCCGACGATCCTTGTCGTGTTTCGGATGACGCACCTCCGTTGCACATAACGCAACAACTCTTGGTAAGAAGGACACCCCCATGGCAGACGTTCCCAGCTCGGCCAAAGTCGTCGTGATCGGCGCCGGCATCGTCGGCAACAGCCTGGTCTGGCACCTCGCCCGTCTCGGCTGGCGCGACATCGTGCAGATCGACAAGGGACCACTGCCCAACCCGGGCGGGTCGACCGGGCACGCATCCAACTTCATCTTCCCCGTCGACCACTCCCGGGAGATGACCGACCTCACCATGGACTCGGTGCGGCAATACCAGGAGATGGACGTCTTCACCCAGTCCGGTGGCATCGAGGTGGCGCGCACCGAGGAGCGGATGGAGGAGCTGCGGCGCCGGATGTCCTCGGCGAAGGCCTGGGGCATCGAGTCCAGCCTGATCACGCCCGACGAGATCGCCGAGCTGGTGCCGTTCTTGGAGAAGGACGTCGTGATCGGCGGTTTCTACACCCCCACCGTGGGCGTCGTGGACTCCCTGCGGGCCGGCACGATCATGCGCGAGCGGGCGCTGGAGGCCGGCGCGCTGACCGTCGTACCCAATGCCGAGGTCGAGGGCTTCGACATCGAGGACGGTGCGGTCAAGCGGGTCCGCACCACCAAGGGTGACATCGAGGCGGAGTACGTCGTCATCGCGTGCGGTGTCTGGAGCCCCAAGCTGGCCAAGATGGCCGGCGCGCGCATCCCGCTGACACCGGCCGTGCACCAGATGATCTCTGTGGGCCCCTGCCCGCAGCTGGCCGAGAAGGAAGGCGAGATCAGCTTCCCGATCGTGCGGGACATGGACACCTTCTGCTACGAGCGGCAGCACGGGGCCGACATGGAGGTCGGCTCCTACGCGCACCGGCCGATCCTGATGGCGCCCGAGGACATCCCCAGCATCGAGCAGGCCAAGCTGTCGCCGACCGAGCTCCCCTTCACCGAGGAGGACTTCGACCCGCAGCTGGAGCAGGCCTTCGAGCTGATGCCCGACCTGCTCGGCGCCGAGGGTGCCGAGATCCGCTATGCGATCAACGGCCTCCTCTCGCTGACTCCGGATGGCTTCCCGATTCTCGGTGAGACCCCCGAGGTGCGCGGCTTGTGGTCCGCCGCCGCGGTGTGGATCAAGGAGGGCCCGGGAGTGGGCCGCGCGGTCGCCGAGCAGATGGTGATCGGTCACTCCGAGATCGACATCTCGCACTCCGACATCGCTCGCTTCTACCCCCACCAGCGCACGCGGGCGCACGTGCGGGCGCGCACTTCCGAGGCGTTCAACAAGACCTACGGCATCGTCCACCCGGGCGAGCAGTGGGCCTCCGACCGCCCGCAGCGGGTGGCGCCGATGTATGCCCAGGAGAAGGAGCAGGGCGCGGTCTTCTTCGAGGCAGCCGGCTGGGAGCGGCCGATGTGGTACGACTCCAACGCCGGTCTGGTCGAGGAGTACGGCGACAAGGTGATGCCGCGCGAGCACGAGTGGGACTCCCGCTGGTGGTCGCCCATCATCAACGCCGAGCACCTGCGCATGCGCGAGACCGCCGGGATCGTCGACCTGTCCGCCTTCGTGGTCCTCGACGTGACCGGGCCGGGTGCGCTCGACGTCGTCCAGCGTGCGTGCGTCGCCCAGTGCGACGTGCCGGTCGGGCGAGTGGTCTACACCCCGGTGCTGGACCCCAAGGGGGGCTTCGTCTCCGACCTGACCGTGATGCGCCTCGGCCACGAGCACTTCCGTGTTGTCACCGGTGGCGCCCACGGCATGGTGGACAAGAAGTGGTTCGCCAACATCGCCCGCGAGCTCGGCACGGCGACGGTGGCCGACCTGACGTCGGCGTACACCACGATCGGCATCTGGGGCCCGAAGGCGCGCGCCATCGTCGCCTCGCTGACCGATGATGACGTCTCCGACGAGGGCTTCCGGTTCGGCACCTGCCGGCTGATCGAGATGGGCTCGCTGCTCGTGCTGGCCTCGCGGATCTCCTATGTCGGTGAGCTCGGCTGGGAGCTCTACGTCCCCATCGAGCAGGGTGCCCGGCTGTGGTCGATGCTGCACGAGGCCGGCGCCGAGCACGGCGCGATCCCGGTCGGCATCGGCGTCTACGGCACCACCGGCCGGATCGAGAAGGGCTACCGCGCCTTCGGCGCCGAGCTGGACGCCGAGCGGAGCATCGTCGAGGCCGGCATGCAGCGGCCCAAGGTCAAGGCCGCTGACTTCATCGGCAAGGAGGCCTACCTCGCCCAGCGTGAGGCAGCGCCGTTGACCGTGCTGTGCACGATGACCGTCGACGACCACACCTCGGCGAGTGGCATGAAGCGCTACATGCTCGGGGGTGAGCCGATCCTGGCCCGTGACGGCAGCACGCTCACCGACGGCCACGGCCACCACCCGTATGTCACCTCGGCGGGGTCGGCGCCGTCGCTCGGCAAGCACGTGCTGTTGGCCTATCTGCCGCCGGAGCAGGCCGTGCTGGGCAACCAGCTCGCCGTGTCCTACATGGAGGAGCTCTATCCGGTGACGGTGGAGTCTGTCGACGCGACCTCGCTGTTCGACCCCGACAACGCGCGCATCCGAGGCTGAGGGTCCGACATGGTCAATGTGCTCGTCTGTATCAAGCGGGTGCCGGACTCCTCCGGCGAGGTGCTGCTCACCGACGACGCGCAGTCCGTCGACGGTCGGCACGTCGGCTTCACCATCTCCGACCACGAGAACTGTGCGGTCGAGCAGGCCATCCAGCTCGCCACCGCCACCGGAGGCGAAGCGACCGTGGCGACCCTCGGTCCGGCCGAGGCCGCCGAGCAATTGCGTGGAGCGTTGGCGCTGGGATGCACGGCGGCCACACACGTGGTCGCCGACTCCACCGGCTTCGGGCCCGCCGACGTCGCTCGCGAGCTGGCTGCCGTCGTCCGTGCGCATGAGGCGGAGGGCCGTAGTCACGACCTGATCCTGCTCGGCAACGACGCCGCGGACAGCGGCGACTTCCAAGTCGGCATCCGGCTGTCCTATCTGCTGGATCGCCCGGTGGTGACCGGTATCGGGACTATCGAGGCAGACGGCTCGGCGATCTCGGCCACCTGCGACGGCCCGACCGGCCAGGAGGTCTACGAGCTGCCGTTGCCCGCTGTCGTGACCATGCTGGAGGGCGGCGTGGAGCCGCGTTATCCGACCGTCTCGGGTCGGATGAAGGCCAAGAAGATCGTCATCGAGGAGCGCGAGCCGTCCGCTGCGCCGGCCGGCGCCAAGCGGATCAAGCTCAAGGTGCCGCCGCCCGTGCCGAGCCAGGTGCAGGTCCTCGGTGAGGGGTCCTCGGCTGCCGACGCCGTCGTCGACCTGTTCGTCTCGCTGGGGGTGACCCGATGATCCTGGTCCTGATCGAGACCGAGGACGGCCAGGTCGCCGAGGTCTCGCTGGAGAGCCTGACCTTCGCTCGTGGCCTGTCCGCCGCGGGCGGCGGGGTGCCGATCGACGTGGTCGCGGTGGGCGCGCTGCCGGACGCGGCGCGCGCCCAGCTGTCGTCGTACGCCGTGCGTGACGTCTACCTTGCCGATGACGACTCCTTCACGGCCTACTCCGGCGGTGCGTGGGCGTCGGCGGTCCAGGCCGCGCAGGCCAAGACGTCGGCCGTCGTCGTGATGGCCGCCGGCACCAACCGTGGTTGTGAGGTGCTCGCTCACGTTGCCGCCCGCGCCGGTGTCGCGATGGCGGCCAACGTGATCGGCTTCCAGGGACTCGCGCCGTTCGTGGTCGAGAGGCAGGTAGTCGGCGGCCAGGTCATCGAGGAGATGGTCCTCGACGAGCGGCCCGCGGTGTTCACCGTCGCCGGCCACGCGGTCGAGGCGTCGCCTGCTGCGGCACCCGGTGCCGCAGCGATGCAGGCTTTGGCCGTCTCGCTGTCTCCTGCCGACCTGGCCACCCGCGCCGTGCGCACCGTCCCCCGCGAAGGTGGCGAGGGCTCGGGCCTGAAGTCGGCCCGCGTCGTGGTGGGCGCCGGTCGCGGAGCCGGCGGCCCCGACGGCTTCGGCCCCTGCCTAGAGCTGGCGGAGCTGCTCGGCGGCTCCCTCGGCGTCTCGCGAGTGGTCACCAGCCTCGGCTGGCGTCCGCACCACGAGCAGGTCGGTCAGACCGGGACTCGGATCTCGCCCGAGCTCTACATCCCCTGCGGCATCAGCGGCGCCATCCAGCACTGGGCCGGTTGCTCGAGCTCCAAGGTGATCGTCGCGGTCAACACCGACGCCGAAGCACCCATGGTCACCAAGGCGACCTATGCCGTCATCGGCGACATGCACGAGGTCGTGCCCGCGATCAACGAGCGCCTCAAGAGCCGCTGACCCTCGCCGGCTGCGGCCTTGGCCGCCCCGTCTGCCGCGGCTGTGGTGGCCCTGACCCATCTCCCGCGGTGCTGTGGTGGGTTGGGACCCGGTATACGGGGCACTTTGCCACTACAAGACCGCGGCAGACGCAAGAACACCGCGGCAGAGGAGCGCCTCATACAGGTATGGGCGTTCGTTGTGACCCTAGAGATGCTCACACCCCGCCGGTCTCGGGTCCGGTCGGGGTGTGTGCGGGTGCTCTTGGCACTGAGCAGTAGAGCCAGGGTAGGGCTCCGGTCTGGACCGGCGCAATGGCTTCGACCGGCCGATTTCGGAGCGCGGGAGGTCATCCTCTCCGGTCGCCGGGGCGACCAATTCGTATGACCTCCTGCCCGGGCCCCGAGACGTCATCCTCTCCGGTCGCCGGGGCGACCAGTTCGTATGCCGTCGCGGTGGGGGTGGGACTACTCGGTGGACTCCACCGGGGTGGGTCGGCTCGGCAGCAGCATCGCGATGACGATGGTGACCACTGCGAGCGCGGCGGAGACCGCGAAGGCGGCGCGGATGCCTCCGACGAAGGCGTCCACGGGGTCGGCGCCGCCTAGGGCGAGCGTGGTCGAGCGGGCGGTCAGGATCGTCACTGAGAGGGCCGTGCCGACGGCGGCGGCAACTTGCTGAACGGTGCCGAGCAGTGAACTGCCGTGGGAGTAGAGATGCATCGGCAGCGAGCCCAGGCTGATCGTGAAGCACGGGGTCATCACCATGGCCAGGCCGATCATCAGGAGTAGGTGGGCGGCGACCAGTACGGCGTACGGCGTCGCGGCGCCGAGGAAGGCGAACACGGTCAGGCCGACGGCGACCAGGACGCTGCCGGGGATCATCAGCAGCCGACCGCCGACCCGGTCGAAGATCCGACCGATGCGCGGCCCGGCCAGCCCCATGGTGAGCCCGCCGGGGGCAACTAGGAGACCGGTCTGCAGCGGCGTGAGTCCGCGCAGCTCCTGCAGATACAGCGGCAGCAGGATCATCGCGCCCATCAGGGTCAAGAAGGCGACGGCCTGCAGAGTCACCGCGAGGGTGTAGGTCCGGTGGTTCAGCGTGCGCAGGTCGAGTAGTGGCCCGGAGGGTCGGCGCTGGAGCCGCACCTGACGCGCCACGAACGTCGCCACCACCAGAGCGCCGCCGACGATGATCGCCCACGGGGAGACGGCGGGGTCCTCGGGAGCGCCGAGGTCGCTGAGACCGTAGACCAGTCCGCCGAAGCCGACTGCCGCGAGCACCACGCTCGGCACGTCGATCGAGCCGTCTCGGGTCTCGCCCACGTCGGTCAGCTTGCGCAGCGCTGCGATCGTCACGAGAACTGCCACCGGCAGCACGAGACCGAACAGCCAACGCCAGTCGGCCACCTGCAGCACCAGGCCGGCGACGGTCGGGCCGAGCGCGGGCGCGACGGAGATGGCGAGAGTGACGTTGCCCATCACCCGGCCGCGGTCCTGCTCGGGGACGATCGTCATCAAGGTGGTCATCAGCAGGGGCAGCATCACTGCGGTCCCGCTCGCTTGCACGACCCGCGCCGTCACCAGCACCCAGAACGTGGGTGCGAGTGCAGCCAGCAATGTCCCCGCGCAGAAGATGCCCATGGCCAGGGTGAACGCCCGACGCGTGGTGACCCGCTGCAGGAACCACCCGGTGACCGGGATGACGACCGCCATCGTCAACATGAAGGCGGTCGACAGCCACTGCGCCGCGCGTGCCGTGACGTTGAACTGCGCCATCAGCCGGGGGATCGCGTTGACCATCAGTGTCTCGTTGAGGATCACCACGAAGGTCGCCAAGGTCAGCCAGCCGAGCACGGCGTACGACGACCGGGCGGCGTCCTGCTCCGATCCGAGCTGATCCGATCCGAGGACGGGAGGGGCCTGACGGCTCTCGTCCAAGGTGGCGGTCATGGCGTGCTCCTCGGGTGGGAGGGCTGGATCATGGAGTGTTGGGTCATGTGGGTGCTGACCGAACGGTCGCAGAGAACTCATCGGTCCGAGTGCCGATGAGTTCGGAGGGTGTGGCCGGTCTACCCGGATAAGAGGGGCGGTGCGTCGCGGTCCACGACCTGAGGCGCACCCCGGCGACACTGTCTAGGCTCGACGACGGAGGCAACCATGACGGCGACGACGGCGACACCCGACGCGGAGTTCGAGGAGCTGCTGCGCCAGCACCGGCGAGAGCTGCTTGCGCATTGTTATCGGATGGTCGGCTCGGCGAGCGAGGCCGAGGATCTGGTGCAAGAGACCTTCCTGCGAGCGTGGCGGTCCTATGCCGGCTTCGAGGGCCGCTCGTCGGTGCGCACCTGGCTCTACCGGATCGCGACGAATGTCTGCCTGTCCAACCTCGAGGGTCGGGAGCGGCGACCGCTGCCGGCCGGGCTAGGCGCACCCTCGCTGCCGGCAGAAGCTCCCTTGGTGGAGCGGGAGATCGCCTGGCTCGGCCCGCTCCCCGACGCGATGGTGACACCGGACGACCCGGCCGACGTGGCGGTGCAGATGGACTCCGTGCGACTGGCCTTCGTGGCGGCCCTGCAGCACCTGCCGGCTCGGCAGCGCGCCGTGCTCATCCTCTGTGAAGTGCTCCGGTGGTCCGCGGCCGAGGCCGCCGAGGCGCTCGAGACGTCGGTAGCCGCGGTGAACTCAGCGCTGCAACGGGCCCGCGCCACCATGGGTGCGCTGGACGCCAGCTCCGAGGCTGCTTCGCCGGCCCCGCTGGACGAGCACCAACGTCAGATGCTCGACGCCTATGTCGCGGCGTTCTGGCGCAAGGACGTCGAGGCCATCGCCGCGCTCCTCACTCGCGATGCCGTCTGGGAGATGCCGCCATGGGAGGGCTGGTACCAGGGCGCCGACACCATCGCCCGCCTCGTCGACTGGAACTGTCCGGGCCAGACCCACGACATGCCGATGCTGGCGACGCGCTGCAACGGCCAGCCGGCGTTCGGGCTCTACATCCGGGAGTCCTGCCTTCTCGGCCCGGAGTCCTATGACCGAGGGGAAGGGCGCACCGACGTGTTCGTGCCGTTCCAGCTGCACGTGCTCGAGCTGGTCGACGTCAAGATCTCCCACGTGGTGGCCTTCTTCGACCCGGTCGCCTTCCGGCAGGCGGGGCTACCGCCGTCGCTGAGCGCCGCCGATGTCGCGGCGGTCGCACCGCTCGGCCCGGCCTCGTGATCGGGAGCCCTGATGCATCCCGCACACTCCGCTTGGACGGAGGCCCCCTCCGCGACCCGGCCGCTGGAGCTACTCGAGCGGTCACTCGCCTACGCTCGCCCGGTCCTGGCCGCCGTCCCCGGTCACGACGCCGCATCCCCGACGCCCTGCCCTGACTGGGACCTCGCCGACCTGCTCGTACACATGGTTGACGGGTTCACTGCGTTCATCCAGGGAGCCACCGGAGTGGTCTCACCGCTCGGCCCGGTGGGTCTTCCGCGTGAGCCCGCCCTGCTCGCCGGGCACCTGCTGGACCTCGGCTGTGGGGTGCTGAGCGAGTGGACGTCCGCTGACCAACGAGCGTGTCTGCTGGGCCTGACCCCGCTCCCCGCCGATGTGGTGCTCGAGGTCGCCGCGCTCGAAGTGGCTGTCCACGGTTGGGACGTCTCCCGCGCCTGCGCGCCCGATCGCGACCTGCCCACCGAGTTGGCTGCCGCGCTGCTCCCCGTCGCTGTGCGCCGCATCTCCACCGTCGACCGTGCCGGGCGCTTCGGGCCGGTCGTCGCGGTCGTGCGGCGGCGTGACCCGGCCGCCCTGTTGCTCGCCCAGGTGGGTCGCCGCCCCTCCTGACCGCTGGGCGGTCGTCATCCGAATCAGCTGGCCGGGCGACCGGAGAGGATGACGTCCCCCGCGGCAAGCGGGGAGTATGACGTCACGCGGGGTGGCATCCTGGCCGGGTGGGGAGATGGGTGCTGGTGCTGCTGCTTGCGCTGACGTCGTGCGCGGCGCCAGCGGGCTCAGGCGCGACACCTACCCCCTCGGCGAGCTCCTCGCAGCCGGTCGGATCGACCGATCCGACCGGCGCGGTCTCCCCGTCGACGCCGGACGCATCCGAGGGGGAGCACACTGTCGCCATCCCGGGCCCGCTGAAAGGACGGCTGTGGCAGCCCGACCTACTCATGGTGGGCGCCGAGGCACTGCCGGCCGACCTGATCACGCGGATCGCCGCACTGGCGGAGGTCACCAGCACCGAGCAGCTCTCGGTCGGGCAGATGGCAGTAGAGAACGGCGTGATCACGGTGGCGGCGGTCGACCCGGCGACGTACCGCCGCTATACCCCGCTCGGCTCGGCCCGCACCCGGGCGGTGTGGACCCGTGTCGCGCAGGGACAGCTGGCGTTGACACCGCACGTCGCGCGCACCTTGGGCGAGCGGTCAGGATCGCTCAACCTCGGCAATGAGACCGATGCACCGTCCCTGCAGATCGGGGCGCTCGCACCGCAGATCCCGCGCATCGACGCGGTGGTCAACACGGCTTGGGGTGCCGATCTCGGTCTGCCGGCAGGCAATGCCCTGCTCGTCTCCACCGGCCTGGCCTCCCCGCAGTCGGTGCAGCCCGAGATCCAGCAACTGGTGGGTCCGGGCATGAGCGTGCAGATCCTCGGACCGGATCCGGACCTCAGCGTCCAGCAGCCGGCCTACCTCACCGGTGGCTCGGTCGCGGCCGCGGTCGGCAGCTTCACCTATCAGATCCTGCCGCACGGGCGAATCGCTCCCGATCCGGCATGGGTGGCGGCCAACATCCGCACCGAGCAGGTGCCGATTCTCGGCCAGGTGACCTGCCATCGGGTGATGCTGCCGCAGTTGCGGGGCGCGCTAGCGCAGATCGTCGCCGAGGGGCTGGCCGACAAGATCCATCCCGATGACTACGCCGGCTGCTACTACCCGCGGTTCATCGCCGGCACCACCCAGCTGAGCCTGCACTCCTTCGGCATCGCCGTCGACCTCAACGTCTCTGAGAACCAGCGTGGGACTGCCGGCTCGATGGACCCCCGTGTCGTCGAGATCTTCCGGAGCTGGGGCTTCACCTGGGGTGGCAGCTGGCACTACACCGATCCGATGCACTTCGAACTGAGCGCCCTGGTTGCCTTTCCCTAACCAGGACGGGACGTCATCCTCTGTGGTCGCCGGAGCGACCACAGAGGATGACGTCCGACGGCGTAGCATCCCCCGCATGCTGGCAGCCCAGGTGACGAGCACGACGGGACCCGACGGGGTCGAGATCCGCGAGATCGACGAACCGGCCGGCGGGCCGGGACAGGTGTTGATCGACGTGCACAGCGTCGGCGTGGCCTTTCCCGACCTGTTGCTGAGCAAGGGCCTCTACCAGCTGAAGCCGGAGCTGCCGTTCACGCTCGGGGCCGACCTCGCGGGTGTGGTCGTCGCCGACGCGGGCGAGCTCCGGGCCGGCCAGCGGGTCGCCGCGGTGATGCCGTACGGCGGGGCCGCCGCGCGCGTCGCCGTACCTCTCGGGTCGGTGTTCGCTCTGCCCGACTCGATGAGCTTCGACGAGGGTGCGGCGCTGCCGATGAACTACCTGACCGCGGAGTTCGTGCTCCAGGAGCGGGCCGGGCTCCAGCCCGGCGAGACGGTGCTCGTGCATGGCGCGGCGGGGGGCGTGGGAACCGCCACGATTCAGGTCGCCAAGGCCCTGGGCGCACGGACCATCGCGGTCACGTCGACCGAGGGCAAGGGTCTCTTCGCAAAGGCGGCGGGAGCAGACGAGGTGGTCTCGCTGGATGGTTTCAAGGACGCCGCCCTCGAGCTCACCAGCGGGCGTGGCGTCGACGTGGTCGTCGACGTCGTGGGCGGAGAGGTGTTTACCGACTCGCTGCGGGCCCTCGCCTCACAAGGCAGGTTGATGGTCGTCGGCTTCGCCTCGGGACAAGGCATCCCGGAGGTGCGGGTCAACCGACTGTTGCTCAACAACATCGACGTCCGAGGTGCCGGCTGGGGAGCGCACGCGATGACGCACCCCGGTTACTTCGCCGAGCAGTGGGCCCGGCTGCTGCCGATGATCGAGTCCGGAGTGGTCCGCCCGCCGATCGGCGCTACCTACGACCTGGCCGACTACGCCCGGGCGCTGATCGACCTCGATGAGCGACGGGCGCTTGGCAAGTTGGTCGTGCACGTCCGCTGAGGTCCCTCGGGATCGCCGGGCTATGGGGGTGCGGTTCGACGCAGTGATGGATGGGAGCAGTTGGCAAGATGGCTTAGGGTTCCCAGGTGAGCATTCTGGATGACGCCCGCCCGGGCATGGACCTCTCGATCCGACCGCAAGACGACCTGTTCGGCCATGTGAACGGCACCTGGCTGGACACCGAGGAGATCCCGGCCGACCGGTCCAGCTGGGGCCCGTTCGTGACCCTGGCCGACGTCGCGGAGGAGCAGGTCCGCGACATCGTCGAGGAGCTGGTCGCCAAGCAGGACGCCGGCGAGGAGCTCACCGGCGAGGAGACCAAGATCGCCCGGCTCTACTCGACGTTCATGGACACCGACGCGATCGCCGCCCGGGGACTCGAGCCCGTGCAGCCGTTCCTCGCCGCGATCGAGGGACTACGCGATGTCCGGGACCTGGCGGCGTTCCTCGGGGAGTTCGAGCGCAACGGCGGCATCGGCCTGTTCGGCTCCTACGTCGACACCGACGACAAGGACTCCGATCGCTACCTGGTCAGCCTGGTCCAAGGCGGCCTCGGGCTGCCGGACGAGTCCTACTACAAGGACGACAAGTTCGCCGAGGTGCGCGAGAAGTACGTCGCCTACCTCGCCCGGCTGCTGACCCTGGCTGGCCGGTCGGACGCGGAGTCCACGGCCGCACGGATCCTGGAGATCGACACGCTGCTCGCCCAGGGGCACTGGGAGCGCGCCGAGACTCGCGACGTCCAGAAGACCTACAACCTGACCACCCTCGACGAGCTCAAGGAGCTGGCGCCGTCCTTCGACTGGGACGCCTACATCACCAACATCGGTGGCACCGAGCTCACTATCGCCGAGTCGGTCGTCAAGCAGCCGTCGTACTTCGCGCACCTCTCCGACGTGCTGACCCAGGTCCCGATCGAGGACTGGAAGGGCTGGCTGGTCTCTCGGGTGCTGCGCTCGCTGGCGCCGTACCTCACCGACGACTTCGTCGAGACCAACTTCGACTTCTACGGCCGCACGTTGAGCGGCACCCCCGAGTTGCGGGCGCGCTGGAAGCGCGGCGTCAGCTTCGTCGAGGGGGCGATCGGTGAGGCGGTCGGGAAGGTGTACGTCGCCCGGCACTTCCCGCCGTCGTCGAAGGCGATGATGGACGAGCTGGTGGAGAACCTGCTGCGCGCCTACCGCTCCTCGATCGAGAAGCTGGACTGGATGGGCGAGGAGACCAAGCAGCGCGCCTACGAGAAGCTGGAGACCTTCCGGCCCAAGATCGGCTATCCCGACAAGTTCCGCGACTATGGCTCGCTCGAGGTCGGCGACGACCTGATCGCCAATGTCCGTGCGGCCTCTCAGTTCGAGACCATGCGGCAGCTCGCCAAGATCGGTGCACCGGTGGACCGCGACGAGTGGTTCATGCTGCCGCAGACCGTCAACGCCTACTACAACCCGGGCACCAACGAGATCTGCTTCCCCGCGGGCATCCTGCAGAAGCCGTTCTTCTCGCCCGATGGCGACCCCGAGGAGAACTACGGCGGCATCGGCGCGGTGATCGGCCACGAGATCGGCCACGGCTTCGACGACCAGGGCGCGCAGTTCGACGGCGCCGGCAACCTCAACGACTGGTGGACCGCCGACGACAAGGCCGCCTTCGAGGTCAAGTCCAAGGCGCTGATCGAGCAGTACGACGCCTTCGAACCCCGCAACCTCCCCGGCGAGCACGTCAACGGTGCCCTCACCGTCGGCGAGAACATCGGCGACTTGGGTGGCCTGACCATCGCCCACCAGGCCTATGCCATCGCACGGGAGAGCGAGGTCCCCGACGAGGAGAGTCAGCGGCTGTTCTTGAACTGGTCCTACTGCTGGCGCACCAAGCGGCGCAAGGAGCTCGACCTGCAGTACCTCACCATCGACCCGCACTCCCCTCCGGAGTTCCGCGCCAACATCGTGCGGAATCTCGACGAGTTCCACCACGCCTTCGACACTCAGCCCGGCGATGGGCTCTGGCTGGACCCGGAGTTGCGGGTCCGGATCTGGTGACCGTCGCTGTTGCTGCTGCTTTCACAAGGTATGTCGTGATCCCTGCACATACCTCGACGAATGACGCTTGGTCAGCGCAGCCCTTCCTGCATACCTTGTGAAAGCGTCAACTCCCGGTGACCCGAACCCGGCTCACACCCAGCGGGCCTACCGGCTCGGTTTCGACTGGGGCCCGACCGGCGCGGAGGCGATCGGGTCGGGGGCGGATGTCGCGGTCGTCGTCGACGTGCTGTCGTTCACCACGACGGTGACCATTGCGGTCGACCGGGGGATCGAGGTGCTGCCCTATCGGTGGCGCGATTCGTCCGCCGGAGAGTACGCCGCGGCACACGACGCCGTCCTCGCTGCAGGACGACGTGAGGGCTTGGCCGAGGGGCGAGTGAGCCTGTCGCCGGCGAGTTTGGTCACGGCCACCGGGATCGAACGCCTCGTGTTGCCCTCCCCAAACGGCTCAACGATCAGTGCGCTGCTCGCCGGGTGTGGCGCCGCGGTCGTCGCCGCCAGCCTGCGTAACGCCACAGCGGTGGCCGCCTGGCTGGGTCCGCGGGTGATGGCCGGTGGCACGGTGGCGGTGCTCGCCGCCGGCGAGCGCTGGCCGGACGGCTCGTTGCGTCCGGCCGTAGAAGACCTTTGGGGCGCCGGGGCAGTCATCGCCGCGCTCGCCGCCCGGCTGCCTCGTGCACCCGGACCCGACTCCGAGGTTCTCGGCAACGTGAGCCCGGAAGCGGCTGCCGCCGCGGCGGCGTACGCCGCCGTCCGGCAAGACATCGCCGCCCATCTGCGCGCGTCGGCCAGCGGCCGCGAGCTGATCGACGCCGGATTCGGTGCCGACGTCGAGTTCGCCGCGGAGGCCGACCGCAGTCTCGCCGTGCCAGTTCTCACGGGTGATGCATTCCGCGACTCTGCGTCAGGTTGCTGATGGCGGTGCGGTGGACCGTCTGCCGCGGTCTTCTTGCGTCTGCCGCGGTCTTGTAGTGGCAAAGTGCCCTGTATTCCGGGTCCTCACCCACTACAGCACCGCGGCAGATGGGTCAGGGTCACCACAGCACCGCGGCAGACGGGGCGGGATGAGTGACCAGCCACCCGATCCGCAACGCCACCCCGATGGCCCCTGGGACAGCCCGGTAGCGGCGCGCTGCGGTAGTTTGCACCAGTGACCGACATTGTGCTTGGCCTCATCGCAATCATCGTGGGCCTGATCTTCTGCTTCGCCGGCAGCTCGTTGATGCGCTTCGTGATCACCCTGTGGGGTGCGTTCGCCGGCTTTGGTGTCGGCGCGGGGCTGGTCGCCCAGTTCACCGGTGACCATTTCCTGGGCACTGTGCTCGGTTGGATCGTCGGCTTCGTCTTCGCGCTGATCTTCGCGGCGTTCGCCTATCTCTACTACGCCGTGGCCGTGGTGATCGCGATGGCCGGGATCGGCTTCGCGATCGGCAGCTCGATCCTGGTGGCGCTCGGCGTGACCTGGAACTGGTTGATCGTCTTGGCCGCCGTGGCGCTCGCCGTCGTCTTCGCGCTGTTCGCGATCGCCGGCAATCTTCCGCTGGTGCTTCTGACGGTGCTCAGCGCAGTCGGCGGTGCGGCCGTTGCGGTCTCCGGCCTGATGCTGCTCTTCGGCGCCATCGACAGCGACACGTTCACCAGCGGAGGCTTCGTCGGCCTGGTCCGAGACGACTGGTGGTGGTACCTGCTCTACCTGGTGCTCGCCATCGTGGGCGTCATCACGCAGTCCCGCAACGCCGACGCCGCCCGGGAGAACATGCGCCGGCAGTGGGAGTCCGGCGCCCACTGAGCCGTACGCCGCCGCTCGACGCAGGCGGCTCAGTGCAGGCGTGGAGGTGGGCTCAGTGCAGATGCGCGTGAGCCGCGGCGCTGTGCTCGGGGTCGGTGTCGACGTGGATCCGCTTGCGTGGCAAGAACGCAGCCGGGATCAGCACGCAGGCGACCAGGATGGTGGCCACTACGAAGGCTGAGCCGAACGCGTCGGCCATGTCGGCGACGGCGCGGGCGCCGTACTCCTGCAGGACCTGCGGGATCGCCGCCGGGTCGCTCGGCATCAGCCCCGCTTGCTGCAGCAGCGCGCCGATCTTGGTGGTGTCGTCACCGACCTCGCGCACGGCGGTCATCAAGGTGATCGCCTTGCTGTCGTTGTAGCTGTTGGTCAACAGCACCGAGAACAGCGCGGTTCCGATCGAGGCAGCCACCTGCTGGACGATGTTCATCAGCGTGGATCCGCGCGCGATGTTGTGGTCGGTGAGTGTCTGCAGCGCCGAGGTCATGATCGGCATCATGGTGGCGCCCATGCCCAGGCCCATCACGAAGAGGGCACCGAGCAGCAGGGTGTAGGAGGTCGAGACGCCAACCTGGGTGAACACCGCCATCCCGGCGGTGATCAGCACGATGCCGCTGAGCACGATCTTGCCGGGGCCGATCCGGTCGACCAGCGCGCCGGCGATCGGCATCGTGATCATCGCGCCGAAGCCCTGCGGCGCCAGCAGCCAGCCGGTCTTGAGGGTGTCCTCCCCGCGAACGGCGATGAAGTACTGCGCGAACAGGATGCTCGCACCAAAGAACGCGATCGCGAACAGCGACATGGCGATCACCGCGACCGCCATCTGCTTGTTCTGCAGCAGGTGCAGGTCGACCAGCGGGTGCTCGACCTCGTTGTAGATCGCCCGACCGACGAAGGCGACGATCAGCACCAAGCCGATGATCGCCGGGATGAGCACCTCCTTGTCCATCACCGTGCCGGCGCTCGGGATCGAGCTGACGCCGTAGAGGAAGAGGGCCAGCCCGGGCGAGAGCAGCGCCATGCCGATCCAGTCGAAGGTCTCCGAGGGCTTCGGGTTGTCCTTGGGCAGGGCCAGGGATGCATAGATCAGGGCGGCGATACCGATGGGCAGGTTGATCAGGAAGATCCAGTGCCAGGAGGCGATGTCGATCAGCCAGCCGCCCAGGATGGGGCCGAAGATCGGGCCGAGCAGCATCGGCACACCGAGGACTGCCATCACGCGGCCGACCCGCTCGGGACCGGCGGCCCGGGTCAGGATGGTCATGCCGAGGGGCATCAGCATGCCGCCGCCGAGTCCCTGCAGAACGCGGAAGAAGACCAGCATCTGGATCGAGTCGGCCATCGCGCACAGCACCGAGCCGAGCGTGAACAGCGTGACCGCGAGCAGGTAGAGGCGTTTGGTGCCGAACCGGTCGGCCGCCCAGCCGGTCAGCGGGATCACCGAGGCGAGCGCCAGGGTGTAGCCGGTCATCGTCCAAGCGACCTCCGCTGGGGTGGCCTCGAAAACCTCGCGGAAGTTCTCCAGCGCGATGCTGACGACAGTGATGTCGAGGATGGACATGATCGCGCCGAGCACGACCACGCCCGCGATGACAAGCACGTGGCCGTCGAGCTTGGTGCTGGCGGTCGTGGGGGAGGTTGTCGGCGAAGTCACCGGGCAAGCCTAGGCAAGCCCACCCAGCGATG
The DNA here is from genome assembly GCA_039811985.1 of Nocardioidaceae bacterium. Taxonomy (GTDB): domain Bacteria; phylum Actinomycetota; class Actinomycetes; order Propionibacteriales; family Nocardioidaceae; genus Nocardioides. The sequence continues at coordinate 7,147 of JBDHZT010000037.1, read as the reverse complement.
ACGAATCATTATCGGGGGCTTCTGATGGGTATAGAGGATTAGCGGAGTGCCGCACCGTCACGCTGGTGGGGCGTAGAGCGCCCATTGGGGTACGGCGTCGCGGAAGCCCGCGCACCGGTAGAGCCCGATCGCCGGGCCGGTCAGGTCAGCGACGATCACCAGCTCCCGGGCGCCGGAGGCGCAGGCGCGCGCGCCGGCTGCCCGCAGCAGCGCCCCGGCGATGCCACGCCGACGGAAGTCGGGGTGGGTGATCACCTGCTGATAGCGCCACCGATCGGCGCCGGTGGCGAAAATGCCGAGGCTGGCGACGGGTCTGCCGTCGGGGGCGTACGCCGCGAACCAGCCACCGTGGCCCGCCTCGGCCAGGGCGCGGTGCCCGGCGAACCGGCGGGTCAAGAAGTCGGCATGGCTCTCGGTCCGATCCGGTTCGTCGAGGTCCTCCAGCTCCATGCCGACCAGGGCGGCCCACTGTTCGGGGTCGGCAGGATCGAGCTCGCGCAGCGAGAACCCGTCGGGCACCGGGGCCGAGTCCAGCTGGTCGGTGACGAGCACGACGTCCTGCTCGAGAGCGACGCCTGCAGAGGCCGCCTCGGCCGGGTCGATCGCCACCTCGGTGGCGTCGATGCCGAGGGCGACATGCTCCGCCGTGGGGTGTTCGCGGCGGAACGCCTCCACCCACGAGGCGACCGACCCCGGCTCCGGAGCCTGGTCGAGGATCAGGCAGTTGCCCCAGTGGTAGGCCGGGTTGGCCGGGGTCCGCACGACGAGGTAGTCCGGTCGGCTCTCCACGGTCGCGCCTTGCAGGACCAACAGGCCCAGGTCGGTGGCATACCCCGGGGATCGCGGCCGGTCTGTCGGGTGCTCAGCCTGGATCCACCGATCTCTCGCCTGCTGCGCGCCACCATCCGGGCGCGCCGACTGCGTTGTCGCACCTCGACGGGCCTCCGGCCCGCCTTCGGCACTCCGCCTTGTCGGCACACCCGTCTGATGACGCTCGCGACGGCGACGACCGGTGGATCCAGGCTCAGCCGAGGACACGGTCGATCGCCTCGACGACCTGCGGGTCGTCGGGGACCGTGCGCGGGTCGAACCGGGCGAGCACGGCGCCGTCGGCGTCGATGACGAACTTCTCGAAGTTCCAGGCGATGTCGCCGTCCCGACCGGTCTGGTCGGGGGTCTGCACCAGCGTGCGGTAGATCGGATGCCGGCCCTCGCCGTTGACCTCGATCTTCTCGCTCATCGGGAAGGTGACGCCGTAGGTCGCCGAGCAGAACTCCGCGATCTCATCGGCGGTGCCGGGCTCTTGGCCCATGAACTGGTTGCACGGCAACCCGACGACGGTGAAGCCGCGGTCGGCGTAGTCACGCTGCAGTTGCTCGAGCGCGGCGTACTGCGGGGTGAGCCCGCACTTGCTCGCGACGTTGACCAGGAGGGCGGGCCGACCACCGGTGAGGTCGCGCAGGGTGCCGGGCTCGCCATCGAGGCGGGCGATTGATTCATCGAGGATGCTCACGGCGGCCACGGTAGCCGACAGTCCGGCGGCCGACCGTGCGGGAACGCTGGGCAGGAGGACTGGGTAGGAACGCTGGGCAGGAGCCCTGGGGTTGCCACTCGTGGAACTCCTTGTCGGTCCCGGGCGTTACGGTCGGGAGTGCCCGCGATGGAACGGCCCGATCTGCGGGTTGGTGTGGTGGAAGGAGGCAGTCATTGGGCTTCGTTCCCCTGACCGGTCCGGCTCGGCTTCAGCTGGCCGAGCCGCCGCGTGACTCGCACGTCGAGTTCAGCGACGACCGGCGCACGGTGACGCTGCCGATGCGGGCCGCGCTGCCGGTGCTCACCAGGGCCCACGTCCGTGACGACCTGCACCCGAGCGTGGCCCTGCTGTCGGGTGCCGCGCTCCTCGGCATGCGGCTGGTCGCGTCCGGCCGCTTCGAGCCGGCTCCCCATGACGAGCGGCCGCCACAGTGGCAGGTGGCCGGACTCGACGAGGCTGACGAGGACCGGGTGCGGATGCTCGGCCAAGCCCGGGCGTACGACGACCTCGACGCGGCCGCGGCGACCGATCTGGTTCGCCAGGTGCTCACCGCCGTGGTCGACACGATGCCCCGGAGTGCGCCCCTGGTCGCGCCTCGCCGGGAGGCGGGCGATCGCTCCGCACGCCTTACTCCGGAGGAGCGTGCGACCCATCGAGCGGCGGAGGCCGAACGCCGACAGGCCGAGTTCGCCGACCGGTTGCAGGCCCGGCTGGATAGGCACCGTGCGACGCCGGTCGAGGACCTGCCGCAACTGGTCACCCTCTCCCTCCGCGTCGAGGCGGACGAGGAGGAGCTGGTCGCCGGCGCCGTGCGGCTGATCCTCCAGGTCCACGACGAGAACAACCCCCTGCACTTCTGCGATGCCGCGCTGCTGTGGGCCGAGACCGGGACCGGTGCCAGCCACGGGTTCGGCGCGCGGGCGCGCACCCACGCCAGCATCGCGCTGCGTGGAGCCGCCGAGGCCTGGCCGGTGTTGGACCGGCTGCTCCAGCTGCGGGTGCCCGACGAGATCACCTTGGACACCGACGAGCTGGTCAGCCTGCTCGACGAAGGCGTGGCCGCCCTGCGTGAGCGGGGCGTCGACGTGCTCTGGCCGCGGTCCCTGGGTCGAGACCTGACGGCGCGGACCGTGCTGGACCGCCGGCCCGCGCCGGGTGGCGCAGGCACGTTGCACGAGGAGCCGCTGCACACAGGGCTGCTATCGGCCGAGTCGGTGTTCGCCTTCCACTGGCAGGTCGCCTTGCATGGTGATCCGCTGACCGATGCGGAGATGGATCAACTCGCCCAGGCCACGGTGCCGATCATCAAGCTCCGGGACAACTGGACCGTCGTCGATCCGGCGGTCGCCCGCAAGGCCAAGAAGCGGCTGGTCCGCACGGTCAAGCCGGTCCAGGCGCTCGCGGCGGCGCTGACCGGCGTCGTCGAGGTCGACGAGACCGATCAGGAAGTGGTGGTCGGCGCCAGCCTCCTGACCATGCGCGACCGACTCCAGCAGGCCGCCACCCGCGAGCCCGTCGAGGTGTCGCCGCGACTGCACGGCACCCTGCGCGACTACCAACGGCACGGCCTGACCTGGCTGATCGAGCTCAGCGGGCTCGGTCTGGGCGCCTGCCTGGCCGACGACATGGGTCTCGGCAAGACCATCACGTTGATCGCCCTGCACCTGCACCGTCACGACCTCGATCCCAGTGCCGGACCGACCCTGGTGGTCTGCCCCGCCTCGCTGATGGGCAACTGGGAAGCCGAGATCGCGCGCTTCGCGCCGAGCGAGCCGGTCCGTCGCTTCCATGGCGCCAGCCGAGCCCTGTCCGGTCTGAGCGGCGGCTTCGTGCTGACGACGTACGGCACGATGCGCTCGGACACGACCGCCCGAAACCACGTCCACGACGGCGCCTCTGCGCCTGGCCGCGCCCTGGCCGGTGTCGACTGGGACCTGGTGGTCGCCGACGAGGCGCAGCACGTGAAGAACCCCACCTCGGCGACCGCGCGCGGGCTGCGCACGCTTCGCAGTCGCGGCCGGGTGGCGCTCACCGGCACCCCAGTGGAGAACAACCTGACCGAGCTCTGGGCGATCCTCGACTGGGCGACGCCGGGGCTGCTCGGCAGCCGCAACGCCTTCCGCAAGGTCTGGGCCGGCCCGATCGAGTCGGGCCTCGAGCCCACCAAGGCACGCCAGTTCGCCGGCCTGATCGGGCCATTCCTGCTGCGTCGCCGCAAGTCCGACCCCGGCATCGCCCCCGAGCTCCCCGCCAAGACCGAGACCGACCACCCGCTGGGGCTGACTCGGGAGCAGACGGTGCTCTATGAGTCGTTCGTGCGGGAGGTGATGGAGCGGATCGAGCGCGCCGACCCTGACGCCCGGCGTGGCCTCGTGCTCAAGCTGCTCACCGGGCTCAAGCAGATCTGCAACCATCCGGCCCACTTCCTCAAGCAGGCCAGCGGCCGCCTCGCCGGCCGCTCGGAGAAGCTCGACGCGCTCGACGAGCTGCTGGACACCGTGGTCGCCGAGGACGGTGCGGCCCTGGTCTTCACGCAGTACGTCGCCATGGGTCGCCTCCTCCAGACCCACCTCACCGCGCACGGCATCGCGCACGAGTTCCTGCACGGCGGTGTGCCGGTGCGCGAGCGCGAGGCGATGGTGGCCCGATTCCAAGCCGGCGAGGTGCCGGTCTTCCTGCTCAGTCTCAAGGCGGGCGGCACCGGCCTGAACCTCACCCGCGCCGACCACGTGATCCACGTCGACCGCTGGTGGAACCCGGCCGTGGAGGAGCAGGCCACCGACCGCGCCTACCGGATCGGGCAGACCAAGCCCGTTCAGGTGCACCGGCTCATCACCCAGGGCACGGTCGAGGAGAAGATCGCCGAGCTGCTCACTCGCAAGCGCGCCCTCGCCGACACCGTGCTGGCCCAGGGCGAAGCCGCGCTCACCGAGCTGAGCAACGACGAGCTGCTCGACCTGGTCACGCTGCGCCGGAGGGTCGGCCGATGACCGCGATCACCCATCCACGCCTGCCTCGACGGCGGGCAGCGACCCGGGTCCGCAGCTGGTGGGGCAAGGCCTGGGTGCGCGCGGTCGAGGAGTCGTCGTACGCCGAGGAGGACCTGCGCGCCGGACGAGCGCTGGCTCGAGGTGGTCGGGTCGGCCCGATCACCGTGGAGGAGGGCCGTTTCTTCGCCGCCGTCGAGGACACCGAGCCGGGCGCGGTCAGCGTCACCGTCCCGCTGCTGGACCGGACCGGGTTGGACCTGTTCGTGGAGCTGATCGCTGCCGAGTCGGGTCGGATCGCCACCTTGATGGCCGGCGATCTGCCGCACCAACTGGTCGAGGAGGCCGAGGACGGCGGCGTCGAGCTGTTGCCGTACGGCGGTGAGCTCGCCGCCGCCTGCACCTGCCCTGCCTGGATGGATCCCTGCCCCCACGCGCTCGCCGTGGGTCTGCAGGTCAGCTGGCTGCTCGAGGCTGACCCGTTCGTGCTGACCCATCTGCGGGGGCTGCCTCGCGACGAGCTCCTCGTCCGCCTCCACGAACGGGGCGGTCCGGCCGGAGAGACCGCCGACGACGTGGAGACCGGCCTGGAGGCGATGCTCCGTGCCGAGCGGGTGCTCGCCCTCCTCGACGACCCCGCGGCCTCGATCGACCATCTGTTCTGACGCGAGGAGCTAGGCGGGCTTGCGCGAGGTGCCACTCGGGGATGCGCGAGGTAGGTCCGCCGCGTCAGGAGCTCAGCGCGGCCAGCGCCATCCGGTGCAGCAGTGGGCGCATCTGGTCGTCGGGAATCAGCCCACTGTGCGGGGTGGAGTTGATCAGCCCGAAGGTCGCGTGCGCCATTGCCCGGGCTTGGTCGAGGCCGAGAGTTCTGTCGAGCAAACGCAGCTGGGCGCCCCAGAGGTCGACGTACTCCCGCTGCAGGGTGCGCACCCGCTCGCGCGCGTCGTCGGGCAGCGACTCCCAGTCGCGGTCCTGGACGACGATCAGCGCCCGGTGGTGCAGGGCGAAGTCGACGTGCCAGTCGACCAACGCGTCGAGGGCCTCCGTTGGTCCGGCGGAGTCGGCGACTCGACGGCTGCCCTCGGCCAGCAGCTCCTCGCTGATCGAGACGAGCATCTCGGCGAGGATCGCCTCCTTGCCGGCGAAATGCTTGTAGAGCGCGGGGCCTGAGATACCGCAGGCGGCGCCGAGGTCGGCCACCGAGACGCCGTGGAATCCACGGGTCGCGAACAACTCCGCAGCCGTCGCGAGGATCTGGTCACGGCGGCTCACCCCGCCACGCTATCGCCGCTCCCGCACCGCTTCGGTGGTGGCCGCCGATGACATTGCGCCGAGGTCCTCGCATCGACAACATCGGACGGGGCGCGGTACCGTGGTTAGCGATCGTTAACCTAACTCGAGGCGCCTCATCCGACGAGGCGAGCACGCTCTTCTAAGGAGGTTCGATGGGCGCCGAGCTGCGCGACCTGGTCGACCAGCTTCGCGAGCGGCTGGCCGTCGCTCGCCAAGGTGGCTCGCAGCGCGCCCGCGACCGCCACGTCGCGCGCGGCAAGCTGCTCGTCCGCGATCGGGTCGATCGGCTGCTCGACCCCGGCAGCCCGTTCCTCGAGCTGAGCCCGCTGGCGGCGTTCGGGATGTACGGCGAGGAGGGCGAGGACTACGCCGTCCCGTCGGCCGGCGTCGTGACCGGGATCGGGATGATCAACGGGCGCGAGTGCGTGGTGGTGGCCAACGACGCGACGGTCAAGGGCGGCACCTACTACCCGATCACGGTCAAGAAGCATCTCCGCGCCCAGCGGATCGCCGCCGACAACCTGCTGCCCTGCGTCTATCTGGTCGACTCGGGCGGGGCGTTCCTGCCCCTTCAAGACGAGGTCTTCCCCGACCGCGAGCACTTCGGTCGGATCTTCTTCAACCAGGCCAACCTGTCCGCCCAGGGCATCCCGCAGATCGCGGCGGTGATGGGCTCCTGCACGGCCGGCGGCGCCTACGTGCCCGCGATGTCCGACGAGACGGTGATCGTGCGCAACCAGGGCACCATCTTCCTGGGCGGCCCACCTCTGGTGAAAGCCGCGACCGGTGAGGTCGTCAGTGCCGAGGATCTCGGCGGTGGAGACGTGCACGCCCGCATCTCCGGCGTCGTCGATCACCTTGCCCGCGACGACGCTCACGCCCTCGCCATCGTCCGGTCGATCGTCGACACGTTGCCCGCCGAAGGCTGCCGTTTGGGCCCAAACCGCAATCCGGAGGCCGAAATCTCTGCCGTTTGGGCCCAAACCGCAACACTTTCCGCGGCACCGGATGAGCCCCACGACGACCCGGGGACGTTGGCGGAGGTGGTGCCGACGGACACCCGGACGCCGTACGACGTCCGCGAGGTCATCCGCAGGATCGTGGACGGGAGCAGGCTGCACGAGTTCAAGAAGCTCTACGGCGAGACGCTGGTCTGCGGCTTCGCGCGGATCTACGGCCACGACGTCGGCATCGTCGCCAACAACGGGATCCTGTTCAGCGAGTCGTCCCTCAAGGGTGCCCACTTCATCGAGCTGTGCAACCAGCGTGGGGTGCCGCTGCTCTTCTTGCAGAACATCACCGGCTTCATGGTCGGCCGGGAGTACGAGAA
>JBDHZT010000036.1:0-33292 GCA_039811985.1 Nocardioidaceae bacterium | reverse complement strand
CCACTCGCCGACCAGCGTGAGCCCCCACTCCTCGATCAACCTCTGCGCATCGGCCGCGTGGCGGGCGGCGTCCTCGGCGCGACCCAGGCAGGCAGCAGCGAGCGCCAGGAAGGCGTCGACCGGGCCGGTGGCGTTGCCGGAGCCAGCGCACGCCATCCGGCCGGCGTACGGCGCGAGCAGCTCGTAGACACGGCCGGCCAGGTCGCGGTCCTGGAGTCCGAGCGCGGTCTCGGCGGCCGCGGACCAGTTCATCAGCGAGAACCAGTTCTCTGTCTTCAACTCGGCCGGATGGTCGGCGAGGTACTCCCGGGCTTGCTCGACGCGTCCCGCTCGGAGCATGAATTGGCACGCCAGCGCTGACGACGGCAGGTCGTCCAGCTCGGTCAGCTCCTCGACCATCTCCGCCGCGCGGCCCTGCCAGAGGCGCAGGTTGACCAGAGCGCCCGACATGGCGTCCTCGACGTTCTTGAGCTGCATCTGCTCACCCAACGCGAAGATCCGCTCGACTCTCTGCTCGGCCTCCTCGAAGCGGCCCGCCATCGCTAGCCAGGGCAGCTCGAGGGTGTCGAGCACCAGAAGTCCGTAGGGCAGCCGCAGCCGCGCGGCGTGGTCTCGAGCGAGGCTCGCGATCTCCCACATCGACTCGGGTTGACCGAGCTCGCCGTGGGCGACCGCGGTGAGGATCGCCGCGACCGTGAACGCCCGCTCGTTGCCGATCCGCGCCGCGACGTCCATCGCCTCACCGGCCAGGGCGAGACGGCGCTCGGCGGAGTCGGGCTGCCACAGCGACATGAAGGCGACCTCGCAGGCGTCCACCACAAGACTGTCGTCGCCGAGTCGACGCGCCATGGCAAGGGCCGACTCCACCAGATCCAACCGCTCTGCGAAGGGCGCGACGCTGGCGGTCTCGTTGGCCAACGCCAACATGACGTGACAGCGCACGGAGTCATCACCTCGAGGAAGGGCGGCAAGGGCGCGGCGTAGCGCGTCGACCACCCCTTCGTGGGTCGTCGACGCATCGGCCGAGCGCCATAAGGCGCCGATCGTCATCGCCGAGGCCGCCCGGGCGAGCAGCCGCACGTCGCCGACGTCGTCCGCGACCGTGATCGCCTCCTCGATCGTGGCCAGCAGCGGAGCCCACTCGCCGCGCCAGCGGTGGGCCGAAGCAAGGTCCATCAGCAGGTCGAAGCGATCCCTAGGGCCGCTGCCTGCGTCGGCGGCCTGGGCGGCCAGGGCAGACCGCAACAGCTCGGCCGACTGCTCGTAGGCATGCACCTGCTGCGCTGCTGCCGCAGCAGAGGCAGCCGCGCGCCAGGCGCGTCCGGCATGGGCTGGACCGGCCGCGAGCCAGTGGTGGGCGGTCTCGCCGATCCGCTCGGGAGTGTCCTCGAAGGCCTCGGCGGCTCTCGCGTGCGCTCGGGCCCGCCGGGTGGCAGTGAGACCGCCGTAGGTGACATCTCGCACCAGCGCATGGCCGAAGACGTACTCCCCCGCGCCCTCCTCGCGGATCAGCCCCGCCGACAAAGCGGTCTCGAGGTCGTCGACCACGGTGTCCTCGTCGAGCTCGGCCAGGCTGGCCAGGGCGTCCAGGTCGAACGCGCGACCCACGACGCTGGCCCAGCGGAGCAGGCCAACGGTGGCCGGTGGCAGTCGATCCAACCGTCGCCGCAGCACCTCCTGGACTGCGGCTGGTGGCTCGGGTTCGCGCAGCAGCTCGGCCAGGTCACCGCCGTCACCGGCCAGACGGGCGTACTCGACGAGGAAGAACGGGTTCCCGTCGGTGCGCGCAGCAAGCACCGATGCCTCGGCGGCGTTGGGAGCCAGATCGGTCACGGCGGCCACCACCGTCGCGGCCTCGTCTGGTCCCAGCCCGGTCAGCTCGAGCCGCAGCGCATGTCGCCGGGCGAGTGCCTCTGCCACATCGGCGAGTGCGCCGGTCGGCTCCGGTCGGGGCCGCCAGGTGACCAGCACCATCAGCCTCGCCGTCTCGACCGTGCTGATCAGCAGGCGTAGTGCGCGCAGGGTGGAGGGGTCTGCCCAGTGCAGATCATCGAGGACCAAGAGAAGGGTCTCGCTCGCAGCCGCCTCGGCGACGCCGCCGACGACCAGCTCCCAAGTGCGGAACTCCGCCCCCTCGTCCTGGCCGAGATCAGCGGGCAGCTCCCGACCAAGGCTGCGAAACACCTGCTGCCACGGCCATAGTGCCGGCGCACCTTCGTCCTCGGAGCACCGTCCCCAGAGCACGCGAACGCCCCGGCCCATCGCAGCCGCTGCGAGCTCACGAGACAGCCGGCTCTTGCCGATGCCCGGGTCGCCGGTCAGTGCCGCAAAGATCGGGGTTCCGGTCCCGGCTCGGCCCAGCAGTCTCTCGAGCTCGGCCAACTCGTCGCCGCGGCCGACCATCGGCCACGGCGGTGGCGCAGGCGGGGCCCAGGAGATCGGCCCGGTGTCGTCCCGCCCCTCGCCGGCCGGCCGGACGGCGTCCAGCGGCACCCAGGTCAGCGTGGGGTCCTGCCTGAGCACGGCGGTCTCCAGATCACGCAGTTGCGGTGAGGCGTCCAGGCCGAGCTCCTCGTCCAACACCGAGCGCACCTCGCGCAGCGCTTCCAGCGCCTCGGCCTGCCGCCCGCTGCGCGCCAGAGCCATGGCACGCAGCGCCCAGAGCCGCTCGCGTAACGGATGACGAGCCGTCAACGCCTCCAGCTCACCCGCGAGACGCTGATGGTCGCCCAACGCGAGTCCGAGCACCGCCCGGTCCTCGAGCGCCAGGGTGTACAGCTCCTCGAGCCGAGCCCGTTCCGCAACCACTGGGTCGGGGTCGTCGAGATCGGCGTACGGCGTGCCGCGCCAGGCGGCGAGCGCGCCGTCGAGCCGGTCCCGCGCCGCGGACGCCTCCTCGACGGAGAGTGCCGGCGGGTCGCCCAGACCGATCGGTCCGAGACTGCGATGGACCGCCGTGACCACCTGCTCGAACCCGGTGACGTCGACTTGGTCATCGGGCACACGCAGCGCATACCCACCGCCCACGGTGACCAGAATCGTCGCCGGCGAGCGGGCCGGCCGGTCCGGTTCCAGCGTGCGGCGCAGCCCCGCGATGTAGACGTGCAAGGTCCCGGGCAGGCCGGCGGGTGGATGCTCGCCCCAGAGCAGGTCGACCAGAGCGTCGTAGGACACCGCGCGACCGTGCGCCAGCACGAGCGCCGCGACGATCGCCCGCTGCTTGCGGGTGCCGAGGTCGAGGGGAGCCTCCGCCCGTCGGACCTCGGTCTCACCCAGCACCGCGATGCGCACGGGCCGAGCATAGAGGCGCGCGTCCTCGAGTGACCCCGGCCCGACCCAAGAGCGCCCCAAGTCAGCCCCAAGTCTCCCTTAAGCGCCTTCCCCGAGGGTCTTCTCGACAAGCAGATCGAACCACCAACAGGAGCACTCTCATGAGCACCACCATCCCCGCCCCTACCGGCGCTTTCGAGCCCGCCGGCATCGACCCGCTGAGCGAGCTCCGCGGCACAGTCTCGGGACGACTGATCACGCCCGAGGACGCGACCTACGACCAGGCTCGCACTCCCTGGCTGGTCAACGTCGACCAGCGACCTCTGGCCGTGTTGGAGGCCGCGGACGCGGACGACGTCGTGACCGCCGTACGGTGGGCCGGCGAGCACGGTCACGCCGTCGCGGCTCAGCCCACCGGGCACGCCGGCCGCGCCCGCATCCTCGACGGCGCGCTGCTGCTCCGGACACGCGCCCTAGACGGCATCACCGTCGACGTCGGGGCCAAGACGGCCACCGTCGGCGCCGGCGTGAAGTTCGGCGAGCTCTGCGCCGAGCTGGACGGCACCGGACTGATGGTTCTGGCCGGCAGCAGCGGAGACCCGACCGTCGTCGGACTCGCGCTCGGCGGCGGAGTCAGCTGGTTCACCCGCAAGCACGGCTTCACCGCGAACAGCGTGCTCTCCTTCGACGTCGTGGACACCGGCGGAGTGCGCCGTACCGTCTCCGAAGCAACCGACCCGGAGCTGTTCTGGGCGCTGCGCGGTGGTGGCGGCGACTTCGCGATCGTGCTGGGCGTGACCGTCGCGCTCTTCGACGCCCCGGAGATGTACGGCGGTCAGCTGATGTGGGGGATCGAGCACGCACCCAGGGTGCTCCGAGCCTTCCGGGACCTGGCCCGCGTCGCACCGCGCGAGCTGTCGTTGTGGGCGAACCTGATGCACTTCCCCGACCTCGAGATGGTCCCCGAGCCGATCCGGGGCCGCTCGTTCGTCACTGTGATGGCGACCTACCTGGGCACGTCGCAGATGGCCGAGATCCTGCTCTGGTCACTGCGTGACGCGGCGCCAGTCGCGCTCGACCTGATGCGGCCGATCCAGCCGAGCCAGGTGGCCGATGTTGCCGCGGAGCCGACCGACCCCACCCCGGCCATGGAGCACTCCGTGCTGGTGACCGAGCTGGACGACCGAGGCATCGACGACCTCGTCGCGGCGGCGGGAGACCGGGACCGGACCGCACTGATGGTCATCCAGATCCGTGGTCTCGGTGGCGCCTTCGCCGAGCCGCCCGTCGGCGGTGGCGCGGTCCGGCCGGTGAGCGAGCCCTTCCAGGTCTTCTCGCTCGGGATGCTCGCCGTGCCCGAGCTCGCCCTGCCGATCACCGGATCCTTCCAGGCGATCGACGCCGCGCTCGGTCGGCTGGCCAGCGAGCACCGGCTGCCGAACTTCACCGGCTCGCAGCAGGCCAACGCGGCCGGCTACGACGAGCCGACCCTGGCTCGGCTCCGCGAGCTCAAGACCCGCCGCGACCCGCGTGGTGTGATCCGGAGCAACAAGCCCGTGCTCGGGTGCTAGGCAGCCGCTAGGCGGCCGCGGCGGCGACCTTGACCGGTGCCGCCGCGGCGCGCTTGCGCCGGGCCAGCTGGGTCATCCGGGCCTGAGCGACGCGGCGTACTCGCGGGCCACCCTTGATCATCTGGCCCAGCGTCTTCAGCTGCGAGGGCAGGTTGCGCACGGTGGTGGTGTCCAGCCAGCCGTTGGGCAGTGAAAGCCGGACCACCTTGTGCCAGGCGGAGTAGACCTGCGGCACCAGCGGGCGGGAGCAGTAGTTGAGTTCGTACTTCTCGAACAAGGCCCGCACCTTCGGCGCGATCTCGGCGTAGCGGTTCGACGGCAGGTCCGGGAAGAGGTGGTGCTCGATCTGGTGGGAGAGGTTGCCGCTCATGATGTGCACCAGCTTGGAGCCGGAGATGTTCGCCGAGCCGAGCATCTGGCGCAGGTACCACTCCGCTTTGGTCTCACCCTCGATGGACCGCTTCTCGAAGGTCTCCACGCCCTCGGGGAAGTGGCCGCACATGATCACCGAGTGACTCCACACGTTGCGGACCACGTTGGCCACGAAGTTCGCCGACAGGGTGTGGAAGAACGACGGCCCCGACAGCAGTGGGTGGACGACGTAGTCCTTGGTCACCTGGCGACCGATCTTGCGCAGCACCTTGCGGGAGTTCTCCTTGAACTCCGGGGTCTTGGTCGTCCCCTTGGCGAGGTTGCCGCGCAGCTCCAGGTCGTAGGCGGCGATGCCGTACTCGAAGAAGCAGGCGTTGACGAAGTTCCACAGCGGCTGGCCGAGGTGGAACGGCTCCCACGGCTGGTCCTCGTCGACCCGCATGATGCCGTAGCCGAGGTCGTTGTCCTTGCCGATGACGTTGGTGTAGGTGTGGTGCAGCTCGTTGTGGCTGTGCTTCCACTGCTCCGCCGGCGTCGCGTTGTCCCACTCCCAGGTGGTGGAGTGGATCTTCGGGTCGCGCATCCAGTCCCACTGCCCATGCAGCACGTTGTGCCCGATCTCCATGTTCTCCAAGATCTTGGCGACGCTCAGCCCTGCCGTGCCCACGAACCATGCCGGCGGGAACAACGAGAACAACAGCACCGCGCGGGAGCCGAGCTCCAGGTAGCGCTGGGTGGCGATCACCGAGCGGATGTACTTCGCGTCGCTGGCGCCCCGGGTGTCGAGCACCTCCTGGCGGATGGCGTCCAGCTCACGGCCGAGCTGCTCGATGTCCTCGGGCGTCAGGTGGGCGACCGGGTTCTCGTCCTTCTTCTGGATCGTGGTCACGGGGGCTCCTTGGCGTGGGTACGTCGGTCGTGTGGGTCGGTCGTCGGGTGTCAGTGGTCGATGAGGCAGTCGCCGGCAGCGGCGTTGATGCAGGTCTGCACGATGACGCCGTCACCGTCTGTGGCAGTGGTGATCTCGCCGTTGCGGAGATCGCGGACGGCGCCCTCGCGCAGCGGCAGGACGCAGCCGAAGCAGATGCCCATCCGGCATCCGCTCGGCATCAGGACGCCGGCCTCCTCGGCGGCGTCCAGGATCGGGGTCGCGCCGTCGGCCGAGACGGTGACACCGGCGCCGGCGAAGGTGACCGTGCCACCCTCGCCGGCGACGATGCGAGTCACCCGGAACTGCTCGGTGAGCAACCTCAGCCCGGCTTCCTCGTGGTGCTCCTCGAGCGCCTCCAACAGACCGGCCGGGCCGCAGGCGAAGGTCGTCCGCTCTGCCAGGTCCGGGACCAGGTCGGCCAGATCGGCGAGGTCGAGCACACCGTGCACGTCGTCGTACCGCGACACCAGGCGGATCACGCCGGCGGCGTCGAGCTTGCGGAGGTCGGAGGCGAAGATGGTGTCCGGCTCCGACGGTGCGACGTGCAGGACGACGATGTCGAACGGCTCGCTGCGGGCCAGCCGCAGCACACCGGCGTCGGTGGAGGGGAAGAGGTTGCGCAGCATCCCGATCACCGGGGTGATGCCCGAGCCGGCGGTGACGAACAGGAAGCGGCCACCGTCGGGCGGGAGCACGAACTCGCCGGCAGCGGGCTCGAGATGGACCAGCGTGCCCGGCTTCGCCTCGCGGACCAGGTGGTTGCTGACCAGCCCGTCCGGCACTGCCTTGACCGTGATCGAGATGAAGCCGTCCGGCCGCGGGCCGTGGGTCAGCGAGTAGGCCCGCCACTGCCGGATGCCGTCGACGTCGATGCCGATCCGGATGTACTGGCCCGGGACGTGCCCGGCCCAGTCCGCGCCCGGCCGGATCACGATCGTGGCGGCGTCCGCGGTCTCGGGGTGGATCGAGACGATCCGACCCCTCAGGTCCGCGCCCGGACGGAGCGGGGCGACCAGGTCGAGGTAGTCCGCGGGCAGCAAGGGGGTGGTGGCCGCCTCGGCCACCTGCCAGATCCGGGCACGGAACTTCCCGCTCCGCTGGTCGGGTCCGGCCATCAGACTCATGGCCCTACTCTGCCTGGCGGTCTAGGATAATTCCTGACATCTGGATGTGAATCTCAGCACGGATTTTGTTCGAAGGAGATAAAGATGCCCAGTTCTGGCGTCGATGAGCACGGTTCCACCACTCCTCGACTGGATCACCGGGTGATCACCATGCTCCGCGGCGAGCTGGCCGAGGTTGCCGAGCACACCATCGCAGCGGTCACCGCGGAGGTGCCGGCCTACGGCGACGCGTTCGGCGGGCCGATGGGTCGCACCATCGAACAGGCGGTCCAGATGGCCCTGGCCGGCTTCTTGCGACTCGCGTCCCGGGAGGCCGGCGACCCCGGCACGCCGATGTCCTCGGCGCTCGACGGCGCCTACCGACTCGGCCAGGGCGAGGCTCGCAACGGCCGCAGCGTCGAGGCCCTGCTGTCGGCCTATCGGGTGGGTGCCCGGGTCGCCTGGCGTGAGCTGGCCGCCACCGCCGTCGCCAACGACCTACCGGCCGACGCGGTCGCAAGCTTCGCCGAGCTGGTCTTCGCCTACATCGACGAGTTGTCCGCGGCCTCGGTTGCCGGCCACAACGACCAGACCGACAGCTTCGCGCGCGTCCGCGAGCGCGATCTGGATCGGCTCGGCCAAGCCCTGCTCCGCGGTGACCCGGCCGATGCCCTGCACGCCGCCGCGGCCCAGGTCGAGTGGACGCCGCCCACGTCGCTGACCGCAGTGATCCTGCCGGACGCCCAGGTCCGCCCCGCCCTGCTGGGCCTGCCTGCGGCCACGCTCGAGCCGAGCGAGGCTGCCGAGCCTCCTGGTGAAGGGCTGGCCGTGCTGCTGGTCCCCGACGCGGGAGGGCCAGCTCGTCGGGGCCTGCTCACCACCGTGGCCGGACGGGGCGCGGTCGTCGGTCCGCCGCGGACCTGGATCGCCGTGCGGTCGTCGTACCTCCGGGCTCTGCGGGCCCTCCCGCTGGTCTCCGGCAGTGACACGGTCGACACCGAGGAGCACCTCGCAGCGTTGGTGCTCGACGCTGATCCCGAGGCGCGGGCGGACCTGCGCACGCGCGCCCTGGCGCCGCTGGTCGGGCTGCGACCCGCCACGGCGGACAAGCTCGCGGAGACCTTGCGCGAATGGTTGCTGCACCACGGCCGCCGCGATGACGTCGCCACGGCGCTGTTCGTGCATCCACAGACCGTGCGCTATCGGATGGGGCAGCTGCGGGAGGCGTACGGCGACGCGCTCGACGACCCCCGTACTCTTCTCGAGCTCACCATCGCCCTCGCCGATCCGGCGTCGTAGCCTTCGCCCATGACGGAGCAGCCGACCCGAGGCGTCGCATTTCCGAGGACCGATGAGGACGGGGCGCGCAGCACCACGGCCTTCGGGCGCTCGGTGGTGCAGGCCGCACTGGCCGACGTCGACCCGGTCGGCGCGCGAGCGGCGGAGCAGGAGACGAGCTGGCGCAGCGGCTACCTCAGCCACTTCCGGCGACTCGTCGAAGCGGGCATCGACAACCCCGAGGGCGCCCGGCAGTCGGCGCTGACCGGGGTCACCGCCGTCGTGGACGGCATGCGCTGGGTCAGCCCCGACAGCACCGAGCGAGCGCTGTCCACGATGATCGAGGAGCCCGGTGAACCGCAGGTCTCGATCGGGACGGACACGGTCACCGGATCGGCTGCGCCGGTGGACGAGCTCGTCGTCCCGCGCCATGGGGAGCACCTGCGCGGCGACGCGCTGCGCCGTGCCACCGACCAATGGGTCGCCGACGGGGTGATGGAGCCCTCCGCGGCGGCGGCGATCCGGGCGGTCGTGGCGCACCCCGAGTGGCTCGCTCTCCGAGGCCGCACCATCGTGGCGATGGGCGCAGGCGCCGAGGTCGGGCCGACGCCGGTGCTGTTGGGCTGGGGTGCCACCGTCGCCGGCATCGACCTGCCGCGCCCCGAGGTGTGGGCCCGCGTGGTGGACCAGGCAGCCGCCAGCGCCGGCACCCTGCTGATGCCGGTCCGGGGTGACTCCGGCGCGCCGACCGAGCGAGCGGGGCTGGACCTGCTGACCGAGCTGCCCGAGGTGATCGACTGGGTGGAGGGCCTCCCCGGCAGCCTGGTGCTGGGCAGCTACCTCTACGCCGACGGCGGCACCAACGTCCGGCTCTCGGCGGCCGGTGACGTCCTCGGTGCGCGGCTGCAGGGGCACCGCCCCGACACGACGTTGGCGTTCTTGGCGACCCCGACCGACGTCTTCGCCGTCCCGCGCGAAGCAGTCGAGGCTTCGGTGCGCGCCTATGAAGCCCGCTCCCGATGGGCCAAGGTCCCGGGTCGCGGACTGCGTGCGATCAGCGGCGGCCGCCTGCTGCGGCGCGCCTACCGACCCGGTGCCGATCCGGGGATCTGCGACGCGCTGGTTGCCCAGCAGGGTCCCAACTACGCGCTTGGCAAGAGGATGCAGCGCTGGCGGGCGACCGCCGAACGAGCTGCCGGACACTCGGTGTCGATGAACATCGCTCCGCCGACCCGGACGGTCTCGGTGGTCAAGAACCGTGCGCTGGCGGCGGCGTACGCCGGTGCCCATCGCTTCGGCCTCGAGGTGTTCGAGCCGGACACCACCCGCGTGCTGATGGCGGCACTGCTGGTCCACGACCTGAACGTGCCGCCCACGACCGGCCGGCAACCGTGGCAGGAGGAGGCCAACCAGGCTGTCCACGGTGGCCTGTGGCGCTCGCCCTTCGCACCCCGGAGCGCCCTCGGCCTGGCCGCGCTGCTCGGCTACGGCTCCACCCGCTCCTAGCAGCGCAGGCCGAGCTCTCGCACCTGGTCGACCAGCGTCTGCTGACCCTGGGTGAAGTCCCAGTGGATCGCGGCCAGCCCGGCGACACGTGCGGCGACGACGTTCGGCTCCGTGTCGTCGATGAAGAGCACCTCTCCGGGCGCCGCGTCGATCCTGGCCAGGGCTTGCTGGAAGAACCCGAGGTCCGGCTTCATCTGCCCCAGCTCGCAGCTGTAGCAGCAGACGTCGAAGAGCTCGTTGTAGCCGAGGTTCGCCTTCATGTACGACGCCCGGTAGGACTCCTGGTTGGTGCCCAGGTGCACGCCGTACCCCGATGCCTTGAGCTCTCGGACAAAGGCCAGCGTCGGTTCGACCACCTCGATGCGGCACCAGACATCGGCGTACACCTGCTCCACCGGCGCCTCGACTCCCCACCGGCGCAACGAATCCGCGAGCATCGGCAGGTAGTCGCCACGCCCGGCAAGGGTCGGCTGTCCCTCGGCCCAGGTCTCGTGCAGGAAGTCGCGCGCCCGCTCCCCGAGGTAGGGCTCGATCGCGGCATACCAGCCTCCGGGGACGTCTTGGATGACCCCGTCGGCGTCGAACAGGACATGCCGGATCGGAGCTTCGTGCCGGTTGCTCACCGTGACATGGTGCCATCCGGTTGATCAGCGCACCTGCCGGAACCGTCGCCCGGGCGGCACCCGCTCACTCCATCTCGTGGATGGCGGGGTTCAAGATCTGGTGTTCCCACATGGCCCGTCGCTCCGCGGCGGTGAGTCGGGCGGAGGCCGCCGCTGCCGGCCACTGCTCACGGATGACCGTGACCTGCTGCTCGATGATCTCGGCCGCGTCGGCGCGGTCGAGGTGGTAGAGGTGGGCGGCGTCCAGACAGACCGAGAGCCGGGCCGCTCGACGGCCGTCGCGGTCGATGGCCATCGCCTGTTGGGCGGTGCTGCCGAAGCGCGACTGCGGGCAGAGGTCGTACGCCGGCGTCAGGGTGAGTGTCTGCCCGTCCCAGAACGCGGCGTGGTTGCGGGGATGGTCGTCGGTGTTCGAGATGCAGATGTTGAACACGATCCGGGCGAACAGCTCTCGCAGCGTCTGGTCGGGGTCGGTGAACCGGGCACGGATCTGGTCGGCGAGGTCCGGATAGGTGGCCTCGGGGGCGGTCGAGTCGCCCAGTGCGACGATGGTCTCTGCCGAGACCATCACCCGTCGGGCGACCGGGGTTTGCGGCCCCGACTCTGCCGTGGGCACGCGATCGAACCGCTCCACCAACAAGACGTCTCGCCCGCCGGCCTCCTCGAGCAGCGTCTCGGGGACGTCGAGCCCGACCCGCACCGCAAGGTGCATCGCGACAGCCTCTGCACGCACGACCGGATAGGTGTCGGCGTGGGTGCCCAGCTTCGCCACCCAGCCTCGCCGGCTGCCGTTGGGCGCCGTGTCGCGGAGCAGGACCTTGGGACGCGCACCGCCAACGGCAGCGCCCCGGAGCACCACGGGGTCAAGAGCCGCCGTGATCGGTTCACCCGCCAACAACGCGTCGGCCGTCCGCTGCATCTCGGACAACGAGGTGCGCTCGGCCACCCGAGGCACGTAGTGCTCCGCGCTCGCTTGGAAGTCGAGACCGCCGATGCGGTCACTGCCCGGCTCGAGCAGGTAGGGCAGCAGGCCCAGGCCGTCGCCGTCGCGATCGCGACCGAGGCGTCGAGCGTGGATGAGGCGTCGTCCCCATCCGTCCGGCCCGGCGTCTCGGAGGACGCCCGCGACACGCTTCCCCCCTGTCGGTCGCTGCCATCCCGGGCGGAGCGGAAGTTCGGGCAGCGCGATCGCGTCGTCTCGGTCGAGGTAGCTGCGCTCGTAGCCGAACACCCAGACGTCGCCGTCCGCCCGCAACAGACCTGCGACGACCGGCTCGGTCAGTCCGGGGAGCCACACCCAGACGTACGCCTGATCAGACTGTCCCGTCGAGGTCGGCGTCGCAGCAACCATGTCTCTGCCATCTTCCCAGGCTTGGGCTGACGACCCCCGACGGGGTCGGCAGGGGCGACCCCGCGTCGCGATC
This sequence comes from Nocardioidaceae bacterium, assembly GCA_039811985.1. GTDB lineage: Bacteria > Actinomycetota > Actinomycetes > Propionibacteriales > Nocardioidaceae > Nocardioides. The sequence goes on along the minus strand of JBDHZT010000036.1, from coordinate 21,214 downwards.
CCGGGAGTGGAAGGGTTGCCGGTGTGCGCTGCGCGCATCCGCCGAGCCATCCCGCATCGAAGGAGGAACCCGTGAGTGACAAGGACGTCCGCATGGTGCTCTTGTCGACCGACAACCTGGACGAGTCGATCACGTTCTACACCGAGGCCCTCGGCTTCTCACTGAAGTTCCGCGACGGTGCCCACTATGCCGCGCTCGATGGCGGCTCGGTGACCCTCGCCCTGGCCACCTCGATCGACCATCCGCTGCCCGGCAAGGTGGTCGTCGGTGTCAAGACCGACGACGTGGACGGTGCGGCCCGGGCCATCGAGGAGGGCGGTGGCGCCGTGGTGAAGGCGCCGTACGACGACGCTCACGAGCGGCGCGCGGTGGTCTACGACAACCAGGGCAACGGGCTGGTCTTCTACAAGCCTCTTCCGCGCTGAGACCGCCCCGGCGCGAACAGGGCGGCGATGGTGCCCAGCGCGACCGCTGCAGCACCGGTCAGGATGGCGGCACCGATGGCGCCGTCGTAGCCGGTGGGGCTGATCGTGCCGCCGCTCGACTCGAAGACGGCAACCAGGACCGCGACGCCAAGGGCGGTGCCGAACTCACGCACCGTGGAGTTGGCCGAGCTGGCGGTCGCGAAGTCGCCCTCGGGCAGACCGTCCAGGACGGCCGTCGCACTCGGCGCGAAGGTGAGCCCCATCCCGACTCCGGCGAGCAGGAGCGGTGGCACGAACTCGGCGTACGGCGCCATCGACTCGGTGAGCGCCGCGAACCACACCAGCGCCACGGTCTGGGCGAGGAGCCCGACGAACAGCGGGATCCGCACACCGATCCGGCCGGCGAGGATGCCAGCGATCGGCGCAACCACCATCGGAGCAGCGGTCCACGGAAGCGTCCGCAAGCCGGCCTCGAGCGGGGTGTAGCCCTGGACCACCTGGAGGTACTGCGCGAGCAGGAACACCGTGCCGAAGATTCCCATCGAGAAGCCCAGGCCGATCAGGTTGGCCACGGTGAAGCCCCGCGAGGAGAACAGTCGCAGAGGCAGGACGGCGTCGCTCCCGAGTCGCTGCCGACGCAGGGCGTGGGCGACGTACGCCGCCAACAGCACCGCGGAACCGACGAGTGGCACCACGACCGGGCTCGATCCCCAGCCGTCGTCGTTGCCGTGCACGATGCCCCACACGCCTCCGAAGACGGCGCCGCCGAGCAGCGCGGTGCCTAGCAGGTCGATGCGCTGCCACGCGCCCTTCGACTCGCGGACCGTCAGCTGGATGAGGGGCACGGCGAGGACGGCCACGGGGACGTTGATCCAGAAGATCGCCTCCCAGTTGATGCCGTCGACCACGGCGCCACCGATGACCGGGCCGAGGGCGACGCCGAGGCCGGAGACCCCACCCCAGATGCCGATGGCGGCCGGGCGTAGGCGATCGGGAACGTTGGCGGCGAGCAGACTCAGTGACAGGGGCATGATCGCGGCCGCACCGAGACCCTGGACGCCACGCGCCGCGATCAGCGCCTCCGGGGTCGTGCTCAGCGCGGAGGCGATCGAGGCGAGGGTGAACACGGCGATGCCACCCAGCATCATCCGGCGCCGGCCGATCCGGTCTCCGAGCGCAGCGGCCGGAAGCATGAAGGTGGCGAAGCTGAGCGTGTAGGCGTTCACGAACCACGAGAGCTCACCAACGGTCGCACCGAGGTCGGTGCGGATCACGGGCAACGCCGTGGTCATCACGAGGTTGTCCAGCGTGGCCATGAACATCGGCAGGGATACCGCCGCGAGCACCAGCCAAAGTGGGAAGCGACGGTCGGGTCGGGCAGGCGGACGCCGGTCGGTGACCGCGTCGGACGAGACGAGCGTGGTGGACATCTGGTCTCCAATAAGGCATTGAATGATTACTTGCTCGCTCCAAGGTAGGCATTGACTGATAACATGTCAACCATGGCGTCCAGAATGGCCGCGGCCGAGCGGCGTGAGCTGATGCTCGATGCGGCGACGAAGATGTTCGCGCTCGGTGGCTACGCAGGCACCAGCACCGACGCCGTGGCCCGGGAGGCCGAGGTCTCACAGCCGTACGTCGTGCGGATGTTCGGCACCAAGCTGGAGCTGTTCATCGCCGTGTTCGAGCGCGCGTGCCGCAGCATCGAGGACGCCTTCGCCCAGGTGATCGCCGACAGCGAGTTCGACGCCATGTCGGAGGCCGGCCAGGACCAGCTCGGCGAGACCTACGTCGAGTTGCTCCGCGACAGCGACCTGCTGCATGTGCTGATGCATGGCTTCGCGGCCGCCACCGTGCCGGAGATCGGCCAGGTCGCCCGCGCCGGGATGGAGCGGATCTTCGAGACCCTGCGCGGCACCGGGTGGGACGACGAGCAGGTGCGCGACTTCATCGCCCAGGGCATGCTGCTCAACGTGCTCCTCTCGATGAACGCCTTCGAGGAGCACAGCGGCGGCCTCGCCGACCTGGTCTCGGTCTGCCTGCCGGAGTCAGTGGTCTAGTCGGCAGCGAGCGCGACGACCCCGGAAGCAGCCACCGAGACCCGGACGTCGCCGGACTGCGCCTGCTCGTCCGCGGACTGTGTCACGCGCAGCTCGGTGCCGTCGGCGATCACGATGCGGTAGCGGCGGACAGGGCCGAGGTAGGCAACCTGGGCAACACGACCGTCCAAACCGGGCTCACTTGCGGCGGCGAACCGGACGTGCTCGGGCCGCACCGCCACAGTGACGGCGTCACCGACCGCGCCATGGCCGTGAGGAGCAGCGGCCTGCACGACCAGTCCGCCCGCGATGCGCACCCGCAAGGTGGTGCCCGAATCGACGAGCTCGCCGGGCAGGAGGTTCGTCTCGCCGATGAACTCTGCGACGTACGGCGTGCGGGGCGAGCGGTAGACCTCCTCCGGGGTTCCGACCTGGGCGAACTCGCCGTGACGCATCACCGCGATCCGGTCGGACATGCTCAGCGCCTCCTCCTGATCGTGTGTCACGTAGATGAAGGTCGTGCCGACTCGCTGTTGCGTCGCCCGCAGCTCCTCTTGAAGGCGTTTGCGCAGCTGCAGGTCCAACGCACCGAGCGGCTCGTCGAGAAGGAGCACCGTCGGTTCGTTGATCAGGGCGCGTGCCAGCGCGACTCGTTGTCGCTGTCCTCCCGAGAGCTGGGCGATGTCACGATCCCGGAAGTGCGGGAGATCGACCACGTCCAGTGCCTTCGAGACACGTCGTTGGGCCTCGCTCCTCCCGACCCCGCCGACGCGCAGTCCGTAGGCGACGTTCTCGGCGACCGACAGGTGTGGGAAGAGCGCATAGCTCTGGAAGACCATGTTGAACGGTCGTCGCTCAGGGGGCTCGCGCGTGACGTCCCGGTCGCCGATCAGGATGCTCCCCGCGTCGGCACTCTCCAGACCGCTGATGATCCGCAGCAATGTGGTCTTCCCGCACCCCGAGGGCCCGAGAAGCGTGAAGAACTCTCCCGGCGCGACCGCGAGGTCGATGTCGGTGAGGATCGGCTGGGCGCCGAACGCCTTCGTGATGCCCTGCACTGTCAACGTCTCGGAGTGCCCATCGGACGCCGCGATGCTACTCATCTCATCTCCGCCTCTCCTCGGCTCCGCGCCGGTCTGCCGTGAAGCACCCACCACGTCACTCGTCCGGCGCCGTAGAGCGCGACAGGAAGGATGACGGTTCCCGCCACGAGCATCACGCCGAGCGCGTTGAGCCCCGGGTCAAAGCCGACCCGGGCCTGGCTCAGGATCCAGATGGGCAACGTGGAGTCGGAGCCGATGGTGAAGACAGTCACGAACACCTCGTCCATCGAGATGGCAAAGCCGAGGACCAAGGCAGCCAACACCGACGGAAGGACCAACGGCAAGGTGATCGTCCGGAACGCGAACGACGGACGTGCGCCGAGATCGCGGGCGGCCTGGGCAAGCTCCGGGTTCACCGAGAGCAGCCTGCTCAGCAGAACGGCGACGATGACCGGCAGCAACAGCACGATGTGTGCCATCACCGTCATGGCGTAGCCGGGAGCGAGCTGCGACGCATCGGCCGCGATCATCAGACCCAGACCGACCAGGATTCCGGGCACGACGAAGGGGAGCAGCGCGACAGCCTGGACGATGCGGCGCACTCTGACACCAGACCGCGCCGCGACCGAGGCCATCGCACCGCCCACGACAGTGGCGGCGACCGCAGCCACCACCGCAACCACGAGGCTGGTTCGAAGAGCGGCCGCGAAGCCGGGCCGCGACACCACCTCGGGATACCAGTCCGTGGTGAACCCGTGCCAGGGGAGGCCGAGCGTGCGTGCGGAGTTGAACGAGAAGACCAGCACGACCACTGTGGGAAGCACCAGGTAACAGGTGAGCAGCACCGTTGCGACGCGCGAGAACGAGACCCTCTCGAGTCGTCGTGGTGCGAGCCGTGCGACCCTGCTCGCCAGCCTGTTCGCCACCGGCGAAAGTGGCTGTGCGATGAGCCTGCAGACGCGGAGTGCGAGGGCAGTGCAGGCGAGTGTCGCCGCGAGCACGGCGAGAAAGGCAACCGTCGTCGCAGCGGCTCCGGGGAGGTCTCCACCGCTCAATGCGCGATCACGAATGGCGACCCCGATCATGACGCCCTTCGTGCCGCCGACGAGCTGAGGGGTCACGTAGTCCGCGGCCGCGAGCACCGTGGTCAGCACGAAACACGTCGTGAGCGCGCTGCCGGCCTGCGGTGCGACAAGTTGGAGCGCCGTGCGCCAGCGGCCGGCTCCCATGTCTCGGCCGGCCTCGACGGAGTGTGAGTCGATGTCCTGAAGTGCACCGAAGACCACGGCGATGCCGATGGGCAGGTAGACGTAGGACATCGTGAGGGCAACGGCAACCGGGCTGTAGAAGAGGAACTCGACCGGCCCGTCGACGATGCCGAGAGCCTGGAGGACGTGGTTGACGAGGCCGTTCGCGTTCAAGATCGTCGCCCACGCGAAGATGCGCACCAGGAAGGACGCGACTCCCGCGGCGATCACGATCGCGAGGATCCACCGCCCTGCTCGGGCACTGAACCGGAACCTGATGCCGTAGGCCATCGCGAACGACATCACCGTCACCAGGACTCCGACAACCAGTCCGATGCTGATCGTGCGCCGTGTCAGCGACCAGAACGTGGGTTTGCCGAACAGATTGCGGAACTGCTCCAGGGTGGGCCCCGGACCGACGCCGAGAAAGGCGGTCTCCCGGAACGCATACGTCGTCAGCACGACAGCCGGGACCACGATGACGACGGCGATGAGGGCAAGGCCCGGGATCGCTCTCGCGAAGCCGAGCGTCGCCCGCCGACCGATGCTGGAGGTCAGAACGACCCCTTGTACGTCGTCCAGGCGTCCTCGAGCTCGGTCCTGGTGACCAGATCGCCGTCCGACTCGACCACGACTCCCGGAATGAGCGGCGCCTTCTCGATCGCCTGGGCGACGGTGAGCTCGCGGAGCTCCTGGGGGAAGAGCTTCGCATCCGCCGCGGCGCCGAGGCTCGGGTAGCCGCCCGAGAGCTTCATCACCGCCACCTGCGCCTCCATCGCGAGCGCGTTGTCGAGCCAGGCGAGAGCGACAGCCTGGTCCGCCGTGTCGGCGATCGCCCAACAGTCGGCGTAGGTCATCGCGCCGAGGAAGTTCGCCTTCGCGGCAGGATTGGCGGCGCGCGTCGACTCCAGCATCGAGCTGGCGCCGGTGAACAGCACGGTCACCTCTCCGCCGCCCAGCAGCTCGACGTCCTGCCAGGTGTTGAAGGTCTTGACGTTCGGCTTGAGCTCCTCGAGATACGCGACGGCTGCGTCCAGATCCGCGTGGGTGAACCGCGAGAGGTCGCCACCGAGCATGTGGTGGACGTACATGAGGGTGTCGGAGGTGTTGGTCAGCGCGATGCCGTTGCGATAGTCGTCGCCGAGCAGCTGCTCAGCAGTAGTGGGCTCCGGCACCTTCTTGGAGTCCCACGCCGTCATGCAGGTCGCCACGCTGAAGGGAATCGCATAGATGTCGCCGTCCTTCGCGAAGACCGGGTTGGAAGCGAGGTCCTGGTCGAGCTCCGCGAAGCCCGGGACGAGATCGGTTTGGATCGGGACGAGGCGATCCAACGCGAAGAGCTCAGGCATGCTGTTCTGGCCGGTGTCGACGATACCCGGGGTGAAGTCGCTGGACCGGAGCTTGGCGATGATGTCCGCGGTGCTCTCGACGGTGGTGAAGGACGCCTTCACCCTGTCACTGCTCAACTCCGGCGCCTGGAAGATCGCGAACGTCATGACGTCGATCTTTCCTTTGGCAGCGGCGACCTCGGCAGCGGTCAGACCCGACGGCTTCGGATCCGGCGAGTCGGTTCCACCGCAGGCCGCGAGCAGCGACGAGAGGCCGCCCGCGCCGAGAAGTGCGCCGCCTCCCAGGGCACTTGCGCGCAGCATCGAACGACGGCTCAGGTTGATGGATGGCTGATTCATCTCGGTCCTCTCGGATTGTCACATGCAACGCGCGACGGACGTCGTGGCTTGGTTGCGGGTCCTGCTCCCGAGAAGAGATAGAAGGTCGCGCCCGTCGGGTCGGCGCATCTCGCCAGCCCCGCATCCGCGAGTCGTGGCGTGGTACTCCCCGAGCTGTCGTCAAGGGGCGCGCGGTCGACATCGCCGCTCAGGATCGGCGTCCAGACGGCGTTCGCATGGCCTCGCTCCACGATGACGGGCACCCCGGCATCGAGGTCGCCGAGCCCGGACATTGGGGTCCACCCGAAGACCTCGCGGTGGAACCGGGCCGAGGCGTCGGGCTCGGGAGTGGTGAGCACTGCGCCGGCGAGGCGACCCGGAACGTCGGGCACCATGGAGGGACGGAAGCTTCCGGACTCCCACACTCCAAGGGTCGCGCCCCAGGGGTCACGCAACATCGCGATCCGGCCCAGGTCGAGCATCGGAGCGAGCTCGAAGGTCTCGGTCGCGCCTGCCGCGACGGCCGACTCGATGAGCGACCGGGCGTCCTCGCTCTCGACCATGACGGTCCACACCGGCTCGAGCTTGCGCTCGGCCGCGACCTGCTCGGCGCCTGCGACGATCACCTCGCCACTGCGCACGACCCGGTAGCCCTCGCCGTGATCGAGCATGAGCGTCTCGTTCGACCAGCCGAACAGCCCGGCGTAGTAGGCCAGGGTGCGTTCGATGTCACTGCTGATGACGTCCATCCAGGCGAGCGGAGTCATCGGCTTCTCAACCCCGCGGTCGCCTCGTGGTCGACGACCATGTTGGTCGGGTCGACCACCACGCCGTACTGCTCGTGAGCGCCTTCGATCGAGACATACCCACGGCGCACGTCACGCAGGACGGCATCGACATCGCGTTGGAGGGGATCGCCAAAACCCCCGCCACCCGCGCCGTGCAGCACGATGCCCTGGCCCGCCTTGACCAGGACATCCGTCGACATTCCGAGGGCACGCTCGTCGGCGGTGCCGACCGCGATCTCCACGTCGTTGCGTCCACCTCCGGGCAGTCCTCCCTCAAGTCCGCTCCCCGCCACCTCACCGGTGCGCTCGGACTGCAGGGTGAGCACGGCGTCGGCGTCGAAGGTCCACTCCACACGGGTGCCGAGCCCGCCTCGCCACCGTCCGGGCCCACCCGAGTCCGCGACGAGTGCCGCCCTCCGCTTGAGGACGGGCGCCCTGGACTCCCAGACCTCCGCCGACGCCATCGGGATCCCGGCGATGCTGAAGTGCTCCAGGGCGCTGGTGCCGTCGCGTCCGGACTGCGCGCCGTACCCGATCGCAGCCATGTCGTCGGCGCTCATGTGCCTGCCCCCGTGCTCGATGCCCGCGGTGAAGGCCGTCGTGTGTCCGCTGGTCTGCGCCGGCGCGCGGTCGGAGATGGCAGGAAGCAACGCGGTCACGATCATCTCGCTGAGCAGAGAGGCGGTCACGTGCATCATGAACGTGCCGACCGGCCGCCGGGCGTTGAAGATCGTCCCTTCCGGGGCGATCACATGGAGGGGGCGGTACTCTCCGCTGTTGGCTGGCACAGAGTCCTGGGTGGTCAGTCGCTTCAGAGCGAGCCGGCAAGCAGCCACCGTCTGTGCGAGGGGGACGTTGAGTGCGCCTTCGTGCACCGGGTCGGAGCCGGTCACGTCGACCTCGATCTCGCTGCCGTTGATCCGCACGCAACACACCAGCGCGATCTCGCCGTCGTCGACCGCGGTCTCGTCGACCTTGTCGTAGGCGTAGTACTCGCCATCTGGGATAGCAGCAAGCATCTCGCGCACCTGCATCTCCGACCCGTCCAGCAGGTCGGTGATGGCACGACGATAGGTCGGTTCGCCATGGGTCTCGACGATCCTGGCGAGCTTGCGAGCGCCCTGGGAGGTCGCACCCACGGCCGACCGCATGTTGCCGATGGTCTCCCGCGGCATCCGCGAGTTGGCCGCGACGATCGTGGCGATGTCCTCGTTGAACTCGCCGCGATCGACGAGCCTCATCGGGGGCAGGACAAGACCCTCCTCGTAGACCGTGCGCGCATCGGCCGGATAGTCGTTGCGCGCACCGACATCACCGACGTGGCCGCGCAGGGCGCAGAAGCCGATCAGGCGATCGCCACAGAACGCCGGGCTCACGACCGCCACGTCGGGCGGGTGGCCACCGGTGATGAACGGATCACTGCTGGCCAGCACGTCACCGGGCCGGAATCGCTCCCGCCCGAACCGCTGAACGAGACGTTCGACGGTGAACGCCAACGAGCCGACGTACTCCGGCAGACCCGATGCGTCGGCCACGACGTTCACCTCGTCGTCGAAGACCGCGACGCTGAAGTCGTGTGCCTCGTAGATCGTCGGCGTCAGCGCCGTGCGCACGAACTGGCTGAACACTTCGCGTGCGGTCGAGGCGAGTGCGGCGCGCACGACGGCAGCGCCGATCGGATCTCCGGCGGGTGCCTGGCTGGTCATCGGGTCATCACCAGACTTCCGAGGTCGTCAGTGAGCACCGACCAGCCCCGAGGCACCACCGAGGTGCAGGTCGCCTCTTCCACGATCAATGGCCCGGTGATCGACTCGCCCGTCGACAATGAGTCGCGGTCGAGCACCGGCCACGGGCTCGACCCGTCGGTTCCTCGTTCGTGGACCGCCCTGACGCGAGCACCCCCCTGTCCCGCCGAACCCACTCCAGCGCCCTGGACGGGCTTCGACAGCGCTCCGATCGCGCGCAGCCGATACGTCACGATCTCCGCGTCGCCGGGCACGGTGAAGCCGAACGCCTCGAGGTGTGCGGCATCGAAGGCCGCTCGCAGGACCGGCTCGCCACGGTCGTCGAAGGGCACCAGGAGCGTGTGCTCCTGGGACTCGTAGCGCATCTCGACGAGCCGCAGCAAGGTGATCGCCTCGGCGCCGAATCCTTCGCTGCCCAGAGCCGCCCGGGCGTCGTCGATCATGTCCTCGAACGGTGCCGCCAGTTCCTCGGACGACAACCCGTCCGGGTTGACGATGTAGGTCCTGCTGAACTCCTGGACCGCATCGAGGGTCTGCATGCCCCACGCGGAGAACACGCCTGGATAGCGCGGGATCACGACGCGCTCGCAACCGAGCTGCTCGGCAAGCCGGGCGGCGACGAGCGGACCACCGCCGCCATACGCGAAGAGCGTGAAGGTGCGCGGATCCAGTCCTTGCCCAATCGTCATCTCCTCGAGCAGCTGGGCCATCTTGCCCTCAACGACCGCGAGAATGCCGGCAGCAGCCTCCACCACGGAGAGGCCGAGCGGCTCGGCCACGTGTTTCGCGATCGCCTGCTCTGCGTCCTCGGTTGAGAGCGCCATCCGTCCGCCGAGAAGCTGGCTCGGAAGGAGACCCGCGACCAGGGCGGCGTCGGTCACCGTCGGCTCGGTGCCGCCGCGTCCGTAGCAGACCGGACCGGGCGCCGACCCCGCGCTCCTTGGACCGACGTTGAGGCTGCCGACGTGGTCGACGGAGGCGATACTGCCGCCGCCCGCGCCGATCGTGGCCAGGTCGAGCATCGGCATCAAGAACTCAAAGCCGGCCAGCTCCGCCGTGGGTGACATCGCGGGGTGGCCGTTGCGGATGATCGCGGCGTCGAAGCTGGTGCCGCCCATGTCGACCGCGATGATGTCGTCCCAGCCGCTCATAGCAGCAACCGAGGCAGCTCCCGCGATCCCGCTGGCGCAGCCGGAGACCAGCGTCCGCAGCGCTCGGTCTCGAGCAATCTCCAAGCCCATCACGCCACCGTCACTCGACGTGACGAAGACCTGTCCTGGGAAGTCACGCTGGCGGAGTCCGGTCCGCAACTCGTCGAAGTAGCGCTGCATGCGGGGACGCAGGTAGGCCTCCCCTACCGTGGTGACCGTGCGCGGCAGCTCCCGGTAGCGGCGGGTGAGCTGGTGCGAGAGCACGACCAGGACGTCTGGAAACCGACGGGCGATCAGCTCGCCGACTCGGACCTCGTGTCCCGGCTCGGCGTACGCATTGACCAGGCACACGGCGATGGCTTCGGCGCCCGCCTCCACCAGCGCTCGGGTCTTCGCGAGCACGTCGTCGTCGTCCAGCGGCGTCAGCACGCGACCGTCGGCGCGGACGCGCTCGGTGACCTCCTCGGTGAGCTCGGGCTCAACCAGTGCCTCGGGCCGCTGCCAGGTCAGCCGAAAGGGCGGCCAGTTCGCTCCACCGATCTCGAGCACATGGCGGAAGCCTTCGGTCGTGAGGAGTCCGACGCGAGCGCCCTGCCGTTGAAGCAGGGTGTTGATGCCGACGGTCGTGCCGTGCACGAGGCGCTCCATCTCGGCGAGGGAGACGCCAGCCGCATCCAATGCCCTCACGATGCCCTCTACCGGATCGTCGGCGATGGTGGGGCTCTTCGCGATCACGACCTCACCAGTCACGCTGTCCATGGTGACGACGTCGGTGAACGTGCCCCCGACGTCTGCCGAGGCCGACAGTCTGCGTGGCGGTGTCACCGGAGGATGTCGTTCCAGGACTCGTGGGCGCGAACCATGCGGCCGCCCTGGAAGACCGCCGAGGCAGGCTGCTCTTCGGTGAAGACCGTGGTGTCGAGAGGGTCGTGATCGAGGAGGATCGCGTCGAAGACGTAGCCAGGAACGATCCGACCGTGCGTTCGATCGAGCCCCATCAGCTCCGCGCCGTTCGCAGTTGCGGCCAGTAGTGCTTCCTCGGGAGTGAGACCGGCCCGGCGGAGAAGATCGATCTCGTGGAGGTTCGTGCCCTGGACCACCAGGTCGCTGCCGAGCGCGATCCGCACCCCCGCGGCCTTGGCGACCGCCACCTGCTGCCCGATCTGCCCTTCGATCTCGTGCACCTTCGCCGCGGCGCTCGGCGGGATGCGGCCCGCCTCGGCCAGCCGGACGAGTTCGTGGCACACAGCGAGGGTCGGCACGAGCCAGCAACCTCGCTCGGCCATCTCCTGAGCCTGGCGCTCGGTGAGGTAGAGACCGTGCTCGATGGAGCGCACTCCGGCCCGGACGGCATTCTCCAGGCCCGCTCCGCCATACGCATGCGCCGCCACGGGGATGCCCGCCCGGGTGGCTTCGGCGACAGCCATCTGGACCTCGTCCACGGTGAACTCCGCCTTGTCCGGGTGGTCGGGCATCGTGGACAGCAGGCCGCCGGTGGTGCAGAGCTTGACCCAGTCAACGCCCGCCCGCGCTAGCCTCCGCACGGCGACGCGCACCTGCTCGGGTCCGTCGACACAGAAGTCACCGCGCCCCGGATAGTCGGGGATGAGGAACCCACTGGGGCACTCGTGGCCGAGGTTGGGGACGTATCCGTCGGCATGGCCGCCGGTCTGGCTCAGCGCACCACCCGACACCTGCATCGTCGGGCCGGGGACGGCGCCGGAGTGGACGCCGTCGCGGATTCCCGCATCACTCGTCGCTGGGTCGCGGATCAGGGTGATGCCCAGGTCCAAGAGGAAGGCGGCGTTGCGGGCGACCTCCATCGTCCACCTGGTGACCGACATGCTGAGGATCTCGTCGGTGCTGTCGGTGAAGCATCCGAGGTGTGCATGACAGTCCGCGATGCCGGGCATCAACCAGCGCCCGGTCCCGTCGTACGCCGGGAGTCCCGTGCCGACCTCTGTTCCCACTCGATCGACGCGACCGTTGCGGACGACGACGTCCTGTGGCCCGGTGAAGGAGCCGCGCTCATCGAGCACGCGGACGTCCCGGATCGCGAAGGCAGCCGGAACGGCGGGCTTTGGCATGTGGCAACAATACGATATTATTGATCGTGGTCAAGAGCTCTCCACCCACTTCTGCGACAGGTCCGGTAACTTCTGCAGCCATGCCGCCGGGCTCTCACGCGACGCAGCCGGACGATCGTCACGAGCGCATCTTGTATGCGACCGAACTGCTGATCGCGAAGCGCGGCTACGACCGAGTGCGGCTCATCGACGTGGCCGAGGAGGCGGGCGTCTCCATCGGCTCGCTCCAACACCGATTCCGAAACCGGGACGGACTGCTTCGCGCGGCGATCGAGCGCGCCAACACCCGTGAGCGCGATCGGTGGATCGGACTGGCGCAGGGGATCGACGAACCGTGGGCTCGTCTGCTCACGCTCATCGAGAGCGTGCTCAGCATCGAGCAGGACGCCAACGTGGACGGACTGTGGCTCGAGCTCAACGCCGCCTCACGGCGTACCACCGGACTCCGGGAGATCCTGCAGGGGCAGAACGAGATGTGGGCGCTGGTCTTCACCCAGGCAGCCGCTGAGGGTCTCGCCAGCGGGCGGCTCTCGAGCCCCCTCACGGCCGAGGAGGCCGGTCTCGCGCTGCTCGGCCTCATCGACGGCTTCTACGTCGCCCGCCTCACCGGCAGCGAACCGCGCGACATCCGCGAGGCCACCCGGATCGCGAGGACCGTCGCGAGCTGCATCTTCGAGGTGCACGACATCGACGCTCAAGACGATGCCGCGCCGACCCGTGAGCCTGGCAACGACGACCGGACCTGACCAGACTGGTCCCGCCCTCGGTCCCAGACCGCGCAGCATCCGATGGGAGAGAGATGGAGATGGCTGCACTCGACGTCGCGGAGCCGTGGTTCCAGGTCGAGCGAATCGACGATCAGCTGACCCTGATCACGGAGCCTTCGGTCAACGGTTGGCTCCAGGCCAACAACTGGCACCTACGCGGTCGCGACGCCGACCTCCTCATCGACTGCGGGCTCGGCGTCGCGTCGATGCGCGACCTGGTGCTCGACCAGCTGTCCACGCGTGAGCCGATCGTCGTCCTGACCCACGCGCACCTCGATCACATGGGGTCGGCGCACGAGTTCGCGGAGGTCTGGGCGCACCCTGCCGAGCCGACCCACCAACCCGGTCGGGGGTCGCTGGTCGGGGCGGAACTCGAGCGCATCCTCGGCGTCGAGGGCTTCGAGGCCTACCCGATGCCCGAGCTGCTGCTCGACGCGCTTCCGATCCCGGACTACGACCTGACGTCGTACGAGCTGCGACCCGTCGCCCCGACGAGGTACCTCACCGACGGCGATGTCGTCGACCTCGGCGATCGCCGACTCCAGGTGGTGCACCTGCCGGGCCACACGCCCGGGAGCATCGCCCTCTACGACGAAGAGGCCAGAGCGATCTTCACCGGAGACGTGATCTACGACGATCAGCTCCTCGACACCTGTCGCGGCTCGAGCATCCCGGACTATCTCCAGACGATGAGGCGGTTGCTCGACATGGACATCGCTATCGTCCATGCGGGTCACGCGCCGAGCTTGAGCGGTGACCGGATGCGCGAGATCGCGGAGAAGTACCTCAGATTCCGCGGGCGATAGGGCTACTGGTGTGTACGACACAGCAGGTGCGCCGTACGCACCAGTAGTTGAGTCTCACTCCTCCGCCGTATCGAGGTGCGGCCAATGCGCACCGACATAGGGGTCTGGGTTGTCGAGGAGCCAACGATGCAGCACCCGGGCGAGCGCAGGTGCCTGAGCACCTCCGGCTGGAAGGTGCCGCTTCAGCACGAACAGCAAGACCAGGTCCCGCTCCGCGGCAAAGTCGGCAACGTTCTCCGTGACCACTCCGCGCTGCTCCGCCCGCGCTGCTTCGGCCACGAGAGCATCGTTGGTTGCCCGTAGGCCGACCTCCGCAACATGCACGACGTCGTGCCCTCTGCCACGCAGCAAGTCAGCAGCCACTACCGGAAACATCTCGTCGATGAGGAGCCCTCTCACCCCAACAGCGCCCCGCGTTGCTCCACGGCGCGGCGAGCTCGCTCGACCGCCTGCTCATTCCGTTCGATCGCAGAGCGAATCTCGTCCGAGTGCTCGGCGGCGTAGTTCAGTGCGACGCGAATCAGCCGCGGATGCACTCCGGACTCGTCGCTGAGCACTCGAATGCGACGCTCCTCTGGACCATCGAGTTCGCGCAACCGGGACACCACCTCCCAGACGTCGGGCCCCGCCGCCAACGCAGCACGGCGGTTCCGATCTGGACCACGGAAGACGATCCCAGGGTGATCGAGCGCGCGTACACCCTCAACGATGAGCCGCTCCAGGAGCGCGGTGGCACTGACGCCCTCAACCTTTGCTCTCTGGTTGAGAGCATCTCGAGCGTCAGCGGTGATGCGGTAGGACGTGCTCGTCGCCATACCGCAACTGTAGCGCATTATCGCTACGATAGCGGTACGCGGATCCAATGCCTCACACGTCGTCGATCAGTTGACCTGCCGACGCCAGGCAATGGCGTGGCTGTCGGTCTGCGCGATCGGCTCCAGGTGCCCGGTCCGGTAGTCCCAGGCTGTGATCACCGTCGAGGTGTACTTGCCGGTGCCGTCGCGGAGTCCGAGGACGGGCAGGTCACCCTGCCAGCCGAGGAGAACTTCCAGGTCGCGACCCTGACCGGTGGGCAGGTAGGCCAACACGTCGCCGGTGGTGGCGTCGACCGCGACGACGCCATAGCCAAGTCGCGGGTCCTCGGAGCCGATCGCGCGGTGGTTGACCGCATGGTCGCCCACGACGACATCGCCCTTGAGCAGTGGCGGGAAGGGAAGCAGGCCACCACTGTTGTTGCCGAGCGTCGGGACATCGGGGCGAGCTCCCCAATCGAGGGAGTCGCCGTTGCGGCCCCAGCTGAGCGTGTCGCCATCCACGTACGCCGTGCTCGGCCCGAGAGAGGAGGGGCTCCGGTGGCCACTGTCGAGGTCGACCACGGTGCCAGTGGTGTCGGTCTCGGCCGCGACCCAGACATGGGTGTCATCCACCCAGACCGCATAGGCGAGAAAGGCGTCGGGCATCGGGTAGGTCCGATGGCTCCCGTCGGTGAGGTTGACCACCACCAGAGAGTCCGGCTGCGGCAACGCCACATGAGTGCCGTCCGGTGAGATGGCGGTCGGCCGGATCACCGGCGAGGTGTAGCCGCCCCCATCGTCGATGGGGACGAGGCTGGGTAGGTCGATCCGCCGCCAACGCCCATCGGCACCGAGCACGATCGGAACGGCCTCGTTGTCCGGATCGACGGTGGCGAACACGCCTTCGGTCATCGGGTCGTCGGCCAGATCGGTCGTCGGACCTGGATCCAGTCGAGGCACCGTGTCGAGCCCAGCCCACCAGGCTCGGGTGAGCAAGCGTTGGGTGTGGGCATGGTCGATCCCCGTCATCCCGGCTGCGTCTGTTCGGGGCGCATCATCTTGTGGGGAGGGCGCCGACGTGTGGGCCGGCCCGGTTGGCGGCGTACTCCCCGTGCCGCCTCGCAGCGACAGCGCAGACATCGCGGCGACCAGCATCACCGCCATGACGATGCCCGTCACGGCGGCACGACGTCGTCGCGTACGACGACGTGGGGCCTCCCACGCGCCCTCGGCCACTTGGGTCTCGGGCAGCTCCATCTGGTCGACCAGGTCGGCAAGCCTCAACGAATCTTGTCCGCGCATCGACACCTCCACCCTGTGAACGCGGCAGAGTGGTCTCCAGGTTGGGGGCGAGACGATCTCAATGCGACCAGAAGCGCCATCGACGACGGCGGGGCACAAAAGTCGCTTGGCCGAGACCGGTGGCGAGATTTACCGTTGATGGCCCTTTCGTCTCATCAGAGGGAGGTGTCAATGGTGACCACAACTGCGACGTACGTCGGCCCGGTGGCGCTGCTGAACGCCTCCTACGAGCCGCTCGGCAAGGTGTCGTTCAAGCAGGCGATGCGCATGGTCGCCCGGAAGGTGGCCGCCATCGAGGAGGCCATCGAGGGGCGCACTGCTGGCCCTTGGCCGTGGCCGCGCGTCATCCGACTCCTGCGGTACATCAGCCCGAAGTGGCTCTACCGTCCGGCGGCCTGGCACCGCGGCGGCGTCTTCATCCGTGACCGCCATCGCTGCGCCTACTGCGGCGGCAAGGCCACCACCATCGACCACGTCCTCCCCCGCTCCCGCGGCGGCGATTGGTCATGGTTGAACTGCGTCGCCGCCTGCCGAGCCTGCAACAACCACAAGGGAGACCGGACCCCTCCCGAGGCAGGGATGAGGCTGCGCTTCACGCCGTACGTCCCCACCCGCGCGCAGTTGACCGCCCTCGCGCAAGACGGCGCGGCCTCCTGAAACCATCACGGCATGACGGACCGGCCGGAGACAGACGATCAGTGCATCTTCTGCGCGATCGCTGCGCACGAAAGTGGAAGCCAGTTATGTTCATGAAGACGAGACTGTTGTCGTGTTCATGGATCTGAATCCCGTCACACCTGGTCACCTTCTCGTCGTGCCACGCAAGCATGCGGTGGGCCTGGAAGACGTCGATCTCGAAACCAGCGCGCACGTGTGGTCGGTTGGCCATCAGATGGCCAAAGCACTCCGACGTTCAGGTCTTCAGTGCGACGGGATCAACGTCTTCCTTGCTGATGGCGAGGTCGCATTTCAGGAGGTCCTCCACTTTCACCTTCACGTGTTCGGTCCTTGCTCGACATGGAGGCTGATGCCATCAGGGCCGCTATTGCCGTGTGACCAAGACGAACTGAACCGCGCTCACATTCTGATGCGCACACCGTGACGGCGATAGCGTCGCGACGTGCACCAGATGGAGGCCATCGTCTGCTCAACCCCGATGCTCAAGCGACCAGCGCTGGTCGCTGTGGATGGCGTCGACGGCAGCGGCAAGACGACATTCGCCGGTCGACTCGTCGTTCGGTACCAAGAACTCGGACGGACCGCGCATGTGGTTCATCTTGACGACTTCCTGAACCGCCGCGAGATCCGCTACCGACTCGGAAGGGACTCACCCGAGGGGTTCTTCCGGGATACCTATGACATACCCACCTTTATGACCAAGGTGATCGTGCCTTTACGGACCGAGAGGCCGCAGTTCGAGCCTTCGACCATCGCACGGATCAGGCGGTCCACGAGGATCCCGTCGAGCTCGCGAATGGCGACGTGGTGATCGTCGAAGGGATGTTCTTGCACCGCGACGAACTGCTGGATCTGTGGGACCTGTCGATCTTCTTGGACGTGCCCTTTGCGACCAGCCTCGGGCGAATGGCAGAGCGCGATGACACGAGCCCCGACCCAGAAGACCCATCCGTCCACAGGTACGTCGAGGGACAACGCATCTACCTCGCGGCCTGCAATCCCACCCAGAGAGCGACATACGTCGTCGCCAACGGCTGAGTAGTCGTCCGCGGGGAACTCATGCGCCGCCCGCGCTGCGTGTGGGACCGTGGCCCTGAAATGAGACGACTTGCTGGCGCCCTCTGCATCGTCGTCCTGCTCGTGTCGGGCTGTTCGGAGCCAGATGGGCGGCGTTTGCCAGGGTCGGGCATGAGCTACTACGACGCCGTTGCGCACGCCAAGCTGCAGCTCCCCGAAGGTGCGGAAGTCGTCAAGTTCAGCGCTGCCGTCGGGTTTCAGGCCTCCAACTACGACTTCTTGCTCCTGATGCCTTGCGAGGCGATCGGCGACTTCGCCACCGCGAATGGCCTGACGACTCCGCGTCGTTCTGACCCCTTCACCGAGTTCGGCTATCTCCAGCAGGTCAGGGAGATGCACGGATGGCTGCGACACGCCGGCCCGCTTCTCAAGGCACGCGGCACTGGGGGCACCTACGAACGATCCTTGGGCGTTCCTGCCCAGGAGGTCCAGCGCGGTGGCTCCTGCAACGTCGTCCACGTAGGCCTACAAGACTGACGGCGAGACTGGGCTGACCCCCATCATGCGCAACAGAAGATCACACGACGGGATGAAGGCATGAACACGGCACCGACAGGGAAACAGACAGTCTTGGGGACAGCGGCCCTGCTCCTCGGCAACCTCACCGTGCTCATGATCGCCGCAATGATGGTGAGCGCCCGAGCCGATCGCGACGGAATCTATTCCACGACCCCCGAGACCGACGGGGCAATCACAGCCATCGGGATCGTCGTGGCGATGGCATTCCTCAACGGCGGGATCCTGTCCTTCTGGCCACCCACCCGCCGTGTCGGCGGGGGCATCCTGATCGGCGCTATCGCCTCGGTGCCGATAGCTCTGATCGTGGGCTTGCTCGGCTACTCCACCGCCTTCGTCGGCTGAGCGGTCTCGGCCCAACAAGGACCCTAGAGGCGTGGTGTCCGGGGCGGCTCCGTGCGCCGGCTCCGGGTCGCCTCGATCGCGACAGCAAGGCGGAGCAGGGCGGTGTCGTCGTACGCCCGACCGGCGACGGTCAGCCCGACGGGCATGCCGGTGTCGGTCATGGTGCCCATCGGCACCGTCACGGTCGGGATGCCTAGGTGCCGGATGACGAGGTTGCCGTTGGCGACCCAGACGCCGTTGCGCCAGCCGAGGTCGGCGGAGGCGGGGTTGCGGTCCATGTCGGCGGGCGCGACATCGGCAACGGCCGGGAAGACGACCGCGTCGAGTGCCAACTCGTCCATCCAGTCCTCGAGGTCGACTCGACGCGTCTTCTCGAGGCCGCGCAGGCCGTCCTCGAGCTCGGGGATATCGGTGACAGCAGCGTACGGATGCTTGCGGACCTGGTCAGGGTAGGTCGCGATGTCGTCGTCGAAGTCGGCGTATCGGTCCGGCAGTGCGCCCTCGGGGTGGGGGAAGATCATGGCGCCGTCGTCGACATCCGCCAAGGTGTTGAGGGCGGGGTCACCGTTGGCGGCGAGGAAGTCGTCCCACGCCCACGCGCTCAGGTCGTTGATCTCGCGCTTCAGGAACTCCTCGCCGACCAGGCCCCGCGTCTTGACCGTCGGAGCGCCGGGGCGGTCGCCCTCGTAGTTAGTCACGACGGGGAGGTCGACCTCGACCACGGTGGCGCCCGCGGCCTCCACGTCAGCGCGAAGCCGCTCCCACAGCGCGACGATCGAGGGCCTGGTCTCGATCCGTCTGCCGGTGGGTCCACCGATGCCGACGCCGTCTGGGGCGTCGTCCTGGTTGACGAACATCCGCGGCACGCCGAGGCGCTTGCCACTCAGGTCGACGCCGTCGGCGAGATCGACGTACGACGTGGGTCGGACCTCGCTCGCTCGTGGGATCGCCACCCACGGCTGGGTCCGCCAGAAGTCGCCGCGGGCCTCCGGGTCGTCGGCGACCACGATGTCCAGCACCTCGAGCAGGTCCACCATCGTCCGGGCGTGCGGCACGACGACGTCCATCGTCGGCACCAGTGGCCAGTTGCCACGCACGGAGATCACACCGCGGGAGGGGGTGTAGGCGCACAGAGCGTTGTTGGAGGCCGGTCCACGGCCGCTCGACCAGGTCTCCTCGCCGAGGCCGAAGGCCGCGAACGACGCGGCGGTCGCCGTGCCTGAGCCGTTGGAGGAGCCGGACCCGAACGGTGCCGTCAGATAGTCGGCGCTGTAGGGGCTCTCCGCGCGGCCGTAGACACCGCGCTGCATGCCGCCGTTGGCCATCGGCGGCATGTTCGTCAGGCCGAGGCAGATCGCACCGGCCGCGCGGAGTCGCTCGATGGTGAACGCGTCGCGCTGGGCGACGAGGTGCTCGAAGGCGGGGCTACCGGCCGCGGCGGTCAGGCCCTTGACGAGGTAGGAGTCCTTCGCCGTGTAGGGGATGCCGTCGAGCGATCCTCGGGTCTCGCCGCGGCTGCGGCGGTCGTCGGATTCGCGAGCCTCGGCCAGGGCATCGGGGTTGCGTACGACGATCGAGGTGAGCTCGTCGTCGTACGTCTCGATGCGGGTCAGGTACGCCTCGACCAAGCCGACGCTGGTCACCTCGCCGGCCTCGAGAGCAGCGCGCAGGGCGGGGATGGTCGCTTCGACGACATCGAACACGCCAGAATCCTGGCATGACTTCGATGCCGAACCCGACCATGCCGCCAGAGTGGGCCTCGCAGGATCGGATCTGGATGGCCTTCCCCGTGCCCGGCTACTCGCTGGGCGAGACGGTGGAGGAGGCCGACGAGGCGCGTACGACGTGGGCTGCCGTGGCCAACGCCTGCGCAGCGTTCGAGCCGGTCACCGTGGTCGTCGATCCGGCGGAGGCCGTGCCCGCGCAGAAGCTGCTCGACCCTCAGGTCGAGATCGTCGAGGCGCCGCTCAACGACGCCTGGATGCGAGACATCGGCCCGACGTTCGTGCACACCGCCGACGGCTCCGTCGCCGGCGTCGACTGGGTTTTCAACGGCTGGGGGCAGTCCGACTGGGCAACCTGGGACAACGACGAACGGATCGGTTCGCTCGTGTGCGACGTGGCCGGCGTGCCACGGATCGTCTCCGACCTGGTCAACGAGGGGGGCGGCATCCACGTCGACGGCACCGGCGTGGTGCTCGCCACCGAGACGGTCCAGCTCGGCCCGGGTCGCAACGACGACTGGACCAAGGCGCAGGTCGAGGCGGAGCTGGCTCGCACGATCGGCGCTACGGAGGTGTTCTGGCTGCCTCGGGGGCTGGCGCGTGACTACGAGCGGTACGGCACCCGCGGGCACGTCGACATCGTCGCCGCGTTCACCTCGCCCGGGCGGGTGCTCCTGCACGCGCAGCAGTCACCGGAGCACCCCGACTTCGAGCTCTCACAGTCGTTCCGGCGTCTGTTGGCTGACCGCTTCGAGGTCGTGGACATCCCGGCCCCGGCCACTCTGCGGGACACCGAGGGATGGGTGGACTGGTCCTACGTCAACCACCTCGTCGTCAACGACGGCGTCATCACCTGCTCCTTCGACGACCCCCACGACGCCGAAGCCGTCGCGATCCTCCGCGATGCCTATCCCGGGCGGTCGGTGGTCACGGTCGACGCGCGGCCGCTCTTCGCCCGCGGCGGCGGGGTCCACTGCATCACCCAACAGCAGCCGTCGCCACGCTGAGCGGTC
>JBDHZT010000035.1:0-34695 GCA_039811985.1 Nocardioidaceae bacterium | reverse complement strand
GTCGTCGAGGATCTGCTCAGGGCGCTTGATCCAGTCCACCAGGCCTGCGGCCTCGCCCCAGAAGCCTTCGGGGTCGGCGAGGGAGCGGTCGTACGTCGCGCGGTAGCTGCCCATGGTGGCCACCTTGCCGGTACGACGCCGCTCCGTCCACCACATGGCCGTGTGATGCTCGTCCGATCGTCTGGTTAGGAACCAGATCGTCACCTGACAGTCACCAAACTGTTGCCGGGGCGGCCTGCCACACCTGCATCCAGTTCGGCTACGTTGCGAGTGGGCACACGAAGTCCCTTCGCGGCCCTGGGCACTGGTGCCCTCTTTGCGAAAGGCAGGTCATGAAGCGCTCTGGATGGATGAGTATCGGCATCTTCGCCGCCGCCTCGGCCCTCGTTCTCGGGGCCTGTGCACCGCCGGAGAAGGACACAGACAAGAAGACCGACTCTGGTGTCGACGCGTCAGCCGCGACCTCAGCCGAGGACTTCGGCGGTATGGATGCTCTGGTCACGGCCGCGCAGGACGAAGGCACACTCAACGTGATCGCACTGCCACCGGACTGGGCGAACTATGGCGAGATCATCAAGGCCTTCTCGGACAAGTACGACATCAAGGTCAACTCCCAGCAGCCGACCGCGGCCTCGCAGGACGAGATCAACGCCGCCAAACAGCTCAAGGGGACCGACCGCGCTCCCGACGTGTTCGACCTCGGCCAGTCGGTCGCCCTGGCGAACACCGACCTGTTCGCGCCATACCAGGTCCAGACCTGGGGCGACATCCCGGCCGACTTCAAGGACGCCGACGGCCTGTGGGTCAACGACTACGGCGGCTACATGTCCATCGGCTACGACTCCGCCAAGGTCCCCGACGTGACGTCGGTCAAGGACCTCTTGGGTCCGGACTTCAAGGGCAAGGTCGCGCTCAACGGCGACCCGACCCAGGCAGGCGCTGCCTTCAGCGGCGTGATGATGGCCGCCATCGCGAACGGCGGCTCGGCTGACGACATTGCCCCGGGCGTGGACTTCTTCAAGCAACTCAACGACGCCGGCAACTTCCTCCCGGTGGACCCGGACTCGGCGACCATCGAGTCCGGCCAGACACCCGTTGTCATCGACTGGGACTACCTCGGCGCTGCCGCCGCGAAGAACGTGCCTACCTGGAAGACCGTGGTCCCGCCCGAGGCGGTCGTGGCCGGCTACTACTACCAGGCCATCAACGTCGACGCACCGCATCCGGCCGCCGCGAGACTGTGGCAGGAGTTCCTGTTTAGTGACGAGGGTCAGAATCTCTGGCTCAAGGGCGGTGCCCGCCCGGTCCGCGGTGACGCCATGGCCGAGGCCGGCACGATCGACCAGAAGCTCTGGGACGCGCTGCCGACGGTCGACGGAACGCCGGTGATCCCGACGGTGGAGCAGACGGAGAAGGCTGCGAGCTACCTCGCTGACAACTGGGCCAAGGCGGTCGGCTGACCCGGTGGCGGTCGACCAGCCCGCGGTGACTACCAAGGCGGGGACGGGCCGACGGTTCTCCGTCGGCCCGTCCCTCGCCCTGCTGCCGTTCCTCGCCTATGTCGCCGTCTTTCTGCTCGTGCCGACGGTCACGGTCGTGCTCGGTGGCTTCTTCGAGGACGGCAGGTTCTCGCTGAGCAACCTGCGCACGCTCGGCTCGGCCACCGTCCTGCACGCGACCTGGAACAGCATCGTGTTGTCGGCGTCGACGGCGCTGATCGGCGCCACCCTGGGAGCACTGCTGACCTACCTCATCCTGGCCGGCAACCCACACGGACTGCTGCGCCGCGCGACAGTCTCGGTCTGTGGCGTGCTCGCCCAGTTCGGTGGCGTGACCCTCGCCTTCGCCTGGATGGTGACCGTCGGGCCGAACGGCCTGCTGACCGTCCTCCTCAGCGACGCGCTCGGCAAGGACACCTTCGGTGGCTCGGGCTGGCTCTACGACATGCCCGGCCTGATCCTCGTCTACACCTACTTCCAGATCCCGCTGATGGTGATCGTCTTCGTGCCCGCTGTAGAGGGTCTGCGTCCCCAGTGGCGGGAGGCGGCCACCAACCTCGGGGCCAGCACCTGGCGCTACTGGCGTGAGGTGGGCGTCCCGGTGCTGACTCCACCGTTCCTCGCCTCGGCCCTGTTGCTGTTCGCCAACGCCTTCGCGGCCTACGCCACCGCAGCCGTGCTGGTCAGCCAGGGCCAGCCCATCCTGCCGCTGATGATCCGCGCGGCGCTGACCAGCGAGGTCGTGCTGGGGCAGCAGAACCTCGCCTTCGCGCTGGCGCTCGAGATGGTCGTCGTGGTGACCGTGGTGATGCTGGTCTACAACTGGTATCTCAAGCGGACGGCGAGGTGGCTGCAGTGAAGCGCTCGCTTTCGTTCCAGGCCTTCCGCGCCGTGATGTTGGTGCTGTTCGCCGCGTTCTTCGCCCTCCCCTTGGTGGCGATGCTCGACTTCAGCACGAAGGTGCCCGCCACAGGTGAGCGCACGTGGGCGGACTGGGGGTTGCTGGTCCGCGACGAGGCGCTCCGTCAGTCCATCGTCACCTCGCTCATCTTGGCGGTGCTCACCGCGGTCGTGATGGTGATCCTGCTCGTGCCCACCATGATCTGGGTCCGGCTCCGGGTGCCCGGGGCCTCGCGGCTGATCGAGTTCCTCTGCCTGTTGCCACTGGCGATCCCGGCGCTGGTGATCGTGGTGGGCATCAAGAACGTGATGGCGTGGGTCAGCTACTTCGTCGGGGACACGCCCCTTGCACTCACCTTGCCGTACGTGATCTTGGTGCTGCCGTTCGCCTATCGGTCCATCGACGCCGCCCTCGCGGCCATCGATGTGCGCACCTTGTCCGAGGCGGCTCGCTCCCTGGGTGCAAGCTGGCTCACCGTGTTCGCCAGGATCGTGCTGCCCAACATCATGACCGGCGTGCTGTCCGCGGCCACCATCACAGTGGCGCTCGTGCTGGGTGAGTTCACCTTCGCCTCGCTGCTGAACTACCTGACCATGCCCGTCCAGCTCGCCGCCATCTACAAGGTGGAGGCTCGCGCTGCGGTCGCAGGCGCGTTGGCATCGATCCTGCTGGTGGCCCTGCTGCTCCTGGTGCTGTCCTACATCAGCCGGGACCGCCGTACCAAGAAAGGGAGTGCCGCGTGACAGAGACGGCTCGCTCAGGCAATGGAGTAGCGGTCGAGCTGACCGATCTGACTCGCGTCTACGGCCCGGTGCGCGCGCTCGACGGACTTACCCTGCACATCGCCCCCGGGGAACTGGTCGCGCTGTTGGGCCCGTCCGGGTGTGGGAAGACCACGGCCTTGCGGATCCTGGCCGGCCTCGACGCCGCCACCTCGGGGTCCGTCTCGGTGGCAGGCAAGGACCTCACCGGCGTCCCGGCCAGCAAGCGTGACATGGGCATGGTGTTCCAGGCCTACAGCCTCTTTCCACACATGACCGTGCTGGAGAACGTCGCCTTCGGCCTGAAGATGCGGGGGCAGGACAGGAGCGCCCGTAACGGGCGCGCCACCGAGATGTTGGAGCTGGTCGGTCTCTCCGAGCACGGCAACCGCTACGCCCACCAGCTCTCCGGTGGTCAGCAGCAGCGCGTCGCCCTGGCCCGAGCGCTAGCGGTCCAGCCATCGGTGCTGTTGCTCGACGAGCCCCTATCGGCGCTGGACGCCAAGGTGCGTGCCCAGCTGCGCGACGAGATCCGGCGGGTCCAACTCGAGGTCGGCATCACCACTCTGTTCGTCACCCACGACCAGGAGGAGGCGCTGGCGGTGGCCGACCGCGTCGGTGTCATGAACCAGGGCCGGCTCGAGCAGATCGCGGCTCCGGCCGAGCTCTACGACAATCCCACGACCCGGTTCGTCGCCGAGTTCGTCGGGTTGAACAACAAGATGCCTGCGACGGTGACCGACGGCAGTGCCGTGGTGCTGGGCACCCCGGTGCCGGTCATCGAGGGTTCGCTGGCCTCAGGCGCCGGCTTGGCCATGGTCCGTCCAGAGTCACTGATCCTGACCACCGACAGCACTGCGCACACCAACGCCAGCGTGGTGTCCGTGAACTTCCTCGGGTCGATCTCACGGGTCTATCTCGATATGTCGGATGGCGAGCGCCTGATGGCCCAGGTCGCGAGCGCCGTCGCCATCCGTCTCGCGCCGGGCGACCGGGTAGGAGTGACCGTCGAACCGAACCCGGTCTTGGTCATCGCGGGCTGAGCGACGACGAGATCCGGGCTCCTCCGCCTCACCCGGTCCGGTTTCCGTTGCCATATCGGGGGCCCACGGTGGTATCGCGCCGTGCCTGGCCCTAGGCTCGCCCCATGACCGAAGCACCTCTCGGCGGCCCCGCCCTCCCCCAGCAGCGCCGCCTCGTCACCGACATCCCCGGCCCGGAGTCACAGGCCCGACTCGCCCGCAAGAAGCAGTACGTCGCCGACGGCGTCGCGGCCGGGCTGCCCGTCTTCATCGTCGCCGGTGGCGGGGGCGTGCTGGTCGACGCCGACGGCAACTCACTGATCGACATGGGTTCGGGCATCGCGGTGACCACGGTCGGAAACGCCGCGACCGCGGTGGCCGAGCGGGTGAGCGACCAGGTGCACCGGTTCACACACACCTGTTTCATGGTCACGCCGTACGACGGCTACGTCGACGTGGCGGAGGCGCTGGCCGAGGTGACCCCCGGCGACCACGCGAAGAAGTCGGCGCTGTTCAACTCCGGCGCGGAGGCGGTGGAGAACGCCGTCAAGATCGCCCGGGTGCACACCAAGCGCGACGCCGTGGCGGTCTTCGATCACGCCTACCACGGCCGTACCAACCTGACCATGGCGATGACGGCGAAGAACATGCCCTACAAGCAGGGCTTCGGACCGTTCGCATCCGAGGTCTACCGGGCGCCGATGTCCTATCCCTTCCGGGAGACCGCGGGCATCAAGGGCGAGGACGCCGCCCGCCGGGCCATCGACGTGCTCGACAAGCAGGTGGGCGCGGACAACCTGGCCTGCCTGGTCATCGAGCCGATCCTCGGCGAGGGTGGCTTCGTGGTGCCGGCGGAGGGATTCTTGCCCGTGCTCGCGGCCTGGTGCCGAGACAACGGAATCGTCTTCATCGCCGACGAGATCCAGTCCGGTTTCTGCCGCACCGGCGAGTGGTTCGCCGTCGATCACGAGGGCGTTGTGCCCGATCTGATGACCACGGCGAAGGGCATCGCCGGCGGCCTGCCGCTGGCTGCGGTGACCGGCCGAGCCGAGATCATGGACGCCGTCCACCCCGGCGGCCTGGGTGGCACGTACGGCGGCAACCCGATCGCTTGCGCGGCCGCGCTCGGCGCCATCGAGACGATGAAGAGCCAGGACCTGCCCGCCCGGGCCAGGGCACTGGAGTCGATCATGCGTTCGCGATTGGAGCAGATCCAGGTAGACCACCCCGTCATCGGCGACATTCGTGGCCGCGGGGCGATGATGGCCATCGAGCTCACCGAGCCCGGGACCATCACTCCCGATGCCGCACGCGCGGCCGCTGTCAACGCCTACTGCCACTCGCAGGGCGTGGTGACGCTGACCTGTGGCACCTGGGGCAATGTGTTCCGCTTCCTGCCGTCCCTCGCCATGCCCGACGAGCTCCTCAGCGAGGCGATGGATGTGGTTGCGGCAGCCTTCGACGCCACCGCCTGACCGCCTTCTCGATCTCGACCGGCACCAGCACGAGGGCTGCTAGCCCGACGGCCCACAGCCAGTGGATGACCCCCAGCGAGGCGGTGCCGAACGCCTGCTGAAGCACCGGGATCTCGACGACGGCCACCTGCAGCAGTGCGGCCACCAGCAGCGCGCCCAACAACCACCGATTCGAGCCGACGTCACGCAGGGCGCTCTGGGTCTGCGAGCGCGAGCTCAACGCGTTGAACAGCTGGGCGAGAACCAAGGTCGTGAAGCCCGTGGTCCGCGCCACGTCGAGCGAGTCGCGCCCAGGGAGCAGCCCGCCGGGTAGAGACAGGTCGATGGCAGCCAGAGCCACCAGCGCCATGGTGACGCCGACGAGCAACACCCGGAACCACATGGCGCGGTCCAGGATCGGCTCCCCCGGGCTGCGCGGTGGTCGGGCCATCACGTCGTCGATCTCGGGGTCGACACCCAGCGCGAGCGCGGGCCCCGAGTCGGTGACGAGGTTGATCCAGAGGATCTGGGTCGCCAGGAGCGGCACCGCTACGGCACCTGGACCGATGGCATCGCTCAGGCCGAGCGGCGCGGCGAGCAGCACGCCGAAGAACACTGTCAGGACCTCACCCATGTTGGAGGAGAGCAGGTAGCGCAGGAACTTGCGGATGTTGTCGAAGATGACCCTGCCCTGCCGAACCGCCGCGATGATGGTGGCGAAGTTGTCGTCGCCGAGGATCATCGTGCTGGCCTCTTTGGCGACCTCGGTGCCGGTGATCCCCATGGCCACACCGATGTCGGCCCTCTTGAGCGCAGGTGCGTCGTTGACCCCGTCCCCCGTCATCGCGACGACGCCACCGTGCCGCTGGAGCGCCTCCACGATGCGCAGCTTGTGCTCGGGGCTGACCCGCGCGTAGACCGACACCTCCTGAACGGCAGTGCGGAGCTCCTCGTCACTCATCTCGCTCAACGCGATCCCGGTCAGCACGCGGGCGCCTGGGCCGACGATGCCCAGGTCGCTCGCAATGCGCAGCGCCGTGGCCGGGTGGTCGCCGGTGATCATGACGACGCGAACACCCGCTCGCTGTGCCTCTCGGACAGCGTGGGGGACCTCGTCGCGCGGTGGATCGATCAGGCCGGCGACGCCGAGGAACACCAGTTCTCGCTCTGCCGCGACGTCGACATTCTCGACCGGAGACATCTCACGGGCCGCGACACCGAGGCCGCGATAGGCCTCCGCGGAGAGTCGGTCGATCCGGGCCACCAGGTCCGATCGAAGCTCGCCGTCCAGTGGCGCCACGTCGCCGTCGCGACGGGCGGCGACGCAGCGCTCGAGGAGCACGTCGGGTGCCCCCTTGGTGAACAGGACGAGACGTCCCGACTGCTCGTCTCGGGCCACCACCGACATCAGCTTGCGCTCGGAGCTGAAGGGGACTTCGGCGAGACGGGTGAACCCGTCGACCCGGTCACCCAGGTCCGCCGTACGGCGCGCCGCGACCGCCAGGGCGACCTCGGTCGGGTCCCCGCGAGCGTCCCCGCCCCTGCCCAGGACCGCGTTGTTCGCCACGGCCGCACCCACGAGCACACCGCCAGCCTCGGCGGCCGCGGCATCGGCTGACGGTGTTGGTGTCCCGCCGAGATCGACGATGCCGGAGGGCGTCAGCACGCACTGGACAGTCATCTCGTTGCGCGTGAGGGTGCCGGTCTTGTCCGAGCACACCACCGAGGCGGATCCCAGCGTCTCCACCGCGGTGAGTGCCTTCATGATGGCCTGCCGCCGCGCCATCGAGCGGACCCCGAGCGCCAACACCAACGACAGCACCGCCGGCAGTCCCTCGGGCACCGCGGCGACGGCCAGCGAGACGCCGAGGAGGAGTACGGCGACCAGACCTGCGGTGTCGTCCACACCTGCCACAGCGAGCAACGCGGCCATCACCACGATCGCGATCGCCACCACGGCGACACCGAGCGCCCGCGACACCCGGCCGAGTTCGCGCTGCAACGGACTGGGCTCCGCCTCCGTGCGCCCGAGGAGTTCGGCGATCGCACCCATCTCGGTCGCCATGCCGGTCGCCGTCACCACTGCTCGGCCGCTGCCCCGGGCGACCGCCGTGCCCTTGAACACCATGTCGCACCGGTCCGCCACGGGGACCTGGCTCGGCAGCCGCTCCGCGGACTTCTCGACGGGGACCGACTCGCCGGTCAGAGACGCCTCATGGACGGCCAGGCCAACCGCGCTCAGCACTCGGGCGTCGGCGCCCACACTGTCGCCTTCGGTGAGCACGAGAAGGTCTCCGAGGACGAGCTCGGCCGACGGCAGATCGACCAGCTCGCCGTCGCGCACGACCACCGAGGTGGCCGCGGTCAGCGTGGCCAGCGCGGCGACGGCATCGGCGACCTTGGCCTGTTGCACGTAGCCGATCAGCGCGTTGGCCACCACGATCGCGCCGATCACCAGGGCGTCCACGGGCACGCCGTGCGCACCTTCGGCGACCCAGGCCGCGGCAGAGATCACGATGGCGACGCCGAGCAAGTAGACCAGCGGATCCTGGAACTGTCTGGCCAGCGTTCGCCACCACGGCTCAGGTGGGGCGGTCAGCAGCTCGTTGCGACCGTTCTGGGCGAGCCGGCGAGCGGCCTCCTCCGCGGTCAGGCCCGTGCTCGGGTCCGTCCGCGCGGCGGTCACGACGTCCGCCGCGGGCAGCGTCGACGCCTCGACGGTGACGGCTGCGCCGGTCATACCTCTATCATCGTGCGCCGTGGCCCGCGCGGCCATGACGTACGCCTCACTGCCGCGGCTCGGTTCCACCTCTGCGAGCAGCTCCGGCTGCCGTCCGGGTTGCTGGTCCCTGGGGTGCTCGCCGACAGCTCAGCGACGCGGGGAGGCGGCGGTTCGGGTCTCTTGCCGGGTTGCTGGTCGCTGGTGGTCACTCTGGTCACCGTTTTCACAAGGTATGTCGAGATGCCTGCACTTACCTCGGTGAATGACGCACGGTAAGTGCAGGGATCACGACATACCTTGTGAAAGCAGCAACCCGGGTGACCCCTGGGACCAGACCGGCACCGTTGTCCGGGACGGGAGCGCCGATTGGGCCGAAACTGCTTCCCGCCCCGTCTGCCGCGGTGCTGTGGTGGCTCTGACCCATCTCCCGCGGTGCTGTGGTGGGTGAGGACCTGGAATACGAGGCACTTTGCCACCACAAGACCGCGGCAGACGCAACAAGACCGCGGCAGACGCACTCCCCGCACCCGAGAGCCAGGCAGCACCGGCAACCCGGCCCCCGAGCAGAACCACAGGAGCGCTCACCCGCCGTAGGTGCCTGTCGGTCAGCACCACCCACGACCAGCAACCCGGCAGCGAACTTGAGACCACGGCGAAACTCGCCCGGCGCGCCGGCGGCGGTCGGGTTCAGCCCATCTCCCGTTTGCCCCACGGGGCGCCGTACTCGGTGAGCAGATCGAGGAAGGGCACCGCGTCGAAGGCCTCGGGACCGAGCACGCCGACACCCGTCCACACTCCGCGCGACACGAGCTCCAGCGCGACGACCGGGTTGACCGCGGTCTGCCACACCACGCACTGGTGGCCGTACTCCGCCATCGACCACTCGTTGTCGATCACGTGGTAGTAGTACGTCGACCGCGGTGCGCCGTCCTTGCCGGTGCCGGTCACCCAGAGTCCCGCGCAGGTCTTGCCCTTCATCCGCGGGCCGAGCTCAGCCGGATTGGGCAGACAGGCGGCCACCACGTCTCGCGGCGAGACCTCGACGCCACCGACCGTGACCTTCTCGGTGCGGTCCAACCCGAGCTTGTGAAGCACCTTGAGCACCTCGATGAACTCATCACCGAGGCCGTACTTGAAGGTGGCTCGCTTGCAGTCCACCCATCGAGGCATGAGGAGGACCTCCTCGTGCTCGACGTTGACGCACTCGACCGGACCGATGCCTTCGGGGAAGTCGAAGACCTCGGGCTCACTGAACGGCGCCGTGGTGAACCAGCGACCAGGGCCGTCGCCGTCCTTCTCCCAGATCACCGGCGGGTTGAGACACTCTTCGATGGTGGTCCAGATCGAGAACGACGGCGCGAAGTCGTAGCCGTCCACCGACAGGTTGGCACCGTCACGCGTGCCCAGTTCGTCGATCTCGGCGAAGTCGTGGTCTGCGGCATAGCGCGCAAAGACGTCCGACAGTCCGGGTTCGACGCCGATGCCCACCAACGCCAGCCGGCCGGCATCGGCCCAAGCGTCCGCCTTCGCGAACTGTTCGTCGCCGAGCTTGACGCCGCACTCGGAGTACGGCGCGGTGGGATGCGGCGCGGACAGTGACATCGCCATGTCGAGGTAGTCGGCGCCAGCCTCGAGCGCGCCGTCGAAGATCGGCATCACGAACCGCGGATCCACCGCGTTCATCACGTGGGTGATGTCGTGCTCTCGACACAGGGCGACGACCGAGTCCGCGGACGAGGCATCCACTCGTGCGGCGGAGAACCGTGCATCGATCGACGCGGCGGCCTCTGCTCGCTCGAGGTCGTAGTCGGCGACCACGAGAGCGTCGTAGAAGTCACGGCGTGCAGCGATGGCCGCGAACGCAGCGCCCACTCCTCCGGCGCCGATCACCAAGATGCGCATGGTCTACTCCCCGATGTAGGACATCACGTGCTTGATGCGCGTGTAGTCCTCCAGGCCGTACATCGACAGGTCCTTGCCGTAACCGGAGTGTTTGAAGCCCCCGTGCGGCATCTCGGAGACGAACGGGATGTGGGTGTTGATCCACACCACACCGAAGTCCAGCTTGCGCGACATTCGCAGTGCCCGGGCATGGTCGCTGGTCCACACGCTCGACGCCAAGCCGTACTGCACGCCGTTGGCCCAGCGCAGTGCTTCAGCCTCGTCGGTGAACTTCTGCACGGTCATCACCGGCCCGAAGATCTCGGTCTGGATCTGCTCGTCGTCTTGGCGCAACCCGGAGAGCACGGTGGGCTCGTAGAAGTAGCCCCGGTCGCCCTTGCGCACACCGCCGGTCTGGACGCTGGCGTGGTCGGGCAGCCGGTCCACCATGCCCGCGACCCGATCGAACTGCGCCTGATTGTTGAGCGGACCGAAGTAGGTGTCCTCATCGTCGGGCGCGCCGGTGGGCAGCTCTTTGGCTGCCTCGGTGAGCGCGGCGACGAACTCGTCGTGGATGCCCGGCCCGGCCAGGACCCGGGTCGCGGCGGTGCAGTCCTGCCCAGCGTTGAACAGCCCCGCTCCGGCGATGCCCTCGGCAGCCCGCTCCAGGTCGGCATCGTCGAAGACGATCACCGGCGCCTTGCCGCCGAGCTCGAGGTGGACCCGCTTGAGATCTGCCGAGGCCGCCTCGGCGACCTGCATGCCGGCTCGCACAGACCCGGTGATCGCCACCATCTGCGGGGTCTTGTGCGCGACCAGGGCGCGGCCGGTGTCCCGGTCGCCGCAGACGACGTTGAGCACGCCCGGGGGAAGGAACTCCTGGCACAGCTCGGCCAGCAGGACCGAGCTCGCCGGCGTGGTGTCGCTGGGCTTGAGCACGATGGTGTTGCCGGCGGCCAGCGCGGGCGCGATCTTCCAGATCATCATCATCAGCGGGTAGTTCCAGGGCGTAACCTGACCGACGACACCGATCGGCTCGCGCCGGATCCAGGACGTGTGGTCGGGGAGGTACTCCCCCGCCGAACGACCCTCGAGGAGCCGCGCCGCACCCGCGAAGAAGCGGAAGTGATCGGAGGCGTAGGGCATCTCCTCCGACATGGTCAGCGCCAACGGCTTGCCGGTGTCCTTGCACTCGACCGCGTTGATCTCCTCGATCCGCGCCTCGATGGCCTCGGCGATCTTGAGCAGCGCCCGCTGCCGGTCCCGAGGGACCAGGTCGGCCCAGCTCTCGAACGCTGCGTCTGCCGCCTGGTAGGCGCGGTCGACGTCCTCGGCACCGGACATCGCCGCCTGTGCGTAGACCTCGCCTGTCACCGGGTCGATGACGTCGTAGGTCTCACCGGAGGCAGCGTCGACGACCTCACCGTTGATGAGGTTCCGGAACACCTTGTCCGCCATGCCTTGCCCTCCCGCTCCCTGTTGTCGGTTCTAGTTCTTCGCGCACTCCCGGCGAGCGACCCTGCCGGCTCGCACTGGCTCCAGTCTTGCCGATCTAGTGGACCTGCTGCCCGGCCACCCAGGTCGCGCGCACCTGGGTCCCGCCGATCTCGCCGGTAGGCCCGGCGAACGGATCCCGGTCGAACAGGACCAGGTCAGCGACCGCGCCGGGACGGATCACACCGGCATCGTCGCGATGGCACACCCGGGCCGAGCCCGCAGTGTAGGCCGAGAAGGCGACCTCCAGCGGCAGGGCTTGTTCGGGCAGCAGCGGCCGCTCGCCGCCGACGCCGGACACGCCGTACGCCGTCCTGTTCACCGCCACGTGGATCGCCTCGAGCGGGTGGGGCGGGGACACCGGCCAGTCGCTGCCCATCGCGAGGGGGGCGCCCACCCGGTGCAGATCGCCGAACGGATACTGCCAGGCCGCCCGCTCCTCACCGAGGAACGGGATCGTCAGCTCGACCATCTGGTCGTCGTAGCAGGCCCACAGCGCCTGCATGTTGGCGGCCACGCCGAGCTGTGCGAAACGCGGGACGTCGTCGGGGTGGACGACCTGGAGGTGGGCGATGTGGTGCCGGAGATCGCCGGGCCCGTGATCGCGGGCGCCTTCGAACGCGTCGAGTGCCTCCCGGACACCGCGGTCTCCGATCGCATGCACGTGGACCTGGAATCCCGCGTCCGCGAGAGCGACGACGCCCTCCCGCAGCGCACCAGCCTCGATGAAAGAGTGCCCGCTGTTGCTGGTCGCGTGGCCACACCTGTCGAGGTACGGCGTCTCGAGCGCCGCGGTGTGGTTCTCCAAGACGCCGTCCTGCATGATCTTGACCGTCGTCGCCCGGAGCGCGCCGACGGCGTACCTCTCGCGCCGCTCGATCAGGCCGGGCAGCTGCTCGACGCCTTGATCCCGCTCCCACCACAACGCACCGACGACCTGGCTCACCAGCGCACCGCTGCGCGCGGCCCGCAGGTAGGCCGGGGACGGGTCGGTGATGCCGGCGTAGTCGCCCAAGATGGCGTCCTGCCACCCGGTGACGCCGACCGAGTGCAGATAGGTCTGGGCAGCCATCAGGGCACGGTCGTACTCCTCGTCACTGGTCGACGGAACGAATCGGCCGACCAGCTCCATCGCTCCCTCATGCAGGGTGCCGGTCGGGCGGCCATCGGCGTCCCGCTCGGCGTACCCGTCAGAGGGGTCGGGCGTGCGCGCGCCGACGCCGGCGAGCTCGAGCGCCCGGGAGTTGACCCACGCCCCGTGGTGGTCGCGGTTGGGGAAGAACACCGGCCGGTCGGACACGACCTGGTCCAGCTCGGCTGCCGTGGGTGTGCCCCCGGGGAACTCAGCCATCGCCCAGCCCCCACCGAGGATCCACTCCACATCCGGGTTCTCGGCCGCATAGGTCCGGATCACGTCCAGATAGCCCTCGCGGCTGGACGCCTGAGTCAGGTCGCATCGGATCCGCTCCAGCCCGCCCTGGGCGGCATGGATGTGCGCGTCGATGAAGCCGGGGGCCAGCAGACCGCCGTCGAGGTCGACCACCTCGACCGGACCGGTGGCCGCCTCGCGGACGGTTGCCTCGGCATCGCCCTCGGCCTCGGTTGCGACGGCAACGATCCGCCCGCCCTCGACCAGGACGGCGCCGCGGCCGCGATGCTGGTGCCCGTCGAAGAGCGTGCCCCCGCGGTAGAGGGTGGCCATGGTTTCCTCCCGAAGAGTCATGGGAGATTCCTATCAGGCCAGCGATAGCGCCGTCACGCAACGAAATCCGCAACACAGCCCGGACGCCACCACGGATTCACTTGCTGCCCGCGGTTCGACCGGGCAAGATGGTGACACATCTGCGACGAAGAGGCGATATTCATGGACACCGACCACATGCTCGATGCGGTCGAGCGCGACCGGCTGCAGACTGCGGCCCGCGACCATCTCTGGCTCCATTTCTCCCGACACTCGGTCTACGAAGAGGGCGAGATGCCCATCATCGTGCGCGGCGAGGGTGCCTACATCTGGGACGCGGAGGGGCGTCGCTACCTCGACGGGCTCGCCGGACTCTTCGTCAACCAGCTCGGGCACGGTCGCACCGACCTCGCCGAGGCCGCCGCGGCACAAGCCAGCACGCTGGCCTTCCACCCGCTGTGGTCCTATGCCCATCCGACGGCGATCGAGTTGGCGGAGAAGCTGGCGTCGTACGCTCCCGGCGACCTCAACCGCGTCTTCTTCACCACCGGTGGCGGCGAGGCGGTGGAGTCGGCCTGGAAGCTCGCCAAGCACTACTTCAAGCTCACCGGCCAGCCGACCAAGCACAAGGTGATCAGCCGCTCGATCGCCTACCACGGCACCCCGCAGGGCGCGCTGTCCATCACCGGCATCCCGGAGATGAAGGCGCCGTTCGAGCCGCTCGTGCCCTCGACCTTCCGCGTGCCCAACACCAACTTCTACCGCGCC
Source organism: Nocardioidaceae bacterium (assembly GCA_039811985.1). GTDB lineage: Bacteria > Actinomycetota > Actinomycetes > Propionibacteriales > Nocardioidaceae > Nocardioides. The sequence goes on along the minus strand of JBDHZT010000035.1, from coordinate 20,512 downwards.
CCCGAGCACGGCGATGACCTGGAGGCCTTCGGCCGTTGGGCTGCCGACCGGGTCGCTGAGGTGATCGAGTTCGAGGGCCCCGACACCGTGGCCGCGATCTTCCTCGAGCCGGTGCAGAACTCCGGTGGCTGCTTCCCGCCGCCGCCCGGCTACTTCCAGCGGATCCGCGAGATCTGTGACGAGTACGACGTGTTGATGGTCTCCGACGAGGTGATCTGCGCCTACGGCCGACTCGGCCACATGTTCGGCGCCGAGCGCTACGGCTATCAGCCCGACATCATCACCAGCGCCAAGGGCCTCACCTCTGGCTACTCCCCCCTCGGCGCGATGATCGCCTCCGACCGGCTGATGGAGCCGTTCCGCCAGGGACACAACTCCTTCCTGCACGGCTACACCTTCGGCGGCCACCCGGTGTCGACGGCGGTCGGCCTGAAGAACCTGCAGATCTTCGAGGACGAGAAGATCAACGAGCACGTGCGTGCCAACGAGAGCGCCTTCCGCAACACCCTCGAGAAGCTGCTGGACCTGCCCATCGTCGGCGACGTCCGCGGCGACGGCTACTTCTACGGCATCGAGCTCGTCAAGGACAAGGCCACCAAGACGACCTTCGACGACGACGAGTCCGAGCGGTTGCTTCGAGGCTTCTTGTCCAAGGCGCTCTACGACGCCGGGCTCTACTGCCGCGCCGACGACCGGGGCGACCCGGTGATCCAGCTCGCTCCCCCGCTGATCTGCGACCAGGAGCACTTCGACGAGATGGAGCAGATCCTGCGCGCCGTCCTCGACAAGGCCTGGACGATGCTCTGATCAGTCGCTGCCCGCGGCGTTGTGGTGGCCCTGACCCATCTCCTGCGGTCCTGTGGTGGGTTAGGACCCGGCATACGAGGCACTTTGCCACCACAGCACCGCGGCAGACGCAAGAAGACCGCGGCAGATGCCACCCGGCAGCGAGCCGCGACCACGGCGGAGCCCACCCGCCAGAGCTGCCAGGCGCCTTAGGAGTCGAAGCCGAGGCCCATCCGGTCGAGTGTGCGGAGCCAGAGGTTACGACGGCCGGCGCGGTCGTCGGCACGGCCGAGGGACCAGCGAGTCAGGTTGATGCCGATGGCGCGGGCCGGCTCGGGGGGGAAGGGCAGTGGGCGCTCGCGCACCATCTCCAGGCGGGTGCGCTCGGTGTCCTCGCCCTGGAGCAGGTCGAGCATGACGTCGGCGCCGAAACGGGTGGCGCCGACCCCGAGGCCGGTGTAACCGAGCGCGTAGGCGACCCGGCCGGCATAGGCGGTGCCGAAGAACGCCGAGAAACGCGTGCAGGTGTCGATCACGCCGCCCCAGCGGTGGCTGAAGCGAACGTCTTCGAGTTGGGGGAAGGTCTCGAAGAAGTGCCGGGCGAGCAGCTCGTGGGTGCGGTCGTTCTGCTCCAGCGCCGGTGCGATCTTGCTGCCGTAGTGGTAGACGGCGTCGTATCCACCCCACACGATCCGGTTGTCTCGAGTGAGCCGGTAGTAGTGGAACAGGTTGGCGGAGTCGCCGACTCCCTCTCGGCCGGTCCAGCCGATGGCGGCCATCTGCTCGTCGGTGAGAGGCTCGGTGGCGAGCACGTGGTCGTAGACCGGCACGGTGTAGAGCCGGAGCCGTCGTAGCAGCGGAGGGAAGGCGTTCGTGGCGAGCGCGACCCACCGCGCCCGCAGCGTGCCGGAGTCGGTGGACAGCTCGAGGTGCTTGCCGTCGTCGGAGAGATCGCGGACGAGGGTCTGCTCGTGGATGACGACCCCCCGGTCGAGGCACGCCCGCCGCAGCCCCCAGGCCAACCGGGCCGGTTCGACCAAGGCGGTGCCCTCCCGGTCGACCAGGCCCGCGAGGTATGTCGGCGAGTCGACCAGGCGACGCGTCGCGGCCGCGTCCAGCAGCTCGATGTCGTGACCCGCCTCACGCATCTCGGCAGCGCCCTCGGCCAGCTCCTCGACCTGGTGCGGTCGAGTGGCGACATCCAGGGCGCCCGTGCGCTCGAAGTGACAGTCGATCCCGTGCTCGGCCACGGTGGCCTCGATCGCGTCCAGGTTCGCCGCGCCCAGCCGGTCCAGCTCGGCCAGCTCGTCGGGCCACCGCTCCCGACCGTTGAAGAACCCGTGCGTCAGCGACGCAGCGCAGAAGCCTCCGTTGCGTCCCGATGCCTGCCACCCGCAGTCCCCTGCTTCCAGCAGGTGGACGTCCAGCTCGGGGTAGCGCTCCTTGGCGCGCAGGGCGGTCCACAGCCCGGTGTAGCCCCCGCCCACGACCGCCAGGTCGGTGGTGACCTGGCCGCGGAACGGCTCGAGCGGGGCAGGACGTGTTGGGTCGTCCAGCCAGAGAACGCTGGGCCGAGCCTCGGCCAGCGCGGCTGCTACATCCATCTCGCTCCGGTCAGTTGGTCGCGAGCGCTCGGGCCTGGCGACGGTTGCGATACTCCCCGCCCAACACGATCGCGATCGAGATGATCAGCATCACGGTGCCGATCACGTTGACCTGCATCGGCACCGTCTTGCGAGAGACACCCCAGACATACATCGGGAAGGTGGTGGTGTTGCCCGCGTTGAGGTTGGTGATGATGAAGTCGTCGAACGACAGCGAGAACGCCAGCAACGCGGCGCCCAGGATGCCTGGGAAGACCAGCGGGAAGGTCACCTTCCAGAAGGTCTCCCGGGGCGTGGCATAGAGATCCATCGCGGCCGCCTCGAGCGTGTCGTTCATGCCGGCCAATCGTGCCCTGACCGTGACGACGACGAAGGACAGGCAGAACATGATGTGGGCGATCAGGATCGTCCAGAAACCCAGCTGTCCGGCGAAACCCGCTGCCACGAAGAGCGCCAGCAACGAGGAGCCCATCACGATCTCGGGCGAGGCCATCGGCATGAAGATGAGCAGGTTCATCATCGAGCGGCCAGCGAAGTCGTGCCGCACCAGCGCGAAGGCCAGCAGCGTGCCCAAGATGGTGGCAACCAGCGTGGCGAGCAGCCCGATCGAGATGCTTCGACCGAGCGCAGCGCACATGCTGGGGTCGTTGCACGGGTGCAGCCAGTTGTCCAGGGTGAAGGCCTCGAAGCGGTAGAGCTTGGACTGCTCGCTCTTGGGCTTGTTGAAGCTCATCAGCACGACCACCCCGATCGGGATGAACGTGTAGACCAGCACCGCCAGCCCGAGGATCAAGACGATGCGCTCGCGCAGCCACCTCACAGCAGTTCCTCCGTCCCGGCCCGGCGGACGTAGAGCAACACCATGCCGATGATCAGGATCATCAGCATCACCGACAGCGCGCTCGCCGCCGGGTAGTCGTTGGCCTCGGTGAACAGACTCTGGATCACCGAGCCGATCATCCTGGTGCTGGTGCTGCCCAGCAGCTCGGCGTTGATGTAGTCACCGACCGCGGGGATGAAGGTGAGCAGCGTGCCCGACACGACGCCCGGAAGCGACAGCGGCCAGGTCACCTTGAAGAAGCCGACCAGCGGGTTGGCGTAGAGGTCGTTGGAGGCTTCGATCAGGCGATAGTCGATCTTGTCGATGCTGGCGAACAGCGGCAGCACCATGAACGGCAAGAAGTTGTAGGTCAGTCCGGTCACGACCGCGACCGGGGTCGCCAGCAGGTGCCCGTCCGAGCCGAGGATGTGCAGGAACTGCAAGGTGTTGACGATCCAGCCATCGTCGGCGAGCAGCAGCTTCCACGACAGCGTCCGGATCAGGAAGCTGGTGAAGAAGGGCGCGATCACCAAGACCAGCATCAGGTTCTTCCAGCGGCCTGCCTTGAACGCGATGGCGTAGGCGAGCACGTAGCCCAGGATCAGACAGAAGAACGTCGCCAGACCGCCGTACACCAACGACCTGATCAGCGGGCTCCAGTCGGCCGGCGCCCAGCCGTCCGGCTTGCCGTACTGCACCAGGGCATCCCAGTAGTTCCCCCAGTGGTAGGTCATCTGGTAGCCGTCGATGTCGGACCCGGACGGGTCGTAGAGGCTCGCCGCCACCAGGGAGTAGAACGGGATCAGGAAGAAGATGAGCAGCCAGATCACGCCCGGCAGCATCAGCAGATAGCCGGTGCGCCCCTTGCGGCGAACGGTGTCGCTCACAGCTCGTCCTTCTTCTGTGCCCCCGCGTCGGCGTCTTGGGCGTGGTCGAGCAGGAAGGCATAGTCTGGGCGCCAGGACAGCTCGACCGGCTCGCCGGTGCTGTAGAGCCGCCGGTGGCCCGTGTTCTGCTGGAACACCTGGAGCTCTTGGCCCCACGGCATCTTCACGAGGTACGCCGTGCTGACGCCGACGAAGCTGACATCGGTCACCACGCCGCCCGGGATGCTGTTGCCGGGAGCGTCGAGCTCCTCGCCGGGGTCCCCGATCAGCACCTTCTCGGGACGGATCCCGATCCAGCCGAGGTCGCCCTCGGTGTGTGCACGGGCCGCGGGGATCGAGACGTCGATGCCGTGCATGTCCACTCGCACCAAGCCGCCGTCGCGACCCTTGATGCGGCCCTCGATCAGGTTGGACTGACCCAGGAAGTTGGCGACGAAGGTGGTCGTCGGGTTCTCGTAGAGGTCCGCCGGGGCGCCCATCTGCTCGATGATGCCGTGGTTCATCACCGCGACCGTGTCGGCCATCGTCATGGCCTCCTCCTGGTCGTGGGTGACGTGGATGAAGGTCAGCCCCACGTCGGTCTGGATCCGCTTCAGCTCGATCTGCATCGACCGACGCAGCTTGAGGTCGAGGGCACCCAGGGGCTCGTCGAGCAGCAGCACCTCGGGGTGGTTGATCAGGGCACGCGCGAGCGCCACCCGCTGCTGCTGGCCGCCGGAGAGCTGGGCGGGCTTCTTGCGGGCCTGGCTGCCCAATTCGACCAGGTCGAGCATCGCGGTCACCTGGCTGTCGACATCGCCGACCTTGCGTCGGCGCAGCCCGAAGGCGACGTTCTCGAAGATGTCGAGGTGTGGGAAGAGCGCGTAGTTCTGGAACACCGTGTTGACCGGCCGCTGATAGGGCTTGGCCCGGGTGATCTCTTTGCCCGCGAGGGTGATCGAGCCCGACGTGGGCTCCTCCAGGCCGGCCACCATCCGGAGCGTGGTGGTCTTGCCGCATCCGGACGGACCGAGGAGCGCGAAGAACGAGCCCCTCGGCACATCGAGGTCGAGCGAGTCGACCGCGGTGAAGCGGGCGAACTCCTTGGTCAGCGCACGCATCCGTAGGCCGTCGAAGTCGGCCCCCTCGCTGACGGTCGTGGTGGTCTCCTCAGACGCTTTGGACATCGGCCCAGTCCTTCTCGTATTGCGTGGTCTGCTTGGCATCGAGCGGCATGAATGCGAACGTGTTGGCCAGCGTCTCGTCGTCAGGGAAGATCAGCTGGTTGTCTACGAGGCTCGGGTCGAGCTTCTCCATGGCCTCCTTGGCGCCCTTGACCGGGCTGATGTAGTTGTTCCAAGCAGCGAGCTTGGCGGCCACTTCAGGCTCGTAGTAGTAGTTCATCCACTTCTCGGCATTCGCCTGATGCGTGGCCAGGTTGGGCACCAGCATGTTGTCGCTCCACAGCGACAGGCCCTCTTCGGGGACCACCCACTTGATGTCTGGGTTGTCGAACTGGGCCTGGATCACATCGCCCGACCAGGCCTCGCAGGCGAGGATGTTGCCCGTCGCCAGGTCGTTGAGGTAGTCGTTGCCGTTGAAGGCTCTGATCTGCCCGCTCTGCACCGCCTTGCCCAAGGTATCGATGGCGTTCTCCCAGTCGGTCTGGCTGAAGTCCCCGGGATCTGCATCGACCACCTTGAGCATGAAGGCCATCGTGTCGCGCATCTCGGTCAGCAAGGTGACGCGACCCTTGAGGTCGGGCCTGGTGAGAAGTTCGGAGAAGCTCTTGACCTCGTCGGTGTGCGCGGCGTTGTAGGCGACGCCGGTGAAGCCGCTCTGCCAGGGCACGTGGAACTCCAGCTTCGGGTCCCATTGCACGCCCTGGAGCGCGGGGATGAGGTTCTTGTGGACGTTCGGGATCCCGGCGGGGTCGAGTGGCTGGATCCAGCCGAGGCCGATCATCCGCGCCGCCATCCAGTCGGTAAGGATCATGATGTCGCGCTGGACCGACTGACACGAGCCGAGCTGGTTCTTGACCTTCGCGTAGAACTCGAGGTTGTCGTTGACGTCGTCGTTGTAGGTGACGTCGATGCCGTAGCGGCGCTGGAACTCCTGCAGTGTCGAGTTCGTCTTCTTCATCGGGTCGATGTAGGCCGGCCAGTTGGAGACGATCAGCTTCTTCTCGGTCTCCGAGACATCTTTGGCCCGACACTCGGCCGGGTCCTGCTCCGCCTTCTGGGTCCCGAAGAACGGGAGTTTGAGCGCCGCGAGGCTGAGCCCGGCGAAAGCGACACCCCCCGCGCCCTTGAGCATCGTTCGTCGGCTGCTCCCACCAGATGGGCCATCCACGCACGTCCTCCTCACACCAGATGTGTTCGGCAGCCTGTCATGGTGAGGGCATTCATCACAAGGGATTCCTTTGTTGCAAGGTTGTAAATCAACGGAATCCGCCAGACCCTCCGCGGCGGGGGGACCCTTTGACCATTGTGCTGGCGCCTGCCACTCTTCTCTGGTGAACAGCACACCTCGGTCCGGCCGCTCACCCGCCGCCCTCGACGATCTGTCGAAGGCGATCATCGAGCAACTCCAGCAGGACGGTCGCCGGTCCTATGCGGCCATCGGCAAGGTCGTCGGTCTGTCCGAGGCCGCCGTCCGACAACGGGTGCAACGCCTGATCGACTCAGGCGTCATGCAGGTCGTCGCGGTCACCGATCCGATGGAGCTCGGCTTCGCCCGACAGGCGATGGTGGGAATCCGAGTGCGCGGTCCGATCGAGGAGGTGGCCGACCAGATCGCGGCGCTCGACGAGGTCGACTATGTGGTGGTCACCGCCGGAACCTTCGACCTCCTGGTCGAGGCCGTCTGCGAGAGCGACGAACATCTGCTGGAGCTGCTCTCGGATCGGATCCGCACGATCCCCGGGGTGGAGTCGACCCAGTCCTTCATGTACCTGAAGCTGAAGAAGCAGACCTACTCGTGGGGTGTGCGCTGAACCGCCCGTACGCCGAGCTGTCCTGGTGGCACTCGCACCCCTCGTTGGACTGGACGCCCCGCCCGGCTCTGCCAGGCGATCTGGACGTCGACGTGGCCATTGTGGGTGCAGGCTTCACCGGCCTGTGGACGGCGTACTACCTGGCCCAGGCCGAGCCGGCCCTGCGCATCGCCGTACTCGAGCGCGAGGTTGCCGGCTTCGGGGCGTCGGGACGCAACGGAGGCTGGTGCTCGGCGCTCTTCCCGGCTTCGCCCGACAAGTTGTTGCGCCTGCCCGGGGCGACCCGCGAGTCGGTGATGGCACAGCATCGGGCCATGTGCGAGACCGTCGACGAGGTTGGTCGCGTGGTCCACGACGAGGGCATCGACGGTGACTACGCCAAGGGCGGGACCATCGTGCTCGCCCGCACCGCCACAGAGCTGCACCGCGCCGAGGACGAGGTGGCCGCCGCTCGCACCTGGGGTCAGAGCGAGGACGACCTACGACTCCTCGACGCGACCCAAGCCGACGAGGTGCTGAGCGCCAGCAACACCCTCGGAGCCACCTACACGCCGCACTGTGCGGCGATCCATCCGGCCAAGCTGGTGCGCGGACTGGCCGACGCCGTCGAACGACGCGGCGTGCAGATCTTCGAGCAGACCCGCGTGCTGGCCATCGAGCCGGGGATGGTGCGCACCGAATCGGGCACCGTGCGCACGGAGACCATCCTGCGCGCCACCGAGGGCTACACCGCCAGCCTGACCGGCCTCACGCGGGCACTGGTGCCGGTCTACTCCTTGATGATCGCCTCCGAGCCGTTGCCCGCCGAGGTCTGGGACCGGATCGGTCTACGCCGGCGGGAGACTTTCTCCGACTTCCGCCACTTGATCATCTACGGCCAACGCACCGCCGACGACCGGCTGGCGTTCGGCGGCCGCGGTGCGCCGTACCACTTCGGGTCGAACATCGACGCCCGACACGAACGCGACGAGCGCGTGTTTGCCTCCCTCCACCAGACGCTCCTCAATCTGTTCCCGGTGCTGCGCGGCACGCGTTTCACCCATGCCTGGGGCGGTGCGCTCGGCGTGCCGCGGGACTGGTGCGCCTCGGTCGGGCTCGACCCCGCGACCAGGATCGGCTGGGCCGGGGGGTACGTCGGCGATGGCGTCGGCACCACCAACCTGTCGGGACGAACCCTCACCGATCTCGTGCTCGGCCGCGACACCGAGCTCACCCGACTCCCGTGGGTCAACCACCACTCGCCCGCCTGGGAGCCGGAGCCGCTGCGCTGGCTGGGCATCAACTCCGGTCTGCACGCGATGACGTTCGCGGATGCCGAGGAGCAGATCACCCGGCATGAGAGCCTTACCGCGAAGTTGATGGCGCCGTTCCTGGGCCACTGATTCGGTGAGTCGCATCGAGATTGGCGATCCTTCCGAGGTGGCGGTCCTTACGAGGTGAGGAACCATCAGCCTCGCCTGGCACGTGGCGGCGGGATGCCTGCGAGAGTGACCACATGTCCATCCCTGCCGAGGTCGCGGTGATCGGCGGCACTGGCTTCTACGAGTTCCTCGACGACGCCACCGATCAGGTGGTGAAGACGCCGTACGGCGACCCGTCGGCACCCATCTCCCTAGGTCGGCTGGCGGGCAGACCACTGGCGTTCCTGCCACGTCACGGTCGCCATCACGAGCATCCGCCACACGCGATCAACTATCGGGCGAATCTGTGGGCGCTCGCCTCACTCGGGGTTCGGCAAGTGCTAGCGCCGTGTGCGGTGGGCGGGCTCGGCGACCGGGTCGCACCCGGTGACCTGGTGGTCCCCGATCAACTTGTCGATCGCACCAGCGGCCGCAGGCAGACCTTCGTCGACTCTGGCGCGGTGCACGTCCCGTTCGCCGACCCCTACTGTCCAGGGGTGTCGGCGGCGTTGGTCGGCGCCGACCCATCGGTGCACGCGGGCGGCACGATGGTGGTCGTCGAGGGTCCGCGCTTCTCGACGAGAGCCGAGTCGAGGTGGTTCGCTGCCGCGGGGTGGAGCTTGGTCAACATGACCGGGCACCCGGAGGCCGTCCTGGCCCGGGAGCTTCGGCTCTGCTACGCGCCGTTGGCCCTGGTCACCGACGCCGACGCTGGCGACGACCCCGGCGGAGGCGTCGGGCAGGAGGAGGTCTTCGCGCAGTTCCAGGCCAACCTCGACCGACTCGGACACCTGCTCGCGGTGGCCGTCACGGCCCTCCCCGATCCCACCGGCTGCACGTGCTCGACCTGGGCGGACGGCCTCGACCTCACCTATCCACTCCCATGAAGGTCCGGTCATGAAGGTCCTGTTGACCGGTGCCGCGGGCTTCATCGGCACCGCAGTGGATGGGCTCCTGACCCGCCAGGGCCATGAGGTCATCGGCGTCGACATCATGCTCGACCAGGCGCACCGCCAGGCCACGGCGCCGCCGGGGATCCATCGACTCGACGTGCGCGACGCCCAGCAGTGGATCGACCTCTTGAATGGTGTGGACGTCGTGTGTCATCAGGCCGCGCTGGTGGGCTCGGGTAGTGCGGCGACCGATCTCCCGATCTACGCCTCACACAACGATGTGGGCACCTGCGCGCTCCTGGCTGCGATGCACACCGCGAGAGTCGGCAGGCTGGTGCTGGCCTCATCGATGGTGGTCTACGGCGAGGGCCGCTACGCCTGTGTGCGACACGGTCGCCAGCACCCCGGTGTACGCACGGTCGAGGCGCTGAAGGCCGGCGACTTCGAGAACCACTGCCCGGAGTGCGGCTCGATCTTGGACTGGCAGCGGGTGCCGGAGACCGCCCGGCTCGCCCCACGGAGCGCCTACGCCGCGAGCAAGGTCGCGCAGGAGCACTACGCCGCCGCCTGGTCACGCCAGACTGGTGCGGCAGTGATCGCACTGCGCTACCACAACGTCTACGGCCCCGGCATGCCCAGAGACACGCCCTACTCGGGGGTGGCGGCGATCTTCCGGTCCGCCTTGGAGCAGGGCGACCCGCCCCAGGTCTTCGAGGACGGCGGCCAAGTGAGGGACTTCGTCCACGTCGACGACGTGGCAGCTGCGAACCTGGTCGCGGTCGAAGCGGTCTCGTCCTCCGGGTTTGCGGCGGTCAACGTCTGCTCCGGCCGGCCGATCACGATCCGCAAGGTGGCCGAGCTGTTGGCCCGAGGCAACGGTCCGGCACCGGTCGTGACCGGCCGCTACCGTCTCGGGGACGTGCGCCATGTCGTCGCCTCGCCAGAACGTGCCAAGAGCGAGCTCGGCTTCGTGGCCTCGGTCTCTCCGGAACAGGGCATCCCCGCCTTCGCTACCGCCCCGCTCAGGAGCTGAGCCTGCGCGCGGCCTACCAGCTCGTGTAGAGCAGATGCTGGAGGAGGAGCGCCACCACGATCTGCAGGGCCAGGCCAGGTCGCTGCCAGCGATCCGGAAGGGCCGCGATCCCGATGGTCAGCCAGGGCATGAACGGGAGCCAGATCCGCTCGACCTCGGCCTTGCTCATCAACGAGGCGGCGGCGATGCCGACAGCGAGCCACGCCCCCAAGACCAGTGCGCGCGGTGCCCTGGTGAGCCGCCGCACCTCGGCGCAGCCGGAGGCCACCAAGGGGCCGGCCGTGGCCAGAAGCAGCGCGAGGTTCGCCCAACTCCAGTAGGCCGCCGGCCGGTCCGCGGCGATGCCCGCCCAGTAGCGGTCGACCAACACCGGGAACGCCTGCCACCAGGTGAATCCGACCACCGAGAAAGCAACCACCACGGCGAGTGCCGACGCCGCGCACGGCAGCAGCGGGCGCCAGCTCCAAAGGCCGACCAACATGGCGAGAGCGACGATCCCGAACAACACGAGTCCGTAGGACATCATCACCAGAAAGCCGAAGAGCAGCCCCGCCGGCACCGACCACCACCAGCCGCGGGTCGCGCCGAGCGCGAGCAGCACCATCGCCCAGGCCGAGACCGCGGTCATCACCGCGTCGGCGGAGACGGCCAGGTAGACCGCGGCCGGCGTCAGGACGAGGAACGGCGCAACTCGCCTGGCGGTCGGCTCTGCACCCAGGATGCGCAGAGTGAGCAGCACCGCTGGCGCGACGGTCGCCGCGATGCAGGTGACCACGAGTCCGGCGGCGAGATCTCCGCCGAGACCGACGCGGACCAGGCCGACGAAGAACAGCAGCATGCCGGGCGGATGCCCAGCCACATGGGTGGGCCAGTGATCCGGGCTGTCAAGTGGAACCCGCGCCACGTAGCCGCGCAGCAGCGCACCGACGTCGTCGACCTGGCGGGCTGTCGGCAGATACTCATCCGGATTGCCGAGCACCCGCGAGATCCCTGCCGTCCCGTCTACGAGGGCGAGGGCCAGCAGCCAGGCGAGGGAGGCGACGTACGTCGCCCCGAGCAGGCCGCCGAACGACAGCGTCCGGGCCAGGCGGGCGGCGAAGGACACCCCAAGGATCCCGATCGCCAGAGCAGCCGCTGTGCCCGGACCGACCTTGGGATCAAGGTAGCCGTGCCACGGCGGCAGGGTCGGACCGGAACCGGTTCTGGCGTGCACGTCCCACCCGGTCACGGCCGGGATCAGGACCGCAGCGATGATCAGCGAGCAGGCGCCGAGGAGCGCGAGAACGGGTGCGCGTCGGACCACCACGATGGCAGCGTAGGTCGGGCACGCAGGACCTCGAGGGCGGCCGCGGATCCGTCATCGGTCCGTAAGGAGTCGACCACCCCGAAACCCGTTGACGGCTCCTAGCGTGGGCAGGGTGATCGACACAGACCTGATCCTTCCCTGTCGCGACGAGGCGGCGGCGCTGGAGGGTCTCCTCCCCCTCGTGCCGTCGGGCATGCGGGTGATCGTGGTCGACAACGGCTCCTCCGACGAAACCAGCGACGTCGCACGGCGACTCGGGGCCGACGTGGTGAGCGAGCTCCAGCCGGGCTATGGCGCGGCCGTCAACGCCGGCCTCCTCGCCGCCACCGCCGAGTACGTCGCGTTCATGGACGCCGACGGCTCGTTCGATCCGGAGGACTTGCTTCCGTTGCTGGAGGAGGTCCGTCGTGGCACCGCGGACCTAGCGGTGGGACGTCGACGCCCGGCCGGTGCAAACGTCTGGCCCTGGCATGCTCGGGCTGGCAATGCGTTGACGGTCTGGCTGCTTCGCCGACGGATCGGACTGCCGTTGCGTGACCTCGCCGCCATCCGGGTCTGCCGTCGCCAGGCGCTGCTGACTCTCGACGTCCAGGACCGGCGGTTCGGATATCCGATCGAGCTCCTCCAGGCAGCGGTCGCCGCGGACTGGAGGCTCGTCGAGCACGACGTCACCTACCTCCCGCGCACCGAGGGAACCCGGTCGAAGGTCTCGGGATCCCTGGTCGGCAGCGTCCGCGCGGCCCGCGACTTCTGGCGAGTGCTGGCGTGAGCACGCGTCCCGCCTCGGCCACACATCATTCGCGGGTGACCGCTCTGGTGATGGCGAAGGCGCCGGTGCCGGGCCAGGTCAAGACCAGATTGGCGGCCGAGATCGGACCGACCGCGGCCGCCGAGCTGGCCGCGCTCGCGCTCCTGGACACCCTGGAGGTCTGCGCTGCCGCGTTCGGATCGCATCGATGCAGCCTCGCGCTGGCCGGTGAGCTGGCTGGTGCCGTGCACGGGGAGTCGATCAGGCGGGCGCTCTCGCAATGGACCGTACGAGGTCAGCGCGGCGACACCTTCGGTGATCGTCTCGCAACGGCCCACGCCGCCATGTCTGGTCCGGTGCTCCAGATTGGGATGGACACGCCGCAGGTCGGGGTGGCCGAGCTGTGGGCCGCCGAGGCCGCGCTGCGCCGCGCCGACGGGGTGCTGGGGCCGGCCACCGACGGTGGGTGGTGGTTGCTCGGGTTACGCGATCCGCGAGCCGCCGCCGTGCTGAGCAGCGTGCCGATGTCCACACCACACACCGGCGGTCGCACCAAGGCGGCCCTGCTCCGGCGCGGCCTCTCGATCATCGCCGTCGACGAGCTCGAGGACGTCGACGACCTCACTGCGGCCGACGCGGTGGCGGCTCTGGCACCGCACACTCGGTTCGGACGTGCCTGGATGGCTCACCGATGGGCGGGCCGATGAGGGTCGAGACGTCGTTCACGACAGCGTTCTCCACGGCCCTGCGCGGTGACCCCTGTCGGGTGGTGGGACTGGACGATCGTCCGCAGCCGATCCCGATGCACCGCTGGTCGGGCGTCGCGGACGCCGAGGATCAGCAGTTCCTCAGCCACTGTCACGGTCCGACCCTCGACATCGGATGCGGGCCCGGTCGGATGGCTGAGGCCCTGGCCGCTCGAGGTCAGGTCGTGCTCGGCATCGATATCGTCGCCGAGGCCGTGCATCAGACGAACCGACGCGGAGCCCTGGCACTGCGTCGAGACGTGTTCGGACGGCTGCCGGCCGAGGGGCGATGGTGCACGGCACTGCTGGCTGACGGCAACATCGGCATCGGCGGCGACCCGGGTTCGCTCCTGCGGCGAGTCGCCGACCTCCTTAGCCGCGATGGCCGCGCGGTCGTCGAACTGGCCGGTCCCGGCGTGCCGGCCAGGCAGCTCTGGGCCCTCTTGGAGTGCGAGGGGAGCCGCAGCCGACCCTTCCGATGGGCGGTGGTGGGGGTCGACGACATCACCGCAGTCGCTCGATCAGCCGGGTTCCTGGTGACCACGGCGGAGCGGTTCGCCGGCCGTTGGTGCGTCGTACTGGCCAAGGCACCCAGTGCGGCCGGAGGCTGACGGTGCCCATCCGACGACCGCCCTTGATGCCGGCAGAGGACTGGTTCCGTTCACGGCTGCGCAGCGCAGCCGTCGCTGCCAGGGTCGGGCTGTGGCTCGGCGTCTGCTTCTCGGTCGCGTTCATCACCGGACTAATCAGCCACTACGCCCGGGCCACCCACCAGCCGGTGCCGTTCCCGACCTGGCCGAGCTGGGGATATCGAGTCACCCAGGGTCTGCACGTAGCCGCCGGGACAGCAGCAGTGCCGCTTCTGCTCCTCAAGCTATGGACGGTCTATCCCAAGCTGTTCGCCGCACTGCCTCGGACGCGGCCGGCACAGATCCTCACCGGACTCGAGCGGGGCTCGATCGCAGCGCTGGTGGCCGGCGCGGTCTTCCAGCTCGCCTCGGGGCTCGCCAACTCCGCACAGTGGTATCCGTGGGCCTTCTCCTTCCGACGCACCCACTATGCGATCGCCTGGCTGACGATCGGCGCGCTGGTCGTGCACGTGGCGGTGAAGCTGCCGATCATTCGTGACGCCCTCGGCTCGCCCGTCGATGACTCGACCCGCGACCGACCATCGGCGACATCTCCCGGCCCGATCTCCCGGCGCACGCTGCTCCGGGCCACCTGGGCATCGGCCGCCGCTGCGGTCCTCGTCACCGCCGGTGCCACCGTGCCCGGCCTCCGACGACTCTCGGTCTTCGCTGTGCGCACCGGCGATGGCCCGCAGGGTGTCCCGGTGAACCGCAGCGCGGTGGCAGCCGGAGTCGTCGCCGCGGACGTCGGGGACACCTATCGGCTCCGCGTGCGATGTGGTTCCCACGCCGTCGAGCTGACCCGGGCCGATCTGGAGGGGATGAGCCAGCGGACTCGCAGCCTGCCGATCGCCTGTGTCGAGGGGTGGAGCGCAGCGGCGACCTGGACCGGGGTCCGGATCCGGGACCTGCTCGACCTCGTCGAGGCACCGCGTGGCTCCGACGTCGTGGTGGTCTCTCTACAACGCCACGGCAGCTACGCTCGGACGCTTCTCCAGGGCAACTTCGCCGACGACGGCGACACTCTGTTGGCTCTCGCCCTCAACGGCGAGTCACTCTCGCTCGACCACGGATACCCAGCCCGAATCATCGCGCCGAACCGTCCCGGCGTGCTGCAGACCAAGTGGGTCACCGGTTTGGAGGCGCGTCCATGAAGGGCCGCGATCCGATCGTGTCCCGACTCCCCGGTCGCGCTCTGCTCTGCGCCATCGGCGCCGTGTTCATGGCCTACGGCGCGGCCCTCCTGCTCACCGGCTCCGCCCTCCCCCAGCTCGGCTCGGCGGTGACCTGGCTCGTCGGCGGCGTGGTCGTCCACGACTTCCTCCTCGCGCCGGTGGTGATCGCGCTGGCCTGGCTTGCCGGCCGGGTCTTGCCCGGGTGGGCGCAGGGGTCGGTCGCGGTCGCCGGCATCGTTCTCGGGTCGCTGACGGTGCTCGCCATCCCTGTCCTGGGCGGGTGGGGACGCCGCTCCGACAACCCGACCTTGCTCGATCGTGACTACGCGACCGGCTGGCTGATCGTGGCCGGCGTCATCGTCGTCGGTGCGGCCGTCGCCTCGGTCGCCGTACGCTCGCGAGGAGAACACGGAGGTGGTCGTGGCGAACGTGCTCGTCGTCGATGACGACCCGACGGTGCGGGAGGTCGTCGTCGCCTACCTGCGCGCCAATCGGCACGAAGTGCTCGAGGCTAGCGATGGCGAGGAGGCCATCCGGGCGATGGCCCGACAACCTGCGGATCTGGTCGTGCTCGACGTGATGCTGCCCGGGATCGACGGGCTCGAGGTCTGTCGTCGGATCCGCGAGACGCGGCAGGTGCCGATCATCATGCTCACCGCCCTCGGCAGCGAGGTCGACCGTGTGGTCGGCCTGGAGCTGGGTGCCGATGACTACGTGAGCAAGCCCTTCAGTCCGCGCGAGTTGGCCTTGCGGGTCGAGTCGGTGCTGCGCCGCACCGCGGAAGACGAACCTGGCCTTCCAGATCTGCTCGTCGACGGTGATCTGATCATCGACCACCCGCGTCGCAATGTGCGTCTCGCCGGCGAGCGGCTCACTCTGACCGCCCGCGAGTACGACCTGTTGCGCTACCTGGTGGCGCATCCGGGGGTGACGTTCTCTCGCGACCAGCTGCTCGAGGACGTCTGGGGCTGGTCCATCGGTGATCGCTCCACGGTGACGGTGCACGTCCGCAGGCTGCGCGAGAAGGTCGAGGCCGATCCCACCCACCCGACCCAGTTGCAGACGGTCTGGGGCATCGGCTACCTCTGGGAAGCGCGGGAGGAGTCGCGATGAATGCTGCCGCCCAGCTCGAGATCATCGCCATCGCAGCCGGTTGTGCGTTGGTGGTCGGCCTGCTCGGCCTGCTGGCGAGCTGGTTGCTGCGGGAGCGGTCACTGCGCTGGCAGCTGGCCGTTGTTGCGGTCGTCGCGGTGGCCGCGCCGTACGCCGGCCTGGTTGCGGTCACCCAACGGATGTTCATCTCCGGCCACGACCTGACCGTCGCGATCTACGTCGGAAGCGCCGCAGCCGTGGTCTCTCTGGTGGTCGCGCTGGGGTTGGGCGGTGCCGTTGTCCGTTGGTCGCTTCACCTCCGTGCCAACGTCCGCCGGCTCGGTTCGCCGGACTCCTCGCTCGATCCACCTCGGGGCCCGAGTGAGATTCGCGCGTTGACCACCGCCTTGCACGACACCCAGCGTGAGCTCACCGAGTCGCGCGAGCGTGAGCTTCGCCTCGACCAGTCCCGCCGTGACCTGGTCTCCTGGGTGTCCCACGATCTGCGTACCCCCCTGGCCGGCCTGCGCGCGATGACCGAGGCACTGGAGGACGGTCTGGCTGCGGATCCCGCCCGCTATCTCCATCAGATGCGGCGTGACGTGGACCGCATGACGACGATGGTGGACGACCTCTTCGAGTTGTCGAAGATCCATGCCGGTGTCGTGACCCCGCAACTGGAGTCGGTGCTGCTCCGCGACCTGGTCAGCGAGGCCATCGCCAGCGCCGATCCGGTGGCCCGCATCCGCAATATCCGCCTCGACGGCGAAGTGGCCGACGGGATCCGGGTCACCGCCGACCCGGCGGCGCTCTCCCGGGCGATCTCGAACCTGCTCATGAACGCCATCCGACACACTCCCGAGGATGGCTCGGTCCAGGTCCATGCCGAGCCCGTGGCGGGGGCCGTCGATCTCTGTGTCGTCGACCAATGTGGCGGAATCGCCGTCGAGGACATGGCTCGCGTCTTCGAGATCGGCTGGCAGGGCACACCGGCCCGCACGCCCGACTCAGCGAACGGCAGCCGGGCCGGACTCGGGCTCGCGATCGTGCGCGGCATCGTCGAGGCCCACCGCGGCGAGGTGACCGTCGAGAATCTCTCGCCGACCACGGGCTGCAGGTTCCGGATCCGACTCCCCGCTGCCGGATGATGGCGTCATGACCGACCGGGACCTGTCACCAGGCAGCCCTCCGACGCCGCCGCGTGATCCAGCCGCCGGTGTGGCCGTGCGGCGGGCGACGACAGCCGATGCGGAGGTTGTCGGCCGGCTCCTCTTCGACTTCAACACCGAGTTCGAATCGCCCACACCGTCCGCCGCGAGGTTGGCGGCTCGATTCGCAGATCTGCTGGAGCGGGAAGACGTTCTCGTGGTGCTGGCCGTGGACGACCATGCGCCTGTCGGCTTCGGCTTCTTGACGCTGAGGCCCACGCCGTACGGCGACGGGCCGCTCGCACAGCTCGAGGAGCTCTACGTCCGACCACACCTACGCGACCGCGGTGTGGGCACGACGTTGCTCACCAGTGCGCTCACGGAGATGGTCGCGCGAGGAGCGATCGAGATGCACATCAATGTCGACGAGGTCGATGTCGACACCCGTCGGTTCTACGAGCGGCACGGCTTCACCAACATTCAGCCGGGCGAGGACTACCGCATGCTCTGCTATCTGCGAGAACTGTGAGGAAGTCTCGACGGCACCTCCTGGACTATCGCCGCACGTCAATCGCCGGCCGGCCCACGACCGCCGGCCTCGGCGCCGAGTGCCCCCAGCGCGTCGAGAGCTGCGTGGATGTGGGCGCCCATGGGTTCGCGGGCACCGCGGAGATACCACGTCTCGAGCGCCGTGGTGAGGCCCGCCATCACGGCAGCGGCGACCACCTGGCTGGCCTCGTCGTCGGGAGGCTTGCCCTGGCTCGCGGCGAGGGCGCGGCCGAGCTCGGCGGCGTACTCGGTCACGGCGACGGCGAGCTGCGCGCGCAACTCCGGGGTGCGGTGCGCGAGCCGAAGCTGGCGCACGCCTAGCTCGAGCGCCTCGCCCTCCATCGCACCGTCGACCGCGTCCGCCAGCGTGCGCAGGGCCGCCATCAAACCAACCTCAGGCAAGACGGCGGCGAGCCCCTCGATGAGGGCCAGATCGGTCTCGTTCCAGAGGACCATGCCTTCCTTGGTGCCGAAGTAGCGGTAGACACTGCGCGGGGCGACTTCTGCCGCGAGGGCGACCTCCTCGACCGTGACCGAGGCGTATCCCCGCTCTTCGATGAGATCCAGCGCCACCCGCTGGACGCGCTGCATCGCCGCCAGCCGCTTGCGCGACCACAGCCCCTCACTAGGCGGCCGGTCACCAGGCGCGGGAGCCTCGCCCTGATCCATCTGCGGTCATCCTCCGAGCACTTGTCCGTCCGACCATTCTGGCATACAGTTACTGTCAATTGGCAGTCACTGACAGAATCAGGTGAGACCTACGCCGCCGACAGTCGAGATCACCGGGTTGGAGAAGTCTTTCGGCCAGACCCACGCACTCCGAGGGCTGGACCTGAGTGTCGAAGCCGGCGAGGTGCTCGGCTTCCTCGGCCCCAACGGGGCCGGCAAGACGACGACCCTGCGCATCCTGCTCGGGCTGGTGCGCGCCGACGCCGGAGCCATCCGGGTCTTCGGCGAGGATCCGTGGACGCGCGGCGTGTCCTCACGCCGCCGCCTCGCCTACGTCCCCGGCGAGGTGAGCCTCTGGCCCGGGTTGACCGGCGGGCAGTGCCTCGACCTATTGCTCTCCACGCAGGCACGTGTCCCTGAGGACCGCCGCGACGCGTTGATCGAGCGGTTCCAGCTCGATCCGACCAAGCGCTCGCGGGACTACTCCAAGGGCAACCGCCAAAAGGTCGCCCTGGTGGCGGCACTCTGTGCCGATGTCGAACTGCTGGTGCTCGACGAGCCCACTTCGGGGCTAGACCCGCTGATGGAGAACATCTTCCAGGAGTCCGTCCGAGAGCGAGTCGCCGAGGGCTGCTCGGTGCTCCTCTCCAGTCATCTCCTCGACGAGGTCGAGGCGATGGCCAGCCGGGTCAGCATCATCCGGGCTGGCCGGAGCGTCGTGACAGGAACCCTCGCCGAGCTGCGCTCCTCCACCCGAACCAGGATCACCGCGGTCACCCGCCAGGATCCGCAGCTCAGCGAGGGCGCTCCCGGGGTGGCCGACGTGGACCTGGTCACGGTCGCCGACGGCCATCAGCTCCATTGCAGCGTGGATGCCGACCACCTCGACGCCCTGGTCGGACGCCTGCACTCATGTGGGATCCAGTCCCTGACGGTGAATCCGCCGACCCTCGACGAGCTCTTCTTGGCCGAGTACGCCGACACGATGGATGCGGTATGACCACGGCCGCGGGATCGATCCATCGGCTGGATGGTCCGTCCGGTCGGACCGGTCGGGGCGTGACGACCATGGCCCGGATCCAGTTCCGCACCTCATGGCGTCCGTTGCTCGCCTGGCCGACCGGCCTGGTCGGGTTCTTAGTGATCACCGGAGTCTCGCTACGCTCGCTCTACCCGACGGCGGCCTCCGTCAAGGAGTACGCCGCCGCGTTCTCCGGCGGCACCGCCTATGCGGTCGTCAACGGGACGCCGTACGGCATCGACACCCTGCCCGGAGTGATCAACTACGAGTTCGGCTTCCTGGCGGGCATCGGTCTCCCCCTGATGGGGCTGCTCCTGGCCAACAGGTTGACCAGGGCCGAGGAGGAGAGTGGGCGGGTCGAGCTGGTCCGCGCGGGCCACGTGAGTCGATCCGCACCGCTCACGTCGGCGGTCCTGCTCCTCACCATCTCACTCGTGGCGGTGGGAGTCGGTGGGCTGGTCGTCATGTTGGCCTATGGAGCGCGGCTCGGATCCGCCGCGGCGTACGGCGTTGGCCTCACCGCGCTTGGTCTGTTCTTCGCTGCCCTGACCGCTCTCGTCGCCCAAGTCGTCTCGCACGCCCGGACGGTCGTCGGAGTCAGTCTCGCCACCCTTGCCGTGACCTACCTGGTCCGCGGCGTGGGCGACCTCCGAGACTCCTGGATCACCTACCTGTCGCCGATCGGCTGGACCGAGCAGGTCCGCGCCTTCGATGGCCCTCGACCCTGGCTGCTCGCGCTGTCCCTGGGCGCCAGCGTCTGCCTGACCGGCGTGGCATTCGCCCTCAACAGCCGACGGGATCTCGGCAGTGGCGCCTTCCCCTCGAGGCCCGGCCCGGCTCGCGCGTCGGCCGGCGAGCAGCGTGTGCTCGGCTTCGCCGTCCGCCAACACGCCGGGACCGCCCTCGGCTGGGCCATCGGCACCCTCGTGGGCGGCTTGATGTTCGGGATCCTCTCCCAGGAGGCGCTCAACGGGATCGCCGAGAACTCCGCGATCCAAGACGTCCTCGGGCAGGGCGCCAGTGTCTCGGAGA
>JBDHZT010000034.1:0-34861 GCA_039811985.1 Nocardioidaceae bacterium | reverse complement strand
GGGCGTCTGCCGCGGTCTTCTTGCGTCTCCCGCGGTGCTGTGGTGGCAAAGTGCCTCGTATACCGGGCACTCACCCACTACAGCACCGCGGCAGACGGGGCGGGATGCAGTCTCGGAGGAGCGCCGTGACCCGGCCAGCAGCCGAAAGCCGAGGACTACTTCCCCGGTGGCTGAGTGATTCCTGGCTGGGCCCTAAGCCTGATCCAGGCTAGGGGTTCGTCACGAGCGCGAGCGCGTCGTCCACGGCGGCGTCGAAGAAGGCCGGCCAGTCCGGGATCGTGTCGGCACCGAACTGCTCGAAGACCTCGGCGCTCACCGTGCCGGTCACCAGCGCCCAGGCCGTCATACCGCGACGCAGTGTGCCCGCATCGATCAGTTGGTCGCCGCCACTGCTGAGATGCAGCTCGGCCTGGATCGTCTCGGGAAGGTGGCCGAGGGCGCGCCGATCGCGCGCAGTCTCCCGGCGGCCGCCGGACAGTTCGGGCAGCAGGACGACCAGCCGGGCCTGCACGCGGGTGCCAGCCGGCCCGGTCCGCTCGGCGGGCGCGTGATAGCCGGGCACCGGGGAGCCGTAGATGAGGGCGTACTCGTGCGGATTGGCCAGCGCCCACTCACGGGTGGCGGCGGCGATGATCCGAAACCTGCGCGCGGGGCTGGATCGTCGCGGCACGGTGGCGAGAGCCGCGTCGACATGGTCGCCGAGGGCGTCGTACGCCGCGACGATCAGCCGCGTCAGCAGCTCGTCTCGACTAGCCACGTAGCGGTAGACCGCGGAGGAGGCCATCTCGAGGTCGCGGGCCACCGCGCGCAGGGAGAGCCCGGCGGCGCCGTACGTCGCCAGGTGCTGCTGCCCGATCCGCAGGATCTCGGCCTCGAGCGCGGCCCGGTTGCGGGCCCTGATCCCTCCCGCTGCGGTCATGTGACGGAGGATACGGGATCAGTCGCCACAAATGCGAGCACCGCTCTTGCTTTCGCTGCTGTCAACATGCTCCAATGAAAATGAGAGCACCGCTCTCGCATTCCACTGGAGCAGAAGCACGTAGGCAGGCTGGAGGAGACCGTTATGGCACACCATCTCGTCATCGGAGCCGGAGGCATCGGTCGGGCAACTGCCCGGCACCTAGTCGAGCGTGGTCACCAGGTCACGCTGGCGTCGCGTTCGGGCACGAACCCTCACCTCGACGGCGTGCGGGCCGCGTCCGTCGACGCGAGCGATCCGGCCGCGCTGACCGACCTCGCCCAGGGCGTGGAGAGCCTGGTCAACGCGGTCAACCCGAGCAAGTACTACACGTGGGAGCGCGACTGGCCGCCAGTCGCCGCCGCGATGTTGACGGCCGCGGAGAAGTCGGGCGCTGGCCTGGTGACCGTCTCGAACCTCTACGGCTATGGCCACGTCGATGCCCCGATGACCGAGGACACCGCGCTCCGCCCGACAGGGATGAAGGGTCGACTTCGGGCCGAGATGTGGCAGCAGGCCCTGCAGGCGCACGAGGCCGGCAGGCTGCGGGCCACCGAGCTGCGTGCCTCCGACTACTTCGGGCCAGGTGCGGGCGGGGGCGTCAGCCTGCTCAACAGCTTCGTGATCAAACGCGCGATCGCGGGTCGTGGCGTGTGGCTGATCACCGGGGCTCCGGACGTGCCGCACTCGTGGACCTACCTCGACGACATCGGTGTGCTCGCCGCAACACTGGCCACCGACGATCGCTCCTGGGGGAGTGCCTGGCACGTGCCGACCGCGGCCCCCCGCACGATGCGAGAGGTGGCGAAGGAGGCTGCCGCGATCGCGGGCCGGCCCGAGCCGGCCGTGCGAGGCGTCCCTCACCCCGTCAAGTTGCTCGCCCGCGTTTCGGCGACCGTGCGCGAGCTGGACGAGACGGCCTACCAGTTCGAGCGCCCGTTCGTGCTGGACGCGACCCGAACGGCCGAGACGTTCGGGCTGACCGCGACCGACTGGGATCAGGCGTTGGCGGAGACCGTCTCCTGGCTCGCCGGTGGCGGCGCCTCCTGACCACGGTCCAGTTTGCTGGGCCACCAGATCCTGCTGCCGAGGTCGAGGTTGAGCGCGGTGACCAGCACCGAGCGCACCACGATCGTGTCGAGCAGCACTCCGAGCGCCACCGCCACCCCGATCTCGACGAAGGCCACGAGCGGCAGGGTGGACAACACCAGGAACGTCGCAGCCAGCACGACGCCGGCCGACGTGATCACACCCCCGGTCGCACCCAGCGCCACCAGGGCGCCTGGACGGGTGCCGCGCACGGCCGTCTCCTCGCGGACCCGGGTCATCAAGAAGATGTTGTAGTCGATGCCCAAGGCGACGAGGAAGACGAAGACGAACAGGGGGAGCGAGGCGTCGGCCCCGGCGAAGCCGAAGACGTAGTGGAACAGCAATGCCGACAGCCCCATCGCGGCTCCGAAGGAGAGCACCACCGTTGCGATCAACAGCACCGGTGAGACCAGTGCCCGCAACAGGAGCACCAAGATCAGCAGCACCACGATCAAGACGGCTGGGATCACCACGCGATTGTCGCGAGCGGAGGCGTGCTCGATGTCGTCGAGAATGGCGGTGCTCCCGCTGACCAGTGCATCGGCCCCGTCGACGGCATGGACCGCGTCGCGGACCCGGTCGACGGTCTTGAATGCTGTCGACGAGCTGGCGTCGCCCTGGATGGGCGCCGTGATGAAGGCCAGGTCGCCTAGCACCACCGGCTTGCTGGGCGTGTCGATGCCCTTGATCCCGGTCATCGCATCGACGACCTGATCGGCATGGTCGGCATTGGCGACCACCATCACCGGGTTGGACTGGTCGGCCAGCCCGTGGTCAGCGAGCATCTGCTGCCCGACCACGGAGTCGAAGTCCTTGGTGTAGGAGTCCTCCGTGGTCAACCCGGTGGCGTCCAGCTTGAAGACGCCGAGGCAGGCGATCGCCAGCAGGACGGTGGTCACCACCCACACGCGGCGGGGGAACCGGGAGATCCACTGGCCGACCCTGGCCCAGATGCCGGTGCTGGTCGGCTCGTGCGAACCGAAGGTCGGTCGCTTGGGCCAGAAGATCCAGCGGCCGAAGATCACCAGCAGGGCCGGCAGCAGGGTCAGCATGACCAGCAACGCGACCGCGACACCGATCGCCGCCACCGGTCCGAGGCCGGCGGTGGAGTTCATGTCGGCGAGCAGCAGGCAGAGCATGCCCAAGATCACCGTCGATGCGCTGGCGATGATGGCCGGCGCGGCTCGGTGCAGGGCGAAGGCCATCGCCTCGTGCCGGTTCTCGTGGCGGCGTAGCTCCTCCCGGTAGCGTGCCACCAGCAGCAGTGCGTAGTCGGTGCCGGCGCCGAAGACGAGGACGGTCAAGATGCCCTGGCTCTGCCCGTTGACGGTCAGGTCGCCGTGCTTGGCGAGGAAGTAGACCACCGCTTGAGCGATGAGCAGGGCCGATCCGGCCGAGATGACCGGGAGCAGCCAGAGCAGAGGACTGCGATAGGTGATCAGCAAGATGACGATGACCACACCCATGGTGGCGAACAGGAGGGTGGAGTCGATGCCTTCGAAGACCTCGGCCTGATCGGCGGCCTGGCCGCCGGTCCCGGTGACGTAGACCTTCAGGCCGTCGGACTCGGGTGCGATCTCATGGATCTTGTCGACCACATCCGGCATCTCCTGCCAGCCGTTCTCACCGAAGTCGAAGGTGACCACGGTCTGCATCGCCTTGCCATCCGGTGACGGGATCGGTCCGATCACCTGGCCGGTGACGCCGTCGAGCTTGGCCAGTTCGGCGGCCTGCTGTTTGGCGGTCGCCATGTCCTCCTCAGTGAGTCCGGAGGAGCGTTCGTAGGCGATCACCGTCGCCAGAGCGTTGGGGTCCTGGAAGGGGGTCATCTTGTCCAGGGCGCGGGTGGACTCGGCGCTGTCGGGCAACCAGGAGGATGCCTCGTTGCTCTGCGCGGAGGTGAGCTTGGCCGCGAACCCAGACAGGCCGATGGCCAGGAAAACGACGGCCGCGGCGACGATCCACTTCGTGATGGGGCCGGTGAGAGTGCCGGCGATTCGACGATGCATGGTTCTACCTCATCAGATGGCACCGACATCAGTCATCAGGGTTTGCCCCGGGGGTGCCCCTGGGTGGGGCTGGGGGAGGGACAGCCCCAGCCCGCCGAGCACGGCTCGGATCCGGTCGGGGAAGTCGGTGATCAGGCCGTCCACGCCCTGGTCGATCAGGGCAGCGGCGGTAGCCGGGTCGTTGAGCGTGTAGGGAATCACCAGGAGGCCCTCGGCGTGCGCGCGGTCGATCAGCCCCGGCGTGGTGAAGGGCTGGTACGCCGGATCGGTGACGCCGCTGGCGAAGGGATAGCCGTGCGCGGGTGAGATGGCGTCGAACCGTTCGGCGGCCACGGCAGCCACCAAGTCGGGGAAGTCGTCGAGGTCGACCCCGCCGAGCCACGGCGAGGGCCCGCCATGTCCGACGGCGAGATACTTCGGCGCGGCCAGGACGTTCAACTGCAGCCCCGGCTCGCGTTGGCGGACCTGACGCAGCACCTCCCAGTCGAAGCTCTGCACGCTGATCCTGTCGACCAGGCCGGCTTGCTGCGCCGCGGCGACGATGGTCTCCGCGAACCGCTCGCGCGGGGCGGTCTCGTGGGGCGCCACGGCGTCAAATTTGGTCTCGATGTTGAAGCGGACCTCGTCGGCGCCACGGTCGGCGACCAGGTCGAAGAGCTCGCTCAACAGCGGGATCCGAGCACCCGGAACCAGCGCGGCATCGGGCAGCTCGGGGCGGTGGTGCGACCCCGCGTCGATCGTGCGCAGCTGCGCGACGGAGTAGTCGGTGACCAGCCCGCCGACGTACGGGAAGAACGGATCGCCCTCCACCGCGGGCTCCGTGTCGTCGTACAGCTTCGCCGACAGCCGCCGATCGTGGACGACCATCGGCACCCCGTCGATGCTGACGTGGATGTCGCACTCGAGCGTGGACACGCCGACTGTCAAGGCGTTCGCGAACGTCGGCAGGATGCTCTCGACGATCAGGCCGCGACCGCCGCGGTGCGCCTGGAGATCGAACTGCTCACGCAGTCTCATCGCGGGTCAGGAGACCCATTCCTTGACCTGGGCGACGATCGCCGCCGGGTCCTCTCCGACCGGGCTGATCTGAAGGTTGGTCACGCCGGCCTCGGCGAACGCGGCGATCCGCTCCTGGACGTAGGAGGCGGGACCGACCAGATTGCCGGCTTCCAGCCACTCCGTGGGCACCACGGCCTCGGCGTCGCGCTTGTTGCCGCCGAGGTAGAGGTCCTGGATCTCCCTCGCCTCCTTCTCGTAGCCGTACTCGCAGGCGAGGTCGTTGTAGAAGTTCTTGCCGCGGGCACCCATCCCGCCGACGTACAGCGCGTAGAGCGGCCGGACCAGGTCGAGCAGCGCCTTGGTCTCCGGACCCTCGCCGATGGCGACCATGCCACCCGCACAGACCTCGAGAGGTGCCAGTCCGTCGAGCCGCTTCGCCGTGCCTGCGCGCAGCGCCGCTCCCCAGACCTGGTCGGCCTTCTCGGGATGGAAGAGGAACGGCAGCCAGCCGTCGGCGTACGACGCCACGCCCTCGACGCTCTTCTTCCCCAGCGCCGCGATGTAGATCGGCACCGAAGATCGCTCCGGCTTGGTGAGCAGCTTGAGCGGCTTGCCGAGCCCGAGGCCCTGATCGGGTGGCAGCGGGAGGGTGAAGGTGCCCTGGTGGGTCAGCGTCTCGCGGCGCAGGCCGCGGCGGATCAGGTCGACGATCTCACGGGTCCGGGTGACCGGCTTGTCGTAGGGGACGCCGTGGAACCCCTCGATCACCTGCGGGCCGCTGGCGCCCAGACCGAGGATGGCGCGACCGCCCGAGACGTTGTCCAGCCCGGCGGCGGTCTGGAGCAACGCGGACGGAGTGCGCGAGTAGATGTTGAGGATCGCCGACCCGATCTCGAGGCGCTCGGTCTTGGCGGCGAGGTAGCCCATCAGGGTGGGCGAGTCGAAGCCATAGGCCTCGGCGACCCAGACGCCGTCCAGCCCGGCGCCCTCCAACGCGGCCACCTGGTCGGCGGCCTCCCGCGGGTTGCCGGAGTACATCAACGGGTGCGAGAGCTTCATGGGTCCCATCCTCGTGGCGGCTGTCTGCACGGTAGCAACCAGGCACTGGGGAGCCTGCCTCGGTGGGACAGGTGTTGGATGGATCGGGTGACGCCACCGCCGCCGGTCCCTCCGGACGAGCCGCTGCGTCCCTTGGCGCGGCTGGACGACGGGACCGTGAAGCAGGTCAACCCGTTCACCGGCACACGGGTGTGGACGGTGCCCGGCCGTGGCCACCGACCCCTCGCGCCGCCACGAGATCACCGACCGGGCCGGATCGACCCCACCCAGCTCGGCCGCTACTGCGCCTTCTGCGAGGGCCGCTACCTCGAGACGACCCCTGAGCGGGAGCGCTTGGTCAGGGATCTGGCCGGCTGGCACCGGCTCCTTGAGGTGCCCGCCTCGCAGTTGCACGAGACGACCGCGGAGTTCCGACTGATCCCGAACCTCTTCGAGATCGTGTCCTACGACTACTGGGTGGCCAACCACGACTACCGGCCCTCGCCCGAGGCGGTCGCCCACCAGGCGGCGTACCTCTCCGAGCTGGCCGGCCGCGCTCACCTGCTTGCACTGTTGCGCTCCCTCTTCGACGTGGTCGAGGACGCGGACGTGGCGCGACTGTCGATGCGGTTCTTCGCCGGCTGCCACGACGTGGTCATCGCCCGCCGGCACTTCACACCGGGCGCCGAGCTGGACGACCAGCTTGCCGGCTCGGGGTCGCTCTCGGTCGAGGAGCACGAGCAGTACGTCGCGCTCACGATCCGCGCGATGCAGCGGCTGTACGACGCCAACCCGCACGCCGTGCTCGTGGCGGCGTTCCAGAACTGGTTGCGCCCGGCCGGCGCCTCCTTCGAGCATCTGCACAAGCAGCTGGTCGCCGTCGACGAGCTCGGCCCCGACCTGGAGCGGCAGCTGCCTCGACTGGCGCGCGAGCCTGATCTGTATCGACGCTGGGGACTGGACTATCCCGCCGAGCAGGGTCTGGTGATCGCCCACAACGACCATGCCGTCGCGGTCGCCGGGATCGGTCACCAGTCTCCGGCCGTGGTGGTGTGGGCGCGGTCCGACGGGCGGCCGTGGGAGCTGTCCGGGCCCGCTGTGCGGGGCTTCTCCGATCTCCTCCATGCCGTCCACGTGGCCACGGGCGCGGACGTGCCGACCAACGAGGAGTGGCACCACCAGCCCCCGTCGGTGCCGCTGCCCGCCCCCCTCCGTGTGGTGCTGAAGTGGCGCATCGCCACCCCCGCCGGCTTCGAGGGCGGCACCAAGCTCTACATCAACACCATCGACCCCTGGACCGTCGCCGACCGGATGCGCCTCCGGTTGGCCGAACTGCTCGCCTCCGGCGCCGGGCTGGGGGACGTCACGCTCGACTGACGGTTGCTTCCCGCACTATCCGCTTCGTGACGTGTGGATCGTGTCTTCGTCGGATGGAGTGAATGGTGGCCGCGCGGTAGCCGACCGTCTCCCGCCGTCAAGGACCGTCGCTGCGCACCCCGCCGATTGGACGCAAACGACATCGGAAACGCCCTGCGGCGTGTCGTTTGCGCCCGATCGACGACCCCTCCCCGCCCGGACGCGGACCACCGCCGACCAGCAACCCGGACGGTGACGCCAGCCGCCCACGACCTCTCCCGTTGCTGCCATGTCGGTCAGCACCACCAACGACAAGCAACCCGGCCGCCAACCCGGACCCCCAACCGCCTCTCCCCGCAGAAGCCCTGTCGGCCGCAACCCCACACCGCCGGCAACTCGGCGAGCAGCCCCACCGCCCGACAGCTGAACCCCGAACCTCAGGCGTCGTCGGCCGCGAACACCCGGCGGCCGTCGACGAAGGTCTGCAGGACGCGGGTGGAGCCGATCTGGTCAGGGGGTCCGGCGAAGGGGTCGCGGTCGAGGACGACGAGGTCGGCGAGGGCGCCGGGACGGATGGTGCCGGTGTCGTCGAGGTGGTTCACGTAGGCAGAGCCGGCGGTGTAGGCGGTCAACGCGGTGCCGAGGTCGAGGCGCTGGTCGGGCAGGAAGACCGGGTGCTCGACGTCGTCCTCGCGATGCTCCTCGGGGACCTGGCGATTGACGGCGACATGGAGGGCCGGCCACGGGTCGGCGGTAGAGACGGCCCAGTCGCTGCCCGCGGCGAGGACGGCGCCGGAGCGGTGCAGATCGCCGAAGGGGTACTGCCAGGAGCCTCGGGGCTCACCGAGGAAGGGAAGCGTCAGCTCGACCATCTGTGCCTCAAGTGCTGCCCAGAGGGTCTGCATGTTGGCGGCCACCCCGAGGTCGCGGAAGCGGGCGATGTCGTCGGGATGGATGACCTGGATGTGTGCGACGTGATGGCGCGCGTCCCGGCGACCGTTCACCGTGAGGGCGTGCTCGACCGCGTCCAGCGCCTCGCGGACGGCGCGATCGCCGATCGCGTGGAAGTGCAGCTGGAACCCCTCCGCGTCGAGGGCGGCCGCGGCCGGAAGGAGCACCTCTGGCGGCACGAACGAGATCCCCGAGTTGTCGGTCGGGTGGCCGTGTCCGTCGCAGTAGGGCTCGATCATCGCGGCGGTGTAGTTCTCCGCCACCCCGTCGGCCATGATCTTGATGCTGGTCGGCCGGAACCGGTCACGCATGTCCCGTCGGCGTCGCTCGACGAGCTCGGGGATCTGCTCCAGGCCACGGCCGCGCTCCCACCACAGGGCTCCGACCACGCGGCCGGTCAGCTTTCCGTCGGCCTCCGCGCGGAGGTACGCCGACCCGGGGTCCACCCCGTCGCCGACGTCGCCGATGATGGCGTCCTGCCAGCTGGTCACGCCCCACGCGTGGAGTTGCGACTGGGCGAGCAGCAGGCCGTCGTACGCTTCCTGCTCGGTGGTCGCCGGCAGCAGCTTGGTCACCAGCCCCATCGCGCCCTCGTGCAGGGTGCCGGTGGGGCGGCCGGTGGAGTCGCGTTCGATTCGGCCGTCGATCGGGTCAGGGGTGTCGGCATCGATCCCGGCCAGCCGCAGTGCCGCCGAGCTGGCCCAGGCGCCGTGGCCGTCGCGATTGGGGAGGTACGCCGGCCGGTCGCCGACCACCGCGTCGAGAGCCTCGGCCGTGGGGGTGCCGCCGGGGAAGGCAGCCATCGACCAGCCGCCGCCGACGATCCACTCCAGGTCAGGGTGGGCGCGGGCATAGTCGCCGATGCGGGCCAGGCAGTCCTCGGCGGAGAAGAGGTCGGACAGGTCGCATCGCAGCAGGTCGACACCGGCAAAGACCGGATGCACGTGCACGTCCTGGAAGCCGGGCATCAGCAGCCGTCCCGTCAGGTCGACACGCTCGGTGTCCGGCCCGGCCAGGTCGAGCACGTCGTCGTGGCCGACCGCGACGATGCGGCCGTCGGTCACCGCGACGGCGGTAGGCCGCTCCCGGACCGCCGAGGCGGTGAAGACCGGGCCTCCGGAGAAGATCAGATCCACCATCGTTCAACCTCCGATGTTGCGGGCGATGTCGGTCGCGGAGTCGCCGGCGCGGCGCAGCACGATCGCCATCAGGGTCAGGGCGAGCAGGGTCAGCAGCAGCATGATCGTGGACATGGCGGCGATCTCCGGCCGTAGGCCCGAGCGCAGCGAGCTCAGCACATAGACCGGCCATGGCGTCGAGCCGGACACCTGCACGAAGGCCGACACGATGGTGTTGTCGAGGCTGAGGGTGAAGGACAGCAGGAAGCCGGCCAGCACGGCCGGCATCGCCAACGGCACGGTGATCTGGCGGAAGGTGCGCCACGGGAGGGCGTACAGGTCCGCGGAGGCCTCCTCCAGACTCTCGTCCAGCCCGACCAGGCGGGCTCGGACCAGATAGGCGACCACGGCCGTGGAGAAGAGTGAGTGGCCGACCACGAGTCGCACCAGACCGTTGTTGAAGATGACCAGCCCGGCGTCCTGGCCGAGATAGACCATCCAGGGCAGCAGCGACACCGCGTCGACGATCTCGGGGGTGACCGAGATGAGGAGCAGCAGGCCGAGGAAGAGGACGACCCAGCGGCCGGGGCGGCGCGCCAGGGCGACCCCTGCGGTGGTGCCGAGCAGGGTGGCGACCAGCGCCGACAACACGGCCACTTGGAGCGAGACGAGCACCGAGTGGCGGATCTCCGGGCGGTCGAGCAGACCGGTGTAGGAGCCGAAGCCGAAGTGATCCCAAGCGATCAGCAGCCGGCCCTCGTTGAAGGAGTAGATCACCACCACGACGATCGGCGCGAACAGGAAGGCCAACACGAGGACGCCCCAGACCGCGAGCAGCCGGTCGGTCCATGAGCGCGGCTGCGGGTTGCGCGGTGGCGCGTCGGAGGCAGGGGCCGCGGTTGGCGGGGTCATGCCACCTCCTCCAGCACCAGTCGCTGGCGGGACCGCAGCGGCAACGAAACCAGCCACAGCAGCAGCGCGATAACGACCACGGTGGCGGCGATGACCAGGATCAGCACCATCGCCATCGCCGAGCCGAGCGCCCAGTTCTGTGCGGTCTGGAACTGGCTGGCCACCAACTGGCCGACCATGTTGCCCTTCGCCCCACCGAGCACGGTGGCGGTGACGTAGTCGCCCATCAGCGGGATGAAGACGAGGGCCGTCCCCGCGATGATCCCCGGTCGCGCGAGTGGGAGGGTCACCTGGACGAAGGTGCGCCACCGGTTGGCACCGAGGTCCTTGCTGGCCTCGCGCAGCGGTTCGCCAACTCGGTCGAAGGCCACGAAGAGCGGCAGGATCATCAGCGGCAGATAGTTGTAGACGACGCCGATCAGCACCGCCGTCCGGGTGTTGAGCACGGCGAGCGGCTCGTCGATGAACTGCAGCCGTTGCAGCAGGCCGGAGACCCAGCCGTGCGGCGCGAGGATCACCTGCCAGCCGATCGTGCGGACCAAGAAGTTGGTCCAATAGGGCACCATCACCAACGCCAGCAGGAGGCCACGGCGCTGGGGTGGAGCCTTGACCGCCATCCAGTACGCCGCTGGCAGGCCGATCAGCAGACAGATCAAGGTCCCGGTGATGCCGATCCGCAGGGTGTTGGTGAACGTGGTGAAGAACGTCGGGGAGAACGCCTCGCGGTAGCGGTCCAGGGAGAGCACGTCGTTGGCGTGGGTCCCGAAGAGCCCCGGCTTGTAGCCGAAGCTGAACCACGCGATCGTCCCGATCGGGACGACGAAAAACGCGATCAGCCACACCCAGGCCGGGATGGCGAGCGCGAAGCCGGGGGCCCGCAAGCGGCGCGGCGCCCCCGGCGTACGGCGGTCAGGCACCGGCCGCCGCCTTGACCTTGTCCCAGATGTCGACGTGGCGCTGCTGAGCCTCGTTGACCTCACCGGTGGTCATCGTGTCGAGCTGCTCGGGGGTGAAGAAGACCATGTCCAGCAGCGGCAGCTTCGCGTCCTTGGCCGCCTGCTCGATGTCCTTCGCGCCAGTGTGGTAGCCGATGTAGGCCACGTTGGCGAGCTGGTTCTCCGGGGTCAGCACGAAGTTGATGAAGGCATGTGCGGCCTCCGGGTGGGGTGCGCCGGCGACGATCGACCAGTTGTCCATCCAGAGCTCGGTCTTGGGGGCGCCTAGCACCCACTGCCACTTGTCGGGGTCCTTGCTGTTGAGGATGCCGATCCGGGCGTCACCGTTGTAGACCTGCATCAGGGTCTGCGTGCTCTGCGGGATCGCCTGGCCGCCGGGGTAGGAGTCGAATGCCGAGATGTGCTTGGCCAACTTGTCGACCAAGAAGTCCTCCGCCGCCTGCAGGTCACCCTCGTCGGTGGTGTTCCAGTCGATGTCGTTGGCCCAGAAGTAGAGGCCGGTCAGCTCACCGGGATCGTCGAGGACGGAGGTCTTGCCGCTCGCTTCGTTCTGCGCGGCGTCGAGGAAGTCGGCCCAGGTGGTCAGGTCGCGGCTGATCACGGTCTTGTCGTAGATGAAGCCGGTGGTGCCCCAGGCCTTGCAGATCGAGTAGTCGTTGTTCTTGTCCCAGTCCCTGCCGAGGAAGGCGGGGTCCATGTGCTCGAGGTTTGGGATCAGGTCCTTGTTGAGCGGGGCGAGCAGACCGTTCTCGACCATCTGGGGGATGTACGGCCCGGTCGGGACGACGACGTCGTAGCCCGACGTGCCCTTGGCAGCGACCAGCTTGGCGATCATCTCCTCGTTGGAGTTGAAGGAGTCGGAGGTGATGGTCGGCCCGATCTTCTTGGTGAAGGCCTTGAGCACCTCGGGGGCGTCGTAGTCGCCCCAGGAGTACATCGTCACGGTGTCCTCGAGCGGACCTCCGCTGGCGATCGGCTCGGTGACCTTGCTGCTCGAGCCGCTGGGGGACCCACCACCACCGCAGGCAGCCAGCAGCCCGGAGCCGCCGACGGCCGCGGCGAGCCCGAGGAAGTGTCGACGGGTGAGCTCCGCTTTGATCCGGGGGATCTGGGAGGTGTGGGCCAAGACGCGCAACGGGCGGTCGGGGGTGGTCATGTCTGCTCCTCGTGGTGCTGGGGTCAGTGGGTGGCTCAGTGCTGGACGGGCTCGTCTTCGGGCGGTGGGGGCGTTGGCTCGTCGGCCGCGAAGACGTGGACGTGGTCGGCGCTCCAGTGGCACCAGGCCTGGTCTCCCGTCGCGAGGTCGGGCGCGGTCGGCGTTGGTCGGCGTACCAACAGCGGTCGCTCGGTGCCGACCTCGACCAGGAACTGCCGGGTCTCGCCCTGGTGGGCGATCCCGACCACGATGCCGCCGACGGTGTTCTCCGTGGCTCCGTCCGGGCGGGCCGCTGTGACCTCGACGAACTCGGGGCGTACGGCGACGCGCACCGGGTCACCGGTCGCGGTGCTGGTGGCGCGGGTCGATCGGATCGGGCCGACCACGGAGTCCACGGCCCCGCGCCCCGTCGCGCGGCCGTCGATGAAGTTCTGCTGGCCAACGAAACCGGCCACATAGGCCGAGGCGGGCGCGGAGTAGATGGTGTCGGCGTCGGCCAGCTGCTCGATGCGGCCGTCGCGCATGATCGCGATCCGGTCGCTCATCGCCAGCGCCTCGCTCTGGTCGTGGGTGACGAAGACGAAGCTGATGCCGAGTCGCGTCTGCAGCAGCTTGAGCTCCACCTGCATCTCTTCGCGCAGCTGCCGGTCCAGGGCGCCGAGCGGCTCGTCGAGCAGCAGCACCGAGGGGCGGTTCACCAGCGCCCGCGCCAGCGCGACCCGCTGCTGCTGCCCACCGGAGAGCTGGGTCGAGCCGCGGTTGGCATAGCTGCGCATCTGCACCAGATCGAGCGCC
Organism: Nocardioidaceae bacterium; assembly: GCA_039811985.1. GTDB lineage: Bacteria > Actinomycetota > Actinomycetes > Propionibacteriales > Nocardioidaceae > Nocardioides. The sequence continues at coordinate 21,524 of JBDHZT010000034.1, read as the reverse complement.
TCGGCGACGCGGTTGCGGATCTCGGCCTTGGGCGTCTTGACCTGGCGCAGGCCGTAGGCGACGTTCTCCGCCACCGACATGTGGGGGAAGAGCGCATAGGCCTGGAAGACGGTGTTGACGTTGCGCTTGTACGGCGGCACGCCGAGCACGCTCTTGCCCGCGACCTCGATGTCGCCGGTGTCCGGATGCTCGAAGCCGGCGATCATCCGCAGCGTCGTGGTCTTGCCACACCCCGATGGACCGAGCAGGGAGAGGAACTCTCCGCTGCGCACGGTCAGGGTGATGTCGTCGACGGCGACCACGTCGCCGTAGAACTTGCTGACCCGGGTGAGCTGGACGGCGTCGGTCGGGGCCACCTCCGGCGAATCTGGTTCGGCATGGACGGGGGCAGTCGTCACTGGCAGGCTCCTCCAACGGTTTCAGTGATCTAAACCGACCACGGGGGACGGACGCAACAGTCGTAATGAACCTGTGAACAGGATTCCGAAGGAGAAGCCTACGGACATCCCTCTCCCGACGGGTGCCGTCTGCTGCGGTCTTCTGGCGTCTGCCGCGGTCTTGTGGTGGCGGAATGCCTCGTAAACCGGGTCCTCAGCCACGACAACACCGCGGCAGATGGGTCGGGGGCAGGTCAGTCGCGCTGGTGGCCGTTCCAGGAGTCCCAGAGGGCGGCGTAGGAGCCGTCGGCGGCGACCAGCTCCTCGTGGGACCCGAACTCGGAGATCACGCCGTCCTCGACGACGGCGACCCGGTCGGCGTCGTGCGCAGAGAAGAGGCGGTGGGCGATCGCGATGACGGTGCGCCCGTGTAGGACCGCGGCGAGGGAGCGCTCCAGGTGACGGGCGGCGCGCGGGTCGATCAGCGAGGTGGCCTCGTCGAGGACCAGCGTGTGCGGGTCGGCCAGCACCAGCCGGGCCAGTGCTAGTTGCTGGGCCTGGGCGGCGGTCAGCGCTCGACCACCCGAGCCGACCACGGTGTCCAGACCGTCCGGGAGCGCGTCGACCCACTCCAAGGCGTCGACGGCAGCCAGGGCGTCACGCACCTCGTCGTCGGTGGCGCCGTCGGGTGCGGCCAGGGCGAGGTTCTCCCGGAGAGTGCCGACGAAGACGTGGTGCTCCTGGGTGACCAGGGCGACGTGGCCACGCAGGTCGTCGAGTGGCAGCTCGGTCAGGCCCACACCCCCGAGGGTCACCGAGCCGGCGCGTGGCGGATGGATGCCGGCCAACAGCCGGCCCAGTGTGGACTTGCCGGCCCCGGACGGGCCGACCATGGCGATCCGCTCGCCGACCCCGACGTCGAGAGTCACCCCGTGCAGCACGTCGCGGCCCTCGACGTAGGCGAACCGTACGTCGGTCGCGTCGAGCTTCTCGTCGAGCGGCTGCGCCCCGGTGACGGTCCGATCGTCGGGCACCTGGGCGACGCCGAGCAGGCGCGCTAGCGAGGCGGCACCCATCTGCAGCTCATCGAGGATGCTGACGATCCGGTCCACCGGGTCGATCAGCATCTGCACGTAGAGGGTCGCCGCGGTGACGTCACCGAGGGAGACGTGACCGTGGTAGTAGAGGTAGCCGCCGAACAGCAGCGTGGCGACCGTCGGCAGCAGGTAGGAGATCTCCATCGCAGGGAAGAAGACGGTGCGCAGCCATAGCGTGTAGCGCTCGGCGCGGAACGACGCCCCACAGTCAGCGTCGATCTGGCGGACCTGGGTCTCGCCCAGGCCGAGCGCCTCGACCGTGCGAGCGCCCTCGACGGTCTCGGTCAGGGTGGCGTTGATCTTGGAGTACGTCGCGCTCTCGCGCAGGTAGCCGTCCTTGGCACGGGCGAGATACCACCGCAGGCCGAGGACCAGCGGCGGCACGCTGAGCAGGCAAGGGAGCAGCACCCACCAGCCGACCAGGATCGCGGCCACGAAGGTGAGCACACCCTGCACCAGCGCGATGGTCCACTCGGGCAGCGCCCACCGGACCGACCAGCCCAGCTGTTCGACGTCGCGACCCGTGCGGGTGAGCAGGTCGCCGGAGCCGGCCGACTCGACGATGCCGACCGGCAGCGCCAGGGTGTTGTCGACGAAGTCCTCGCGGAGCTCGGCGAGGACCTGCTCACCGAGCACTTGGCTGACGAGTCTGGCGAAGCGGGTCAGCACCGTCTGCGCGACCAGGAAGCCCGCCAGCAGGATGGCAACGGTGTTGACGTGGCCGAGGCTGGTGCCGTCCTTGACGTCCTCGACCAGGTCACCGAGCAGGCGAGGCGCGGCCAGACCGGCGACCGCCGCCAGCCCGTGCAAGGCCAGGGCTGTGCCGATCAGCCGTGGGTGTCGCCGTCCCAGCGTCCGCACGTAGCTGCGCAGCGCGGGGGCGTCCGCGACCGGAAGGGTCGTCGTACCGCTCATCGGGCGACCTCCTCCGGCATCTCGACCGACTCGCGGGTCACCGTGGCGCGGTACGCCGGCACGCGGGCGAGCAGGTCGCCGTGTTCGCCGACGGCCGACACCTTGCCGTCCTCCAGCCAGATCACTTCGTCGACGGCATCCAGCATCAACGGGCTCGAGGTGACCACGACCGTGGTCCGGCCGCGGCGGTGGTCGCGGAGCCGCGCCGCGATCCGGGCCTCGGTGTGGGCGTCCACGGCCGAGGTCGGCTCGACCAGGATCAGGATCTCCGGGTCGGCGGTCAACGCCCGCGCCAGGACCAGCCGCTGGCGCTGGCCGCCGGAGAAGGTCCGGCCACGCTCGGCGACCACAGTGTCCAGTCCGTCAGGGAGCGCGTCGAAGATGTCGCCCGCGGACGCCGTCTCGAGGGCGTGGTTGAGGTTGCCCCGGCCGGCGTCATCCTCGCCGCTGACGGTGCCCGAGAGGCGGTCCCGGCCGTGCACGTCGAGCCGGTCGCCGAGTCGACCCGAGAACAGCACCGCCCCGGTGTCGGAGACCACGATTCGGCGGCGCACTTCCTCGGGGGACAGCGCGGTCAGCGGTACGTCGCCGAGGCGTACGTCGTCGTCGATCTCGGCCGCGCACATGCCGAGCCGGTCGGCCAGAGCCGCCGCTACTTCCGGCTGGTCGGCGACCAAGGCGGTGAGGGCACCGGGGCGGACCCGCACACCGCTGCGGGCGTCGACGAGGTCGGCGCCGATCTCGGGGGAGGCGGCCAGCGTGGCGGGCTCGTGGTAGTCCGGTTCGAGGGCCATCACCCGGCAGATCCGGGCGGCCGAGACGCGGGCCCGGATGATCTTGTTGGCGAACTCGGTGGCCGTGCGCAGCGGGATCATCAAGAACGCCGAGTAGCCGTAGAAGGCGACCAGCTCTCCGGCCGTGATGCGCCCGGTGACGGCGTACCGCGCGCCCAGCCAGACCACGATCACGACGAAGACACCCGGCAGCAGCACTTGGAGGGCGTCCAGGATCGACTGCAGCCGGGCCACCGCTACGCCGGCGCGACGGGTCTGCTGCGACTCGCGGCGGTAGCGCTCGGAGAAGGTCTGCTCGCCACCGATCCCGCGCAGCACGCGCAGGCCGCCGACGATGTCGGTGGCGGTGTTGGCCAGCTCGCCCATCAAGTGTCGCTGATGTGCCGCACGGCGCTGCAGTGGAGAGAGCAACGGGCCGATCGCCACGATCAGCAGCGGCACCCCGATCAGCACGACCAGGCCCAGCGTGACCGAGGTCTGCAGCAGGATCACCGACACCAGCAGGAAGGACACGATGGCGCCGCTGAAGCGGGCGCTGACGTCCATCACCTGACCCACGTTGGACATGTCGTTGATGCCGATCGCGACCACCTCGCCGGTCGACACCTTGCGGGGCAGCGTGCCACCGAGATGGACGGCCTTGCGGCCCACCAACTGCACGACCCGGTAGGCCGCGATCAGCCAGTTGGTCACCGCGAACCGGTGTCGCATGATGCCGCTGGCCGCCTGCACCAGCCCGATCGCGAACATCACTCCGGTCCACCAGACGAGCTGCGACATGTTCCGATCCGCCACGCCGCGATCGATCGCCCGGCCCAGGACAGCGGGCATCACGGCCTGCGCGGACATCCAGATGATGCCGTAGCACATGCCGCCCGCGAGGGTCCGCCACTGCTGCTTGGCCATCCACCACAAGAAGTGGTTCGCAGAGCTGTGGTCCGCGATTCCGGGGTCGGTCACGGGGAGCGGGCGCACTCATCCCACGTTACGTTTTCCGGCCCCCTTCTCGCGAATCGTTTTGCCTCCGGGTATCGCCGTCCCACGGCCGCCTAGGCGGCATACAGTGTGCGGGTGAGTGAGTACGGCGAGGCGCTGCTGGCGCGGATCCGAGCGGGCGTGATCGGCGACGACCAGGTGATGACCGGACCCTATGGTCCACGTCGGGTGACCTATGCCGACTACACCGCGTCGGGGCGGAGCCTCTCCTTCCTCGAGGACTTCATCCGTGACGAGGTGCTGCCGCGCTACGCCAACACCCACACCGAGGCCAGTGGCACCGGCCTGCAGACCACTCGGCTCCGCGAGGACGCGCGCCGGGTGATCCACGATGCGGTGCGGGGCGACGACGACACCGTGGTGATCTTCACCGGGGCGGGCAGCACGGCGGCGATCGACAAGCTGATCGGCATCCTCGGACTGCGAGTGCCGGCTGACCTGGACGACCGCTACCACCTCGTTGACCAGATCCCGGTCGAGGAGCGACCGGTCGTCTTCATCGGACCCTTCGAGCACCACTCCAACGAGCTGCCCTGGCGGGAGTCGATCGCCGACGTGGTGACCATCCCCGAGGACGCCGACGGGCATATCGACCAGGCGGAGCTGCGCCGCCAGTTGGAGCGCTTCTCCGACCGGCCGCTCAAGATCGGCAGCTTCTCCGCCGCCTCCAACGTCACCGGCATCGTCTCCGACACCTACGGCATCGCCGAGCTGCTCCACGAGCACGGCGCCTTGTCGTTCTGGGACTTCGCCGCCTGCGCGCCGTACGTCGACATCGACATGACGGCCCCGCCGAGTGGCGCGGCGGCGTCGTACAAGGATGCGATCTTCCTCTCCCCGCACAAGTTCATCGGCGGCCCGGGCACACCGGGCGTGCTCGTCGTCAGGCGGCAGCTGCTGACCAATCGGGTGCCGGTGGTGCCGGGTGGCGGGACGGTGATGTACGTCAACCCGAGCGAGCACGTCTACCTCGCCGACCCCGCGCATCGTGAGGAGGGTGGCACCCCCGCGATCGTGGAGTCGATCCGCGCCGGGCTGGTCTTCCAGCTCAAGGAGGCGGTCGGAGTCGAGACGATCCGCCGCCACGAGGAGGAGTTGCTGCGCCGTGTGGTCGCCGCCTGGCAGCAGGAGCCGACCCTGGAGCTGCTCGGCAACCTGGATGCCCAGCGCCTCTCGATCGTGTCGTTCGTCGTGCGTGGACCGTCGGGGCGGTATCTCCACCACAACTTCGTGGTCGCCCTGCTCAACGACCTGTTCGGGATCCAGACCCGTGGCGGCTGCTCGTGCGCCGGGCCCTACGGCCACCGGCTGCTCGGCATCGACCTGGAACAGTCGCATCGCTTCGAGCGGCAGATCGCGACCGGGTGTGAGGGGATCAAGCCGGGGTGGGTCCGGGTGAACTTCAACTACTTCATCGACGACGAGGTGTTGGAGTACATCATCGAGGCCGTCCGTCTGGTCGCCCGGCACGGCTGGCGGCTGCTCGGCGACTATCGCTTCGACGCCGCGACCGGGTTGTGGCACCACCGCGACGGCGCCATCGAGCCGCCGCTCCGGCTTGCCGACGTGTCGTACGACGACGCTGGCGCGATGACCTATCCGCACCACACCGCGACCGCTCCGGTGTCTGCGCTCGCGGGCTATCTCGTTGAGGCGCGAGCGATCCTGGCGGCGACCGCACCCGCCGAGGATGCCGAGTCCGGGCATCTCTCGGAGGACTTCGACCAGCTCTGCTGGTTCGAGCTCCCCGCCGCCTCACTGGGAAGGTCATAGCTCCTGGTCGCTCCGGCGACCGGAGAGGATGACGTTGTTGCGGTGCTCGCCCGGACGTCATGACCCGCGGTCGCCCGCGACCGGAGAGGATGACGTTGCGCCGGGGTCAGGGAACCAGCCGTAGGAGCGCGTGGCCGGTGAGCGTCCCCTTGGTGGTGTCTGTCGAGCCACCGGCCAGGTGGACGTGGACCGTGAGGTCGAGGCGGCCGGCAACGCCCGCGCGGATGCCGAGGGTGTCGGCGAAGGCCACGGTGGCTGCCGGGGACCGCCGTCGGCCGGTGCGATCCAACATCGCGCTCGGGCGGGCACCGTCCAACGTGATCACCGCGCGCACCGAGTCGACGGCGGCGCCATCGGCCCGAGCCTGGACCCGGTAGGGCACGACCAGCCACGTGTAGCCGGTGCGCGCCCACCCGACACCGGGCAGGTAGGGGACCTGGCGAGCCACGCCGACGTGGCAGTCAACTCGAATCGCGCTACCTGCCACGTCCGCGTCAGCCGTCGATCGACCGTGAGTCGTCGAGTCATGGATCGTCCAGCCACGTTCGGGGCAGGCATCGACGCGGAAGCGCCGGACCGGGTGGTAGAGCGGCGCGGCAGCGTCCGGGCCGAGTCGACCGGAGACGGGATCCAAGGTCTGCGTCACGCCGTCGTAGCTCGCGCCGACGCGCACGCTCTTCGGGCGCGTGGGCACGGCGACGTAGAGGACGCTGACGAGGGAGTCGACGGTGCCGCCAACCGCCGGGACGTCGTACGGCGACCCGAGGGGATAGCTGGCTCCGTCGACGAGGAGCGACATTTCGGTCGGCTCCGGCCAGAGTCCGACGACAGCCAGATCCGGGGGCAGTGCGAACGGGTCATGGCTCCACTCGACGGGCACGAAGCTGCCACCCTCGGGTGGCCGATGGATCCGGTCGTCGGTCACCTCGCTCGCGGGGAGGTCTCCGGTGATCGGGTCGCCGACGGTGACGTCGATCCGGCCCGCCGGCACCAACAGGAACGCCTTGTTGCCCTCGGTAACGCTGGCGTCGGTCCCTGGCACGACCACGCCCGCCGCGTCTCGAGGAGGCTCGTCCTGGCAGCCCGCCAGGGCCACGGCAGCGGTGGCCAGGAGGAGAGCTCCGAGAAGCACGCCCGCGCGGGACGTCATCGGAATCGGTCGCTCCGGCGACCGGAGAGGATGACGCTGCCGTACGGGCAGGACATCTCAGATACCCAGCTGGGGGAGGACCTCGGCTCTGGGCAACTTCGCCAGCAGGTGGCCGGGCAGGAGGATCTTCGAGCGGCGCAGACCTGAGCCGATGATCACCACGTCGACGTCCAGGAGGGACTCGTCGACCAGGATCCGCCACTCTTCGGGGAGACCGACGGGTGTGATTCCGCCGTACTCCATCGCGGACTCGGCCACCGCGCGATCCATGGACAAGAAGGAGCACTTGCGGACGTCGATGGTGCGCTTGACCAGAGCGTTGACGTCGGCACGGCGATTCGCGGGCACGACACAGGCGGCGACCCGCTCCGCGCCGTCTCGGCGTCCCGCCACCACCACGCAGTTGGCGCCGGCGGGCAGCGGGAGCTGGTAGGCCTGCGAGCAGGCGGCGGTGTCGGCGAGGTCGGGGTCGATCGGGGCGACGTTGACGTCGTCGGCGTGCGGCCATCCGGCCAGCGCAGCCTGCACGGGCTCCGCGAGGAGCTCGGGATGGTCATCGATCGGGCTGCCCTGCAGAGTGCCGAGCTGGAGAACTGTCATGGCCCCATCATGCCGCCGATGAGGACAGCGTCATGCTCCGCGGTCGCCCCCACGACCGCGGAGCATGACGTCCCCCGTTGGCCCGATGTCGCACACCGGGCCTGGTGCATGGGATCCCGAGCGCCGGTGTCAGCCTTCCGGCACCAGGATCCACATGACGACGTAGGCGACGACCAGGCTGCCCAGCCCGAAGATCGCGCCGAGGACCGTCAGCAGACGGACCAGCGTGATGTCGATGCCGAGGTAGTCGGCGACGCCCGAGCAGACGCCCGCGATCATCTTGTTGTCGGTGCGACGCACCAGACGCTTGGGCTGGCTGGTGGGGCCGGTGGCCGGGGGTGGGGTGGGCGCGCTCATCGCTGCTCCTCCTGGTCGAGGTCCGTGACGGTGTCGTCCGGACCGGTGGTGTGGTCGGTGTCAAGCTGGTGGTCGTCGTACGACGTGGTTGGCGCGGCATAGGGCGCGGTGGCGCGGCGACGACCGGACAGGGTGACGGCCAGCAGGCCGGCCGCGCCGGCGAAGACCCAGGGCAGTGGCAACAGCCAGCGCAGGTCCTGGGTGGACACCCCGCCGTACTCGACCGCTGCCCAGATGCCGACCAGGCCCAGGAAGGCCAGGCCCATCACGAGGTGGCCGATCACGACCGGGTGGGTGCCGCGGGTGGGTTCGATGGTGCTCATCATGGTCTCCTCTCGGGCGCTCAGGCGGCCCGGATCTCGATCTCGCCGACGCCGAGCTCGCTGCGGATCACCAGCAGGCCGACCTCGTCAGGGACGTTGTGGAAGGCGGTCACGGAGTTGTCGACACCGTCGTCGCTCCGGCCGAACACCTCGACCGTTCCGGGTCCGTCGACCTCAGCCGTGGCACGGACATCGAGCTCTTCGGGCACGATCACGACCAGGCGACCGGCGCCACCTTCGACGGTGATGGTGCGACCGTCCAGCGCGGCCGGGTCGCTGACCTCGGACAGGTCCACCACCATCTCGCCGACCGGGTGCCAGTACTGACTGCGGACGTCTGCTGACGTCAATGGCGTCTTCGTCACGCTCCGGTCGACGACATGCTCGCCGATCGTCGTCCCGGCGAGAGCCGTGGCGCTGAGCAGGCCCACCAGGATGATCCCTCCGGCTCGGCCGTAGAACGAGCCGACCAGGAGCATCACTCCGGCAAGCACGGTGGCCAGGGCGGGGTATGCCGAGGCCGGCACGTCAGCTCCGGCGACGTCGGTGATGCCGAGGACACCTAGGGCCAGCGTGATCAGGGCCAGGGTGAACCAGAACAGGATCGGGCCCGGCTTGCGCGGCGTCGGCGGGATCGGCGCTGGTGTCGGCGGGGTCCAGCTGTACGGCGGTGGAGTCTCCGCGGCACCGGCCGGGACGTCGTACCCGCTGGTCGCCGGGGCGACCGTGTCGTATGACGTGGTCCCGAAGGTGGCCGTCGCGCCGCCTGGGACGTCATACCCAGGGGTCGCCGGGGCGACCGCTTCGGATGACGTTGCGCCGGGGGCGGTGGCTCCGGGGGCGGGCGGGACGGTCGGTGCCGACGGTGGGCCGTACGGCGGAGGTGGGGCGACAGGCGGCTGCGGTTGGCGGGGTTGCCGGTTCATCACCACGAGCGCGACGAGCAGTCCGATCAGGATCACCGGCCACGGTGCGTGCACGCCGCCCCAGGAGGTGCCGATCAGCGAGAGCGCGGCAATCACGCCGACCACGACCAGCACCACCGAGAGGGAGCGCGAGTCGAGCCGAATGGTGGCCGGTGAGCCTTCGTCGTCGGGCAGCAGCAGCCACAGCGCGATGTAGAGGAGGATCCCACCGCCGCCGAAGAGTGCCAGCACCACGAACGCGACCCGCAGGATCACCGGGTCGATGTCGAGGTGGCGGGCCAGCCCGCCGGCGACGCCGGCCACCTTGCGGTGGGGTCCCACGGTGCGGCTCAGACGGCGTACGTCGCGCAGCTGGTCCGCGGTCGGACGAGGGCGGTCCTCGGGCCGAGGGCCGGGGTCGGTCGGGGCATCGGGCGGGATGGTGGTCATGTCTCCACTCTGGTCCCACGGGCGCCTGCGCACCATCGGGGACGACCCTGATCGTCTCCGGAGGACTCGGGGCCGGAGTCAGGGGCGGACCAGGGGCTCGCCTCATGGTCCGGCCCCGGGCCGTGTGTGACGATGACGGTGAGATGAGCGATTCCCCGTCCAGCTCGGCGTTGCCGGGCTCTGCACTGCCAGGACCTACTCTGCCGACCCCAGCCCTCGCCGGGCCTGGGTCGGTTGGACCTGGTTCGGCTGGGTCGGGTTCGGCTGCGTCGGGTCAGCGTCGCTCTGCGCCGACCTTCCGGCGCGCCTACCGAGACACCGGGCAGTCGGTGCTCGGCGGCGTTGCTGCCGGGTTGGCCCACCACCTGGGCCTGCCGGTGCTCTGGGTGCGGGCCGCCTTCGTGGTGCTGGCGGTGCTCGGCGGCGCCGGCGTGGCGCTGTATGGCGCGCTCTGGATCTTCCTGCCCGCCCAACCGGCGTTCGCCGCGGACGCCCCTGGCCTGGAGAGCGCCACCCGCACCGGCAAGCGACCGCGGCCGGTGCGGATCCTCACCGATGCCGGGCCGGCCATCGCGCTGGGCGCGCTGGGCGTCGGGGTGGCGCTGCTGTTCGGTGCGGTCTTCAACACCGGGTGGTCCTGGTGGCCGCTCGGCCTGGGCCTCGCTGGCGTCGCGCTGCTGTGGCGGCAGGCCGACGAGGCCCAACGGGAGCGGTGGCTCGACTCCACCGGCCGACTGGACCCGATCCGGGCCGTCTTCGGCGCCGGCGGTTGGGCGGCGTACGCCCGAGTCGCTGCCGGTCTCGCGCTCCTTGGTGGCTCCCTCGTCGTGCTGGCGCTGCGGGCCGGCGGCCTCACCGTGGCCTGGGACCTGGTCGTCGCCGGACTGGTCGCGGTGACCGGGCTGGCGATCGTGATCGGGCCGTGGATCTATCGCCTCGCCACCGACCTCACTGACGAACGAGCGGAGCGGATCCGCACCCAGGAGCGCGCCGATCTCGCCGCCCACCTGCACGACTCGGTGTTGCAGACACTGGCGTTGATCCAGAAGAACTCCGCCGACGCCGCGATGGTGGCGCGACTCGCCCGGTCACAGGAGCGCGACCTGCGAGCGTGGCTCTACGACGTCACCCCCACCGACGGCGCCACCCTCGCCGCCGCGCTGCGCTCGGTCGCCGGGGTCGTGGAGGACGACCACGGCGTCACCGTCGACGTCGTCACCGTCGGCGACGCTCCGATGGCCGAGCCGCTAGAGCCCCTCGTCGCGGCGACCCGCGAGGCGGTCACCAACGCCGCCAAGCATGCCGGCACTGGCCGGGTCGACGTCTATGCCGAGGTCACCGACGCCGCCATCGAGGTCTTCGTCCGCGACCGCGGGGTCGGCTTCGAGCCCGAGGAGATCCCTGCCGATCGCTACGGCGTGCGGCACAGCATCGTGGACCGGATGGAGCGCCACGGCGGCTCCGCGGAGGTGCGCACGTCGCCGGGCGGCGGCACCGAGGTCCGCCTGCGACTGCCGAGGACCGAGCAGTCACGAGGCACCGAGCAACCACGAGGAGAGGCCGATGACTGATCGTCGCCGAGTCCGGGTCGTCGTCGTCGACGACCACGCCATGTTCCGCTCCGGCGTCCGCGCCGAGATCGGCCACGACGTCGAGGTGCTCGCCGAAGCCGGTGACGTTGCCGAGGCGGTGGCCGCGATCCGCGAGCACCGACCCGACGTCGTGCTCCTCGACGTCCACCTCCCTGGCGGTGGCGGAGTCGAGGTGATGCGGCAGAACCCGTGCCCGGACACCCGCTACCTCGCCCTGTCGGTCTCCGATGCTGCCGAGGACGTCATCGGCACCATCCGCGGTGGCGCCCGGGGCTATGTCACCAAGACCATCACCGGCCCCGAGTTGGTGGCCGCCATCGGCAGGGTGTCCGATGGCGACGCGGTCTTCTCGCCCCGGCTCGCCGGCTTCGTGCTGGACGCCTTCGCCGGCTCGATCGAACTCGCCGCCGTCGACGAGGACCTCGACCGGCTCACCGAGCGGGAGCGCGAGGTGATGCGCCTGATCGCCCGCGGCTACTCCTACAAGGAGGTGGCCAAGGAGCTGTTCATCTCGATCAAGACCGTCGAGACCCACATGTCCTCGGTCCTCCGCAAGCTCCAGCTCTCCTCGCGCCACGAGCTCACCCGCTGGGCCTCCGACCGCCGCCTGCTCTAGCTCGGAGGGCTACCTGGGATCGGGGCCGTCACGCAGGTCGATGGTAGTGAGGCCGGTCGCGTCGGCGATCCGGGCGAAGTCCTTGTCACGGTGCGCGATGGGCACGTTGCGGCGCATGGCGATAGCCGCGAGCAGGCAGTCTTGGAGCGAGCGGGGCTGGTGTCCAGCGGCGCGCGTGGTCTGATAGATGCTGGCGGCAGCGTGGTAGTCCAAGGCTGGCTCGATGGTGCACCAGTGTTGGCTGAGGAGCAGGCGTTCGATTCGGGTGGTTTGGCCACCTGGGCGTGCGCCGGCGAGGAGTTCCATGAGGACTGGCTCAGTCGTGGCGGCGTCAATGCCGATGTGGTCACGAACGAAAGCTGTCGCGGCGGTCTGGGTGCCGCGGAGGTACTCGATCCAGATGGAGGTATCGAGGAGGATCACACCGACGCCACTGAGTCGGTGCGAAGGGCGTCGAGGTCACCGTCCCAGCCGCTGCCCTCGGCTTGCAGCATCTCGTCACGGGTCATGACCGGTCCCACCAGGCGGCGCAAGGCGAGGTCGACCGCCTCTCGTTTGGTGGAGAGTTGGTAACGACGCATCACAGCAGTGACGAGTTCGTCGTCAAGCTCGATGTTGGTGCGTGACATACACCAATGGTACACCTCGGGTAAGAGGCCCGACTTCAAGCACCGCGGCAGCCGGCAGACGGCCTACAGCGCGGCGAGCTCCGCGGCGCTGAGCCCGTCGAGGCCGAGGGTGGCGAGTGTGCGGGTGCCCTCGGCGCGGAAGTCGCGGGCGAGGAGGACGCCGGCGATGGTGATCACCGAGTCCATCGCGGGAGTCGGCACGCCGATCCGTCGGGCCAGATCGGTGAGGAACACCAGTCCATAGCCGACGTCCTCGGTGAGGTAGCGGTTTTCCAACTGGTGCTGGGCACCGATGCCGAGGAAGCCAGGGGCCGTGGAGTAGCCGGTGGAGTAGTTCAGCTCCTCCATGTAGCCCTGGGCGGACCCCAGCTCCGGCTCCGAGAGCACCCGCACCCCCATCGCGGCCGCGATCGCCAGCCGCTCCAGGTCGACCGCCTCGATCAGCCGGCCGACCGCCTCGGTGACACCCTCCTCGTAGAACAGGAAGGCGCCATGGGTGCGCTCGATGAGGCCGGCGTTGAGGATGGTGACGGCCGGGTGGATCACCGGGTTGCCGTTCTGCAGCGTGGTCTGGAAGACGCTCTCCGCCTTCTCCACGGCCGGATAGACGCCGTGCAGCATCTCGTAGAGCCGGTCGGTCCCGGACCTGGGCAGCCCCGCGAGGTAGAGCCCGGCATGCAGTTTCAAGAACACCCGCACGGTGCCCGGCTGCGTGACGCGGACGGCGTACGGCAACGTGCTCGTCTCACCGACCAGGATCGACTCGTCGGTCAGCGGCAGGCCGGCGACCTTCTTGAAGACGATGGACCCGGAGGTAGAGGTCGGGCAGATGACGGCGGCCATGCCCGGCTGCAGGTGGTCCCGGATGGCCTCGGTCAGGGTCTCGGTGGCGTACGCCGGCCCGACCAGCATGATCAGGTCGGCCCCCGACAGCGCCTGCGCGGCGTCGTGGCCGGCGTAGACCACCGGTGCGAAGCCCTCGAGGTCTCCACTGGCGGAGATGCCGCCCGCTTCGGCGACCGCGTCGACGTTGGCGGGATGATCGACCGGGCTGAACAGCGCGACCTCGTGCCCGTGGTGGGCGAAGTCGAAGGCGGTGGCCAAGCCGCCGTTGCCCGATCCCACTACTGCTACCCGCATCGCCGTGCTCCCTTCATCGTGCGCCCACCGTAGCGTCGGCACACGCCACCGGCACCGCCGACCCGAGCCCGCGAGATGACCGGCCAGGACCCTCCGCGGATCAGGCTCGGGCTCAGGTCTCCCCGCGCATGGAGAACGACCGCAGCCGATCCCCGGTGAACCAGACCGAGACGGCGATGACGAGGGCGGAGGCGATCAGGGCGTAGGGGAGCCCGGTGCCGGGCGCGGACACCGCGTCACCGACGGCGTGGGCGATCTCCCGGCCCCAGGCACCGATCGAGAGCCACCGGATCCCGTCGAGCAGGTTGCCGAGCAGGCCCTCCCAGAGCAGCACGAACAGCAGTCCGATCACCACCGCGTGCCGGGTGGTCGCAGCGGCGGCCACGAAGAGAGCGGTGTACGTCGCTCCGGCGATCGCGCCGCCGAGGAGCCAACCGAAGGCTGCGCCCGGCTCGGTGGAGTCGGCGATCAGACCGGCCACCAGCAGCGGAACGGCGCCGAAGGTGATGGTGGCCAGTGCGGCGACGGCGTACTTGCTGACGCCCACCACATAGCGGCTCACCGGCTTGGCGAGCAGATAGACCACCGAGCCGTCGTCGATCTCCGGCCCGAGCGCGGCCGAGGCCGCGAACAAGGCGACGAGCGGCAGCGCGAGCCCGAAGCCGAGTGCGTCGATGACGTCGGAGCCGACGCCCGGCTCGGTGAGCACTCGGATGATCGTCGCGAGCGCGATCAGCACGATCGGCAGGGCGAGCAGCAGCAGGCCGCGGCGGCGGCCGAGCAGGGCCTGGGCGGCCAGGCGAACGATGGTCGGGTTCATGAGGCCACCAGGTAGGCGAAGACGCTCTCGAGCGACTCGTCGGTCGGGCTCAGCTCGAGCAGACGGACCCCGCGCTGCTGGGCGAGGCGGGGCAGGACCTGGGCGAAGCCACCCATGTCGGAGACCTCTACGTCCAGGCCGCCGCGGGGGCGCAGACCGACGCCGAGCACGGACTGATCCGCGATCAGGGCGCTGGCCAGCGCGCGGTCGTCGGAGGTGACCACGACGTAGCGCATCGGCCGGTCGGTCATCAACCGCCGGATCGCGCCGAAGTCGCCGGAGGCGGCGTGCCGCCCGGAGACCACGACCTCGATATGGCGGGCGACCTGCTCGACCTCTTCGAGGATGTGGGAGCTGAACAGCACGGTGCGGCCCTCGGCACCCATCTGGCGCAGCAGCCCCATCAGGTGCAGCCGCTGCCGCGGGTCGACGCCGTTGAACGGCTCGTCGAGCAGGAGGACGGCCGGGTCGTGCACCAGCGCGGAGGCCAGCTTGGCGCGCTGGCGCATCCCCTTGGAGTAGGTGCCGATCCGGCGGTCCGCCGGCTCCACCATCTCTACCGTGGTCAGTGCCCGCTCGGTGGCGGCCCCAGGATCAGCGAGCCCGTGCAGCTCGGCGTTGGCGCGCACGAACTGACGAGCGGTGAGATAGCCGAAGCTCACCTCCCGCTCCGGCACCAGCCCGAGCTTGCGATAGACCTCGCGGTTGCGCCAGATCGGCTCGCCGTCGAGGGTCACCGAGCCTGCCGACGGGGCCAGGAAGCCCGCCATCATCGCGATCAGGGTGGACTTGCCCGCACCGTTGGGTCCGAGCAGACCGGTCACCCCCGGCCCGAGGTCCATCGACACGCCGTTGACGGCGACCACGTTGCCGTACCACCGCGACACGGCGTCCAGCTGGAGAACCGTCATCGGTCGGCCACCTTCCGGAAGCGCCACACCAGCAGCCCGACGCAGACGAGGATGGTGGCGAGCGTGACCACGACATACGCCGTCAGCATGGCGCCACCTTCCGGCGGCGTGATCGCCGCCTGGGGCAGGTCGAACAGCTCCATCAGGCCTCGATAGAGGGAGTACGGCGAGAACAGGCCGGCCACCTCACCGATCCGGTCCTGATCCTGGTCCCAGGAGATCCCCTGGATCACGGCCACGATGCCGTTGCCGAGCAGCAGCACCATGATGGTGGCCACGACCGCAAAGCCTCGGCGCACCGACCAGGACGAGATCACTCCGGAGAGACCAGCCAGCATTCCCGCCAGGAGGAAGACCAACAGGAGGGCTTGCAGGGCGTCGACGGTCTGCTCCCACACGGGGAGCTCGGCCAGCAACGCGCCGACGTACAACACCAGCACCGGGACGACCAGGTAGACCAAGACGGCCGCCCACAGCGAGGCCAGTCGGACCAGCGCATAGGTCGCCGGCTGCAGCGGCCGGGCGAGGTAGAGCACGATCGAGCCGTGCCGTTGGTCGTGGGAGAACAGGATCGGCGACTGGGCAGCCACGAAGATCGACACCAGGATCTGAGTGGTGGTGGCATAGCGTGCGAAGCCGACCGGCAGCGAGTCGAGCTTCACCATCACCATGACGCCGACGATGATCACGGCGGGAAGCAGGTTGAGGGCCAGCAGGACCCACGGCAGCACCTTGGACTTGCCGGACCGACCCAGGCCGAACACGTTGCGCAGTCCGGTGCTGAACAGCGCCAGCGCGATCGCGCCGGGGCCGAGCCGGGGGCCGTCATAGGGCCGATAGCCCAGGTCGTGGATCACTCCTCGGCGCGGAGGCGCGCCCTGGGCCATGGGCGGTCGCTCAGGCGGGATGGCCGACATGTGCCCCTCCTTCGCTGAAGACGTCCTCGATGCGGCGGTGGTCGGCCTGGATCCGCACCAGCCCGACGCCCAGCTCGCAGGCCAGGTCACGGACCAGGTCGTGCGGATCGGGTGCGCCGGGCGGCACCGGGTCGATGGCGACCAGGTTGCCGCGAGGTCGACACACCAGCCCCCGGGCGGCCAGCGCCTCACCCATCCGGTGCTGGGCGTTGTCGCCGAGCACCTCGACGAGCAGGGTGCCGGTCTGGTCCAAGAAGTCGTGGGTGGCCGAGGCGCGGAGCAGCCGGCCGCCGTCGAGGACGACGACATGGTCGCTGACCCGCTCCAGCTCGCCGAGCAGGTGGGAGGTGACGATCACCGCGATGCCGAAGTCGTGCCCGATCCGGGAGATCAGGTGCAGCATGTCGTCGCGGGCTGCGGGGTCGAGCCCGTTGGTCGGCTCGTCGAGCAGCACCAGCTGGGGGTCGTGCGCGAGCGCCTGGGCCAGCTTGGCGCGCTGTTTCATGCCGGTGGAGTAGCCCCCCATCGGCCGATATCGCTCCTCCGCCAGCCCGACGTGACGCAGCACCTCAGCGGCTCGCTCCCGGGCAGCTGTGCGAGGCAGGCCGGACAGCCGGGCCAGGTGCACGACGAAGTCGCTTGCGCTGACGTCGGGAGGAAGACAGTCGTGCTCGGGCATGTAGCCCACCAGTGACCGGATCGTCAGGCCCGCCGTGTCGATGTCATGACCCAGCACCCAGGCCCGGCCCGAGGTCGGTCTGAGCAGCCCCAGCAGGATCTTGATCAGCGTCGACTTGCCGGCTCCGTTGGCACCGACGAGTCCGGTGACTCCGCCGCCGATCTCCAAGTCGAGCGCATGCAGGGCGAGCACCGAGCCGTAGTCCTTGGTCAGACCGACGGTGCGTACGACGCTCCCGCCGGTCGAGCGGGCGTCGTCGGCCGAGCCCGTGGAGACCAGGGGTTCCTCGATCGGCTGACCCCCGTCGCTGCTGTCACTCACGTCGGACAGCCTGTCGTGCGTCGTCGTGGCAGCACCACCCGGGATCCCCCTGACGTTTGTGCAGGGGGCCCTGACGCGCCCCCCAGCGTCGATGAAGGTTCACGGTAGCCTGACCGGCATGGATCTGCTGCTCCATGTCGCGCTCTTCTTGCACTTCATCGGCTGGGGTGCCCTCCTCGGTGGTCTGGTCGTCCAGATGCGCGAGCCCGCGAAGCGGATCAACGCCGCCATCCGCGACGGGATCGGGCTGGCCTTCCTGGCCGGCCTGCTGCTGGTGGGAATCTTGGAGGGTCAGGACCACCCGGTGAACCACACCAAGATCGCGGTGAAGTTCGTGATCGCCCTGGTGATCTTGGTGTTGGCGATGGCCAATATGCGTAAGGACCGGATCCCTGACGGTCTGTTCTGGGGGCTGCTCGTGCTCACCGTCGGCAACATCGGTGTCGCCGTCTTCTGGTAAGAGGTTGCGCACTGGGGCGGCGGAACGCAGGCATCGCCCTGTTGGCGGGATCTCTAGCGTCTGGTGCGGTGTTCTTGCGTCTGCCGCGGTGTTGTGGTGGCAAAGTGGCCGGTATACTGGGTCCTCAGCCACCACAGCACCGCGGCAGATGGGCCAAGATGCGGTTTCGGTCCAATCGATGGCGTCGTTTCGGGACAATCGATGCACTTCGACCCAGCTGGGGCTCATGACCCCATTGATCGGGCGCAAACGACATCGAAAACGGCGTCTGGCATGTCGTCTTGGAACAATCGACGCACCCATCAGCCGAGAGACAGCGGGATCGCGGCGTTTGGACCGAAACGGCACATCGATTGGACCGAAACAACAGCCGACCGGCTCTGGGAGGAAGCCGATCTGCAGTTTCAGCACACACGGCGAACCCGAAGACCACCGTGCCCCGGCCAGCAGCCGCAACCCGAGCACCGCTTCCCCGGTAGCTGCCCTGTCGGCGAGCACCCCAGGCCACCAGCACCCCGGCAGCAACCCCTCTCCACGGATCTAAGCCTCTAAGTCTGGGAACCTCCGGCACCGCCATCACGTCGTAGTCCCAGAGCGGCAATCGCGGGACCGAAAGCGGTGACAGCGGCCGCTCTTGGTGCGCATACTTGGCTCGCGTGGCTCCCGTCGGGATGCCCGTCGAAGGGGGTAGCAGGATGAGTCGACGGCAGCGTTCGCTCCGGGAGCAGATCTCACGGTCGCGAGTGGCGCGCGCTAAGGCGCAGCGGCGCCGTGTCCGGACCCTCCGCGCCGGTCGCGCGGTGCGGGCCGCGACCGCCGCCGCGGTGACGCTGGCCGGCGCCGGGACCGCGGCCACGGTGGCCGCTCCCGCTGGTGCCGCTGCGCCGAGCGCGGCGAGCGCCGGCAGTGCCATCGCGCGTCAGCTGGACTGCGGCGATGCCTCGGCCCCGGGGAGCTCGCCGGGCGACCTCGTCGGCGTCGGCGACCTGCTCTTCTTCACCGCGGCCGACGGCACCCACGGAGAGGGCCTGTGGCGTTCGGACGGCACCGCGGCCGGGACTGTCTTCCTCAAGAAGGTCGGCAGCGGGGGTGAGTATGAGTACGGCGGCACGTCTCTGGCTGGCGTCGCGGACACGCTCTTCTTCACCACCGACGCCACGAAGGGCAAGGGCCAGGAGCTCTGGCGCTCGGACGGCACTCGATCCGGGACCGTCCTCGTCAAGCGCTTCCCGCAGGCCGACGGTGGCTACTACGGCCACGGGCTCGACAAGCTCACCGCGGTCGGCGACACGCTCTTCTTCACCGTCGACGACGGCGACGACAGCGCACTGTGGCGCTCGGACGGCACTCGCTCGGGGACTGCCCTGGTGAAGGGGCCCTTCTCTTCCTCCGGCGACTACGACACCGGGCCGACCAATCTGACCGCTGCCGGCGACACGTTGTTCTTCACCGCCAGGGACGACGTCCACGGGCAGGAGCTGTGGCGCACGGACGGCACCTCCGCGGGCACCGCGATCGTCAAGGACATCCGACCGGGCTCCTACGACAGCAACGTGCGGAACATCGTCGCCGACGGTGACAGCGTGTTCTTCAACGCGCGGGACGGTGTGCACGGCCGAGAGCTGTGGACCTCCGACGGCACCGAGGGCGGCACGGCCCTCGTCGCCGACCTCTGGCCGGGATCGCACGGCGGCAACCCGTCGTACCTCACCGTGTCCGGCGGAACGCTCTTCTTCAGCGCCGCCCACGACGCCGACGGCACCGACCTGTGGCGCTCGGACGGCACCGAGGCGGGCACGGTCCTGGTCAAGGACCTGGGCTCGGCGGACGAGGACTACTACGGTGTCACCGGCTTAGCCGACGTCGACGGCACCCTGTTCTTTGCGGCCCCCGGCGACGACCACGGACAGGAGCTGTGGCGCTCGGACGGCACCGAGGCGGGCACGGTCCTGGTCAAGGACATCCGCCCCGGCGACTACGACTCTTCCCCCTACGAGTTGACCTCAGCCGACGGGACGCTCTTCTTCACGGCCCGAGACGGCGTCCACGGCCGTGAGCTGTGGACCTCCGATGGCACCGAGGGCGGCACGGTCCTGGTCAAGGACGTCTCGCCCGATGCCAACGGCTACGGCTACCCCACGCGGCTGGCCGCGGTCGGGGGGACGGTCTTCTTCGCCGCCGACGACGGCGTCCACGGCCGTGAGCTGTGGCGCTCGGACGGCACCGAGGCGGGCACGGTCATGGTCGAGGACATCAACCTGGGCCGTGGGCTCGCGGCCCTGTCGGCGAAGGCCAAGAACGCGCGCACGGTGAAGGTCCGGGTCGCCGTTGACATTCCGGGACGGCTGGTCGTCAGGTCGGCAGGCGGGCCTTGGGTCAAGCGATCCGCGCAGAACCTCGACGACGTGGGCGTGCACACCCTCACCCTGAAACTGACGAAGTCGACGACCAAGAAGCTCAGGCGGACCGGGAAGGTCCGGATCGGGCTCCGCTTCGCCTTCACCTCGTGCACCGGAGCCGTCAGCAGCGCGACGAAGCACTACCCCCTGCGGCTGCGGTGAGCGTGCCGGCCGGGCCGTCCGCGTCGGCTTCTGCGACGGAAGTCCGGTTCCACCACAGCACGGACTTCGCGGACGTGTTGGAGGCGGCGGGGTGCTCGTTGCTGATCTCGACCTACCAGGCCGGGCAGGTCGTCGCCGTCGGTGTCGCTGAGGGGAGGCCGACGTTGTCCTTCCGCCGCTTCGACCAGGCGATGGGCCTGGCCGTCGGCGAGGAGCGGCTGGCTGTCGGCGGCAAGGGCCAGGTGTGGCTTCTGCGCGACCACTCCGACCTGGCTCCGTCGATGCCGCCCGCCGGTCGCCACGACCGCTGCTGGCTCCCGCGCTCGTCGATCGTCACCGGCTCGATCCAGTGCCATGAGATCGCCTGGGGGGCTTCTGCGACGCGGGAACCGGAACTGTGGGTGGTCAACACGCGGTTCTCCTGTCTGGCCGGCCTCGACTCGCGCTACAGC
Organism: Nocardioidaceae bacterium; assembly: GCA_039811985.1. Classification (GTDB taxonomy): domain Bacteria; phylum Actinomycetota; class Actinomycetes; order Propionibacteriales; family Nocardioidaceae; genus Nocardioides. The sequence continues at coordinate 689 of JBDHZT010000034.1, read as the reverse complement.
TTCGTCCCGCGGTGGCGACCGCCGTTCATCTCCGCCCTGGCAGCCCAAGACCGCTGTCACCTCAACGGTCTCGCCATGCGCGACGGTGCGCCCGCCTTCGTCACCGTGATGGCTGCCTCCGACGAGCCTGGTGGCTGGCGACGCTCCCGCAACGACAGTGGTGCCGTGCTTGACGTGGCGTCGGGCGGGACCGTGACCAGCGGCCTGGCGATGCCTCACTCGCCACGGTGGTACGACAACGGGCTGCTGGTGCTGAACTCCGGCATGGGCCGGCTCGAGGCGGTCGATCTGGCGACCGGGGAACGGACGATCGTGGCCACCTTCCCGGGCTATGCCCGTGGCCTGGCCCTTCACGGCGGCCTGGCCTTCGTGGGCCTGTCCCGGATCCGTGACACCGCGGTCTTCGGCGGCGCCCCGATCGCGTCGTACCACGACCAGCTGAAGTGCGGCGTCGGCGTGGTCGAGCTTGCCACCGGCACCACCGTCGCCACCTTCGAGTTCGCTACCGGGGTGGAGGAGATCTTCGACGTCCAAGTGGTCCCCGGCGTCCGCTGCCCCACGTTCGGCGACACGGCCGGCGACGGCGACGACATCTGGGTCCTGCCGGCCCAGTAGCAGTGTGCGCAGTAGCAACGTGCCGGGCTTGGCCGACCAGCCCGACCGTCGATGGTGTTGTCCCTGGGACCTCC
>JBDHZT010000033.1:0-35112 GCA_039811985.1 Nocardioidaceae bacterium | reverse complement strand
GCAAGAAGACCGCGGCAGATGCCCGCCGGCGTCGATCGCTACCACAGATCACCAGTGACCCGGCCAGCGAGCAGGGACCACGGAGGCGCTCAGGGCAAGAACACCTGCAGCACGGCGTACGACCCGGCAGCGGCGAGCCCGGCCATCGGGAAGGTCAGCACCCAGGCGGTGGCGATGGAGCGGGCCACCCCCCAGCGCACGGCGGTGATCCGCTTGGTGGCGCCGACGCCCATCACGGCGGAGGTGATGGTGTGGGTGGTGGAGATCGGCGCCTGGAAGTGCGCGGCGCCGTACAGCACGGCCGCTGACACGGCCTCGGCGGCGAAGCCACGTGGCGGGTCGAGGTCGATGATCCGGCGGCCGAGGGTGCGCATGATGCGCCAGCCGCCGGACCAGGTGCCGGCGGAGATGGCTGCGGCGGCGGCCGCGATGACCCAGATCGGGAGCGGGTCGCCTGGCGCGACGTGGCCGCCGGCGAGCAGGGCCAGGAAGATCACGCCCATCGTCTTCTGGGCGTCCTGTAGCCCGTGACCGAGCGCCATCGCGGCAGCGGAGATCGTCTGCGCCATCTTGAAGCCGCGGTTCGTCGGCGACGGGTGCGCTCGGCGGAACAGCCACATGATCGCCAGCATCGCGGCACCCGCGAGCACGAACGCCACGACCGGCGAGACCACCATCGGGATGAGCACCTTCTCCACGACGGTGTGCCAGTTGACGACCGTGCCGGCGGCGAGAGCCGCGCCGGCGAGGCCGCCGATCATCGCGTGGGAGGACGACGACGGCAGCCCGAGCCACCAGGTCACCAGGTTCCACGCGATCGCGCCGAGGAGCCCGGCCAGCACGATCACCAGGCCGTGGCTGCCCGACGGTGGCGAGATCACCTCGCTCACCGTGTGGGCGACCTGCTGGCCGAGGAAGGCGCCGACGAAGTTCATCACCGCAGCCATCGTCAGGGCCACCCGTGGAGTCAGCGCGCGCGTCGAGATGGAGGTGGCGATGGCGTTGGCGGCATCGTGGAAGCCGTTGGTGTAGTCGAAGGCGAGGGCGACGATCACCACCGCGATGATGATCACGACGTCCATCGGGTCAGGACTCCTTGACCGCGATCTGCTCCACCGTGTTGGCGACATGCTCCATGCCGTCGATGGCCTTCTCCAGGCACTCCACGATGTCCTTGAGCTTGAGCACCTGCATCGCTTTGTACTCACCGCTGAAGAGCCGAGCCAGGATCCGCCGGTAGTTCTTGTCGCCGGTGCGCTCCAGCCGATTGACCTCCGCGATGTAGTCGTCCAGGTCCTTCATCGTGCTCAGCTTGGGCATCGCCTCGGCGGTCAGGTCGGCACACCGCTGGATGACGCTGGCCTGCTTCTGGATCTCGCGGGGGATCTCGTGGACCTCGTAGATGTGGATCATGTCGACCGCCTCGTCGATCAGGTCCATCACGTCGTCCATCAGGTTGGCCAGGGTGTGGATGTCCTCCCGGTCGAAGGGCGTCACGAAGGTGCGGTTGACCCGATTGACGATCGCGCGGGTCGTCATGTCGGCCTCCCGCTCGGCCTCCCGCATCCGCGCGACGACCTCGTCGCGGTCGGCCTCGTCGTTGAACATCTCGGCGAGCAGCTTCGCCCCCGTGACCAGGTGGTCTGCCTGCTCGGCGAACAGGTCGTAGAACGTGCCGTCGACCGGTCGGAACCTGAACGCCACGCGCCCTCCTGGTGAGCTGGATATGAACGTTCACACCCTAGGGGTTGAAGGTGAACAGAACCCACGGCGTACGGCGGTGGGCGACCGGATGGGGCACCAAGTGCCCGGCAAGTCGGGACGCCGAGCCCTGACGGTTGGGACGCCGGGCCCAGCAGCGTGCTGCCACGTCAGTCATTCACCATCAACGTCGCCCGACTGATCGGTCGGGCGAGAAGGAGGTCATCATGACTATCGCGGCAACCCAACCGGCCTCACCCCGATCGGCCTCACGACCGGGAGCGGGCTCACCACGCAGCCGAGCATGGGCACTCGCGGGCGTCATCGCCGGCGTGTGCGGCGTCGGCTCCATCGTGGCCTCGACCTCGATCGACGCCGTCTACAACGAGAAGGTCGCCGGTGATGCGGAGGCCATCATGGAGCGACTCAGCGACCAGGTGCCCCAATTGATGGTCTTCGGCGCCCTGGCGGTCCTGGCCGCGACGCTGCTCGTGCCGTTCGCCGCCGGGCTGCGTCGCCGACTGCACGACCAGGCGCCTGCGGGGAGCATCCTCCCGGACGTCGCCTTCGCCGGTCTGCTGTTGACCAGTGTGGCCGGCCTGATGGGCAGTGGTCTGAACACCGAGTTCAGCATCGGGCTGGCGAGCGGGGACGCGACGTACGTCCCGGAGGTCGTCGTCATGTTCGGACACTGGATCGGCACCATCCCGTGGCTGTGGCTCGGTGCCGGCATCACAGGTGTCGCCGTCGCCGTTGCGGCGCTGCGCACAGCGGCGGCACCGCGGTGGATCGGCTGGGTGAGCGTGGTGCTCGGCGGGCTCACCCTGGTCAGCGGTCTCTCGCCACTGCAGTACATCGCGGGCTTCGTGGGCCCGGTGTACGTCTTGGTGATGGCACTCGGCTTCGCCCTCGGTGACCGCGCGGCCGCCTGACGAGCCGGGCCGGTGACCACTACATTCCCCTACGTGCAGACGTCCGCGAGATCCTGGGTGGCCACGGCAGTCGCCGTGTTCGCCTGGGGTCTCGCTGCGCTGGCGGTCGTGCTCTTGGTGATGGGCCGGCCACCGGTGGACGCCAACCTGTGGTTCTTCGTGGTCGATGTGACGGTCGCGTGCGTCTACGGCACGGTCGCGGCCATCACTCTGCGGCGCCGCCGTCATCCGGTGCCGATCCTGCTCGCCGTCACGGCGATCGGAGGCGGCCTCGCGGCCTGTGGCTACGCCTTCGCGGTTTATGCCATGCGCGAAGGATTCCAGCCGGCCGAGGCGGTCGTCGGGTTGCAGAGCACCGCGTGGGTGCCGGGGACTCTCGCGTTGTATCTGGTGGTGCCGTGGCTGGTCCGCGACCACCCTCTGGGTTGGGCGTGGGTGGGGCTGGTCGTAGGCGGCGTCGTCACGGCCGTCTTCACCGCGACGAACTTCGGTTGGCTCGACATCGCGGCCACACCGATCGTCTGGGCATCCGTCGTGGTCGGACTGGTGACGGCGGGGGAGACCGAGTGGCGCCACCTGCGCGGGCCGGTCGAGGAGCGCAACGGCCTCGGCTGGCTCGCGCTGGGCACGGCCATCTTGGCGATCTCCTTCATCCCGCTCGTGGTCGACCTCGGTGTCCCGTTCTGGACGACGCCGATCTTGCATCTGCTGTCGCAGACCGTGTTCCCTGCGGCCGTCCTGGTCGCCGTGCTGCGGAACCGGATGTGGGGACTCGGACTCGCGGTCAGCCGGACGACTCTCGTCGCCGTCCTCTCCGCGGGACTGATCGGCGTCTATCTGGTCGTCTTCTGGCTGCTGCAGCGGCTGCTACCGGACGGTGGCGCCGCGCTGGTGGCAGCGGCCGGGGTCGCTGTCGCCGTACAACCGCTGCGGCTCTACCTGACGCGGAAGGTGCACACCTTGGTGTACGGCGCCGCGGCCGACCCGAGCGGGGTGGTGCAGCGGATCGGGTCGTACCTTGGCGCGGCAGGATCGGTTGAGGAGCTCCTCACCGGACTGGCCGAGGACATCGGCAGGTCCATGCGGCTGGAGTCGGTGCGGATCTCGGTGCCGGACACCGCCGACCTCTGCTGGGCCGTCCCACCAGCCTGCCGGAGGCGGTCCCGCTCGTCCATCGTGGCGAGGACGTCGGCAGCCTTGAGGTGACGGCTCCGCCGGGCGAGGCACTCGACGCGCGTGCGCAGGAGACGCTGCGGGACCTCGCAGCCGTAGTCGCCACGGCCGTCGCCGTGGCCCGAGCCGCAGCGTCGGTCGAGGACATGCGTGAGCGGGTCGCCCGGGCCCGACTCGAGGAGCGTCAGATGATCCGACGCGAGATCCACGACGGTCTTGGTCCGTCGCTGGCTGGGCTGCGGCTCGGGCTGCAAGGTGCGCGGAACCTGCTCGACCGAGATCCGTCGTCGGCTCAGCAGCTGCTCGCCACGTTGCAGACCGAGCTCGACCAGCGTGTGGACGCCGTTCGTTCGCTGTCGCACCATCTGCTGCCCCCGGTGCTCGACGAGCTAGGCCTCGGGGCGGCGCTGGCCGAGCTGGCCGCCCGCACCGGTGAGGCCGGGCTGTCCGTCGAGCTCGATGCTCACAACCTCGACGCAGTGCCCACGCCGGTCGCGGCAGCGGCGTATGGCATCACGACCGAGGCGCTGGCGAACGTCAACCGCCATGCCGGCGCGACCCGGGCCTGGGTGACCGCCCGGGTCGACGACCATGCGTTGACGGTCTCGATCGCGGACGACGGGCGGGGGATCGCACCCGGTGCCCGGGCTGGTGTCGGGAGCAGGTCGATGCGCGAGCGTGCGGAGGAGCAGGGCGGCAGCCTCCATCTCGAGGGCGACGCATCGGCGGGTGGGGGCACCGTGGTGACCGCACGCCTCCCGATCGGAGCCCGCCCATGATCCGCGTGGCGATCGTCGACGACCATCCGGTCTTCCGTCTCGGCATGGCGGGACTGCTCGCCAGCCTCGACGACATCGTCGTGGTCGGCCAGGCGACCTCTGCGGCGCAGGCGCGGGAGCTGATCGGCGGCGACGTGGTCCTCGACGTCGACGTCGTGTTGATGGACCTGCACCTCGGCGACGGGTCCGGCGTCGAGGTCACCCGCGACCTGGTGAACCGCCAGCCGGACCTCAAGGTGCTCGTCATCACGATGCTCGAGGACGACGAGTCCGTGGTCGCGGCGGTGCGGGCCGGTGCGCGGGGCTACGTGCTCAAGGGAGCGACGCCAGAGGTGGTCGAGCGGGCGATCCGCGCAGTGGCGAACGGAGAGATGATCCTCGGCCCGCAGGTGGCGGCCCGCGCTATGTCGACAGTGATGAGCGGGCGCACGGCCGTACGCCTCCCGTTCCCCGAGCTCTCCGACCGTGAGCGCGAGGTGCTCGATCTGGTCGCCCGCGGCTTCGACAACGCCCAGATCGCCCGGAGGTTGGTGCTGAGCCCGAAGACGGTGCGCAACCACGTCTCCAACGTGCTCACGAAGCTCGCGCTGCCTGACCGGTCCGCCGCGATCATCGCCGCCCGCGACGCCGGTCTGGGCATCGACTAGACGATTCCGCCGTGGCGGCCTTGCGGCCTACCCCCGCCGTCGCCGCTGGCGGGCGATCAGGGTCTCCTGAAGGTGCTGGGTCCCGGAGTTGCGCAGCCAGGTGCCGTCGTTGTGGAGCTCCCAGGCCATCGTGTCGGGGGAGAAGGCGAGATCCATCAGCTCGCCGATCGCAGCCATGTTGCCCTCAGGCAGCCGCACCAGCACCTCGACCCGACGGTCCAAGTTGCGGTGCATCATGTCCGCCGAGCCGATCCAGGCGACCGGCTCGCCGCCGTTCTCGAACCAGTTGACCCGGCTGTGCTCGAGGAAGCGGCCGAGCACCGAGCGCACCTGGATCGTCTCCGACAGGCCGGGCACGCCGGGGCGCAGCGCGCAGATGCCGCGGATCAACAGCTCGACGGGGACGCCCTCCTGTGAGGCGATGTAGAGGGCGTCGATGATCGCCTCGTCGACAATCGAGTTGGCCTTGATCCGGATCCCGGCCGGCCGTCCGGCGCGGTGGTGGCCGATCTCGGCGTGGATCTGGTCGATCAGCCCGGTCCGGACGGAGTGCGGCGCGACCAGCAGGTCGGCGTACTCCGGTGAGCGGGAGAAGCCGCTGATGTTGTTGAACAGGTTGGCGACGTCCTCGCCGATCGCCTCGTTGCAGGTGAGCAGGCCGAGGTCCTCGTAGAGGCGGGCGGTCTTGGGGTTGTAGTTGCCGGTGCCGATGTGCAGGTAGCGGCGGATGCCGTCCGGCTCGTCGCGCACCACCATCGCGACCTTGCAGTGCGTCTTCAGCCCGACTAGGCCGTAGACGACGTGGCAGCCGGCGTGCTCCAGCTTGCGCGCCCAGCGGATGTTGGCCTCCTCGTCGAAGCGTGCCTTGATCTCGACGATCACGAGGACCTGCTTGCCGGCCTCGGCCGCGTCGACGAGCGCGTCGATGATGGGCGAGTCGCCGGAGGTGCGATAGAGGGTCTGCTTGATCGCCAGCACGTGCGGGTCGGCGGCAGCCTGCTCGATGAACCGCTGCACCGAGGTGGCGAAGGAGTCATAGGGATGGTGCAGCAGCACGTCGTGCCGGCGTACGGCGTCGAAGACGTCTACCGGCTTGGCCGACTCCACCTCGGCCAGGAGCGGGTGAGTGCTCGGCACGAAGGCGGGGTACTTCAGCTCCTCGCGAGCCAGGTCGGCGATCCCGTGCAGCCCGGTCAGGTCCAGCGGTCCGGGGAGCTTGAAGACCTCCTCCTCGGAGACGCCGAGCTCGGAGATGAGCAGCTCGAGGACCTTGGGGTCGATCGACTCCTCGACCTCCAATCGGACCGGCGGACCGAAGCGGCGGCGGAGCAGCTCCTTCTCGAGGGCCTTGAGGAGGTTCTCGGTGTCGTCCTCCTCCACCTCGAGGTCCTCGTTGCGGGTGACCCGGAAGGTGTGCACCTGGAGGATCTCCATGCCCGGGAAGAGGCGCTTGAGGTGCACGCGGATGACGTCCTCCAGCGGCACGAAGCGCTGGTTGCCGAGCTTGACGAAACGGTCGAAGATCGGCGGCACCTTGACCCGGGCGAAGTGCTCGGTGCGGGTCGACGGGTTGCGGACCAGCACCGCCAGGTTGAGGGAGAGCCCGGAGATGTAGGGGAACGGGTGGGCCGGGTCCACCGCGAGCGGGGTGAGAACCGGGAAGACCCGCTCCTTGAACATCCGCTTGGCGAACCGCTGCTCGTCGCGGTCCAGCTCGTCCCAGCGGACCAGCTCGATGGCCTCCGCGCGCAGTGCCGGGACGAGGCTGTCCTTGAATACCTGGGCGTGCCGCTCCATCAACTCCCGGGTCCGCGCCCAGATCGCTTCGAGAGCCTCGCGCGGCATCATCCCCGACGCTGCCTGGACCGCGACGCCGGCGGCGATCCGCCTCTTCAGGCCGGCGACCCGCACCATGAAGAACTCGTCGAGGTTGCTGGCGAAGATGGCCAGGAACCGCACCCGCTCCAGCAGCGGCAGGCTCTCGTCCTCCGCGAGCTCCAGCACGCGCTGGTTGAACCTCAGCCAGGACAGCTCCCGGTCCACGAACCTGTTCTCGAACTTGGCGACCGCCGCCAGCGCCTCCTCCGAGGGGGTGTACGGCGGTGCCACATGGAAGGTGTCGGTCGGGTGCGCGAAGGGGTCCGTCGCCTCCGGCCCCTCATCGAGGGGCGTGGTCGCGTGGGATGGCAGCAGGCTCTCCGTGGACATGGGCTCAGTCTCTCACTGCCCGACCAGGCAGCTCGGACCGTTTTGGGGGCCTCGGGTGCGGTGGAAGCCCCGAATTGGTCCGAATCGGGGTGCTTGTGGAGAGGCGGCGTCGCGCATCGTCCATCGCAGCCAGCATGGCGGGGTGGATCCTTGGCTAGCTGACGAGCTCGACCCGTGGCCGAGTGCGATACCGGCGGCGCAGCTGCCGCCGGAGGTGCTTCGAGACCTTCGCCGGCTCCGGCCGCCGCCACGGATCGCGCCTGGGCGGGTCGTGACGCCGGTGCGCGCCGACCCGAAGGGCGTCACCGGACCGACCCGAGACCGAGCACGCGGACCGCACTGGCGCCGGGTCGGTCCGAACCTGTGGGTCCCGAGCGATGTCGATGTCGACCAGCCCGACCAGCGGATTGTTGAGGCGGCGCAACGCCTTCCTGCGGGGGGAGCCGTGACCGGATGGGCAGCCTTGCACTGGCGTGGTGCCCGGTGGTTCGGCGGCACGGGCCCATCTGGGGAACGGCATCCGGTCGCCCTCTCGATCGGAGACCGCGGCAGGCGGCGGCCGATCCCCGGCATCAGATACTGGCGGGAGGCGATCACGGAATCACAGGTCGACGTGCTGCGCGGGGTGCGGGTTGCCAGTCCCGAGACTGCCGTCTTCGATGAGATGCGCACCCGGACCAGGCACTCGGTGCGACATGCCGTCACGGTCTTGGAGATGGCGATGTTCGCCGAGCTGACCTCGCGGGCGCGCTTTCGGGAGTACCTTGCCACGCGGAGACAACGCAAGTGGGTCGACCTCGCCCGGACTGCGGTGAAGCTGGCCCACGAGGGGCCGGAGTCACCACAGGAGTCGCGGATGGTCCTGACCTGGGAGTTGGACGCGGGGCTTCCCAGACCGATCTGCAACGTCGATCTCTTCGGCGAGGACGGGACGTGGCTTGGGCGACCCGACTTGTTGGATCTCTCTGCCGGAGTGGTCGGGGAGTACGACGGCGGTCACCATCGGTCGGCGAAGGTGCGCTCCCACGATGTGTCGCGCGAGGAGCGCTTCCGCAGCCACGGCCTGGAGTACTTCACGATCGTCGAAGGTGATCTGCCCCGACGTAGCCGAGTCGTGGACCGGATGGTCGGGACCCGTCAGCGTGCCCTGCGCTCCGCCGAGGCTCAGCACTGGACCCTGATCCCGCCGCCCGGGTCGCGCCCAGCGCTCTCGTTGGATCGCCGGCTTGAGCTGAGGGAGTTGCTCGCGGACTCCACGGGGGGCTAGCTGGCGCCGATTCGGACCAGATTGGGGCCCCGGACCCCGCCTCAGCCCCCAATCGGGTCCGAGCTGCGATACATCACATGGGTGTCGAGGGCGTGGTGGGTGAAGCCGAGGGAGGAGTAGAGCTCGACGGCGGGATGGTTGTCGGACTCCACATAGAGCAGGATCTCCGAGACACCCTGATCGGTGAGGTGGTGGAGGCCGGCGAGGGTGAGCAGGCGACCGAGGCCTCGGCCCTGAGCCAGAGGCGAGACACCGACGACATACACCTCCCCGAGGGAGGCTGAGTGCTGCTTGGTCCAGTGGAAGCCCAACAGTTCCTCGGACGCGACGTCGACGGCGAGCAGCAGCCCGGCTGGGTCGAACCACGGCTCGGCCATGCGGGCGGAGAGGTCCGCGGCGTCCATGGCGCCCTGCTCGGGGTGGGTGACGAAGGCCGCGGCGTTGACCCGCAACAGCGCCTCCGCGTCAGAAGGGCGAAAGCTCCGGATGACGACATCCTTCCGGGCAGGCAGAGGAGGCAGCGGCAACCCAGCGGAGCGCCGCATCACCCAGAGCTCCCGGGCCTGCTCGAAGCCGAGCCGGGCGGCCAACCGTCCCGCCGCGGGGTGGTCGCCGTGCGCCCACGCGCTCTCGACCGGCACGGCAGCCAGAGCGGCCACCGCCAGGTCGGTGCCCACCCCCCGCTCCCGCGCGAGGGGCGCGACCGCCAGGTCGAGCACGCCGTCGCGGACCAGGGCGAAACCCGAGTCGTCGGCGACCCAGAGAGAAGCAGACGCGAGGCCCCGATGCTTGAGCAGCAGCCGCGCCGCCTCGTCAAGAGGATCAGGCTCACCGGCCGCGACACACGCCGAGCAGACGTCCTCGACGGTCTGCGCGGCCGCGCCGTCGGGGAGGTAGGACGCGGGATCGACCTGGCGGATCAGGCGTCGAGCTCCTCACGTGAGCGGGCAGGAGCGTCATCGGTGGGCAGCACGAAGCGGTAGCCGACGTTGCGCACGGTCCCGATCAGCGTCTCGTTCTCCGGGCCGAGCTTGGCGCGGAGGCGGCGCACGTGCACGTCGACGGTCCGCGTGCCACCGAAGTAGTCATAGCCCCACACCTCCGACAGCAGCTGCTGCCGGCTGAACACCCGGCCGGGATGCTGCGCGAGGAACTTCAGCAGCTCGAACTCCTTGAACGTCAAGTCGAGCACGGTGCCGCCGACCTTGGCGGTGTACGTCGACTCGTCGACCGTCACTTCCCCGCTGCGGATCAGGTGGCGCTCCGGGTCGTCGGCGTCGTACCGTGCCGAGAAGCGGCCGATCGCGAGCCGGATCCGGGCGTCGAGCTCGGCTGGCCCACAGGTGTGCAAGACGACGTCGTCCATGCCCCAGTCGTGGGTGACGACCGCCAGCCCGCCCTCGGTGACGATCAGGAACACCGGGTCCTCGCTGCCCGTGGTCTGGATGAGACGACACAGGTCGCGGGCGTGCGCGAGGTCTTGCCGCCCGTCGACCAGGATCAGGTCCGCAGCCGGCGCGTCCAAGAGAGCACTGCCCTCGGCGGGCTGGATCTTGACCGAGTGGCCGAGCAGCGCCAACGCGGGCAGCACCTCGGCGCTGGGCTGGAGAGCGCTGCTGAGCAGCAGCAGAGAACTCACACCAGTCTCCTCCCGGGCCTGCTCGACCGGTTTGCTCGATAGGGAAGGATAACTCGACGTGACCCCCGACCCGGAGCAGCCGACCACGGAGCAGAACGAGCAGTACGCCGATTCGCCGGCCGCCGCGCGGCCCGTCGGCGCCGGCGTGGTGACCGTGCGCTACTGGGCCTCGGCGCGGTCCGCGGCCGGCGTCGACCACGACGAGATCCCTGTCGACGGCCCGATCACCTTGGCCGACGTGCACGCCGCGGCACTGTCGCTGCACCAAGACACCAGACTGGAGTCGGTGCTGGCGGTCTGCTCGGCGCTGATCGGTGACCGACCGGTGGGGGCCGCCGACCCGGCCGAGGTCGTCGTACGCCCCGGGGAGTCGGTCGAGTTCCTGCCGCCCTTCGCCGGCGGCTGACCCGCGAGGTGCCAATGCGGGCGGGAATGACGCGGAGACACGAGGGGTTCTGACTTCTATGACCGTCGGCCAGTGGGTGCTCGTCGTGAGCGTGGTGCTGGCCGGCGCGTTCGGGAGCTACCGTGCCTTCACCGATGGTCGCTTTGCCGGCACGCATCGGGTCCGCGGCGGAGCGGCCGGGCCCTCAACGACCGAGACCGCACCGGTCGGGCCGCTGGTCGGGCACGCACTGGGCGCCCGCCTCGGCCAGCGAGCGACTCTGGTGCAGTTCTCCTCCGCGTTCTGCGCGCCGTGCCGCGCGACCCGACGGATCCTGATCGACATCGCCGAGACCGTCCCTGGGGTGTCGCACCTGGAGATCGACGCCGAGCAGCAGTTGGACCTGGTCCGGCGGCTCGGCATCCTGCGCACGCCGACCACGCTGGTGCTGGACGCCGCCGGTCGCGAGGTCAGCCGCGCCACCGGAGCACCGCGCAAGGAGCAGGTGCTCGCTGCGCTGGCGGAGGCGGTCTGAGTGAGGCGCCAGATCAGCCCGTCCACATTCCGGAACATACGTCCAACATCTGAGATTCGGCTTCGGCGAGCGGATGGCACCCGTACCGTTCTCGTCATGTGCTCGACGCTGCTCACCCGACGCCGCGCAGTGGACCACTGCCGCGTGCGCTCGGCGCTGTGTCGAATGTCCTGACGAGCGCGACGCTTGCTTGTTGTCCTAAGTCTATTGACTTAGTTGACTAAACTGGCCACAGACTGCCACGCCGTACGGCGGTCGCGCTCGTGCCCTCGTCCTCGACGGACCCGCTCACGACATTCCACAGGAGCCCTCCATGTCCCACTCACCATCGCCGCTCAGCGGCTCGAGCCCGGGAAGCCCGGGCGTCGACCCCCGCGGTCAGCGCTTCGCGGCCGCGGTGACGGCGGTCATCCTCGCCGCCGTCCTCATCCTCGCCCCGGGCCCCGTCGCCACGCTTCTGCTGGCCGCCCAGGTCGTGCTGTTCGCGATCGCGGCCACCCTCGGAGTCAAGGAGACCCCGCACGCCTGGGTGTTCCGGTCCTTCATCCGGCCGCGCCTCGCCCCGCCAACCGAGCTCGAGGACCCCGCGCCACCGCGCTTCGCCCAGGGCGTCGGTCTGGTGTTCGCCACGGTCGGCCTGATCGGGCTGCTCGCCGGCGCCACGACGCTCGGCCTGGTCGCGACCGGACTGGCCCTCGCGGCCGCCGTACTCAACGCAGTCTTCGGCTTCTGCCTGGGCTGCGAGCTCTACCTGCTCGGGAAGCGCATCACCACCCGCAACACCCCAACCATCACCCCGCAACTCCAGGAGAAGTTCCATGTCTCGTGACACCGCACTGGTCACCGCCGACTGGGTGGCCGACCACCTTGACGACCCCAAGGTGGTGCTCGTCGAGGTCGACGAGGACACCACCGCCTACGACAAGGGCCACATCCGTGGCGCCATCAAGCTCGACTGGACCGAAGACCTGCAAGACCACGTCCGGCGCGACTTCGTCGACCAGTCCGGCTTCAGCGCTCTGCTGTCGGAGCGGGGGGTGAGCAACGACGACACCGTGGTGCTCTACGGCGGCAACAACAACTGGTTCGCCGCCTACGCCTACTGGTACTTCAAGCTCTACGGCCACCGCGACGTCCGCCTCCTCGACGGCGGCCGCAAGAAGTGGGAGCTCGACAGCCGCGAGCTGACCGACGAGCCCACCCAGCGGCCCGCGACGACCTACACCGCTGCGCCGCAGGACCTCACCATCCGCGCCTTCCGCGACGAGGCCGTCGCCGCGATCGGTGCGCAGAACCTGGTCGACGTGCGCAGCCCTGACGAGTACGCCGGTCGCCTGCTCGCCCCGGCCCACCTCCCGCAGGAGCAGGCGCAGCGCGGCGGACACATCCCGACCGCCGTCAACGTGCCGTGGAGCAAGGCCGCCAACGAGGACGGCACGTTCAAGTCCGACGACGAGCTGCGCGACCTCTACACCGCCGCCGGCCTCGACTTCGGCAAGGACACCGTGGCCTACTGCCGGATCGGCGAGCGCAGCTCGCACACGTGGTTCGTGCTCAAGGAGCTGCTCGGCCAGGAGAATGTCAAGAACTACGACGGCTCCTGGACGGAGTACGGCTCCCTCGTCGGTGTCCCGATCGTCCTCGGCGACGAGCCCGGTGAGGCGAAGTCATGAGCTGCGCAGCACCCGAAGGTGGGCTCTCCCTCGACGGCGTCGACGTCGCCAAGGAGGCGATCATCCAGGGCGTCGTGAGCCGCGGCGATGGTCCGGTCGGCAACGCCTACGTGCGCCTGCTCGACCGCACCGGCGAGTTCACCGCCGAGGTCCCGACCAACGCGGCCGGGGAGTTCCGGTTCTTCGCCGGCCCCGGCTCTTGGACCCTGCGCACGCTCGCGCCGGGCGCCGAGACCCAAGAGACCCCGGTCGAGGCCGCCCGCGGCTCGGTCGCCGAGGTGGCCGTCGCCCTCTGAGGTTCTGTGGTGCGGTGGGACGTCATCCACACTGGTCGCTCGGGTGACCGGGGAGTATGACGTCCCACGCGGCCACCGTCGGAGTCACCGCTCGAGGATCATCGTCACGGGCCCGTCGTTGACCGCGTCGACGGCCATGTCGGCGCCGAAGACGCCGCGCTCCACGTGCGCGCCGAGGCGGACCAGCTCGGCACAGAACTGGTCGTAGATCGGCTCCGACACCTCGCCCGGGGCGGCGGCCTGCCAGGTCGGGCGGCGGCCCTTGCGCGCATCGCCGTACAACGTGAACTGCGAGACCACCAGCACCGGCGCCTCGACGTCGGAGGCGGACTGCTCGTCGCGCAGGATGCGCAGGTCCCAGATCTTGCGGGCCATCCAGGCGACCTCGGCAGGATCGTCGGAGTGGGCGACGCCGAGGTAGACCAGCAGCCCCGGCGACGGCAATGCCCCGACGACCTCGCCGTCGACGCGCACCTGCGCGCTGCTCACCCGCTGCACGACCGCACGCATCGGACACCCCTCCCTCGACTCGGCCTCGACCCGGGCCGGGCACACCCGGGCGCACCGGCCCGGCGCAGTCTGCCACGATGAGGCCATGCCCGCCGACCGGTCCTCCCGCCCCGCTCCCGAGTCCGTCCCCGCCGACCGACTGCTCATCACTGTCGCCCCGACGGGCGCCGAGACGGCGAAGGCGGACTGTCCGAACCTGCCGACCACCCCGGAGGAGCTCGCGGCGACCGCGATCGCCTGCCGCGAGGCAGGCGCGGCGATGATCCACCTGCACGTCCGCGACCGCGAGCACAAGCCGACCCTCGACCTTCCGTTGCTGCGCGAGTGGGTGGCAGCGGTGCGCGACAACACCGACCTGGTCGTCCAGCTCTCGACCGGGGGCTCGGTCCACGACCCGCTGGACAAGCGGCTCCAGGTCCTCGACGCCGAGCCCGAGTCCTGCTCGCTGACGATGGGGACGACCAACTTCGGCGACGACGTGTTCTCCAACCCCTGGCCGTTCATCACCGAGCTCTACCAGCTGGCCCAGGAGCGTCAGGTGGTGCCGGAGTTCGAGCTCTTCGACCTCGGCCAGGTGCACGCTCTGAGCCGGCTGCTCGACAAGTTCGGGCCGCCCGCCGGCGGCCGAGTCCACTGCGACTTCGTGATGGGAGTCCCGGGCGGGATGCCGGGGACGGCGGCGGCGCTGGTGGCCGGCGTACAGACTCTGCCCGACGCCGTCACCAGCTGGTCGGCCACCGGGATCGGCCGCACCACGCTGGCCGTCGCGCTGGCCTCGCTGTCGATGGGTGGGCACCTGCGGGTCGGGATGGAGGACGTGCTCACCATCAAGCGCGGCGTACCGGTGGAGAGCAACGCCCAGCTGGTCGCCCGGGTCGTCGCGCTCGGCGAGGTCGCCCAGCGCACCCCGATGACTCCCGACGAGGCCCGGTCGGTGCTCGCGGTTCGGTAGCAGCTGGGCTTCCGTCGGGCCGCAGATGTGGCCCGCGACACCCCGTGACGTGCGCTTTGTCGTAATGCCACGGGGAGGAGAGCCAGCGGCTACGATGTGGCGGGCACGCACGCGTGCACTGTGGGGAAACAATCACCAAGGGGTTACTTCGATGAAGGTACTGTCTGCAGCGCTGGTCTCGCTGACGCTGTTGTTCGGTGGTCTGACCGCAGCGTCGCCGGCGAACGCTGACCCCTATCCCCACTCGGTGCCGACGGTGTGCGTCGCCAAGCCCAAGCCGCGCAGCGGCCGGGTCCACGTGAACCGCCGCCCAGCGATGCGGCTCAACGTCCAGGCGGGCGGAGCCCACCCCACGGCCAGGTTCGTGGTGAAGGCCAAGAGTGGCAAGAAGTTGCAGTGGAAGCTGCCGCGCACCTTCCACGGCCACCCCGAGGTCTACCTGCTGCGCAAGCTCCCCCAGGGGAAGTACGTCATTCGCGTGAAGACCCGCTTCGCCGATCAGTCGGTCTACAAGAACTGCAAGACCAAGTACACCCTCAAGGTCTTCCGCTGATCCTTCTCACCCGTTCGTGAGCAAGCACTCGGGAGCTCGTCGAGCGACGCGACCGCGCCGGAAGCGGCGTCCGGTCCTCACCATCGCGGTGGTGCTCGGCGTAGTCCTGCTCGCCTGGGTGGCGTGGTCGACCTGGACAGCGTTCCGGGCGCGCTCGGACCTGCTCGCGGCGTCCACGAGCGCGACTCAGCTGCGCAGTGCGTTGACCGACGGTGATCAGCAGCGCGCCGAAGCCGAGCTGGCCGCGCTGCAGGACAGTGCTGACTCCGCCGCGGGACGCACCGACGGCCTCACCTGGCGGATCGCCGAGCAACTGCCGATCCTCGGCGACGACGCGACGGCGGTCGCCCAGATCTCAGCGGCAATGGCGGACCTCGGTCACCAGGGCCTGCCGCCGATCGTCGATGTCGCCGGCAGCCTCGATGCCGGCAGCTTCGCACCGCGCGACGGCCGACTGCCGCTCGCGAAGATCAAGGGCCTGGCCGACCCGGTGACCCAAGCGAGCGAAGCGTTCACCACCGCCGACAAGCGGCTCGGCGAGGTCGACACCGAGCATCTGCTGGGCGCGGTCAAGAGCAGGTACGACGACGCGGCCGGCCAGATCAGCGACGCCTCGACCACCCTGCAGTCCGCCGAGCGCGCGGTCCAGGTGCTCCCCAGCATGCTGGGTGCGGACGGCGATCGGCGCTACCTCCTGCTCTTCCAGAACAACGCCGAGATCCGCGCCACCGGCGGCATGCCGGGCGCGATGAGCGTGATCGACACCAACGCCGGCCAGATCTCCATGGGCGAGCAGACCACGGCAGGTGCCTTCCTCGAGCTCGACCATCCGGTCCTCCCGTTGACCAAGGAGGAGTTGGCCCTGTTCGGCCCGCAGCTGGGCACCTACGCCCAGGACGCGAACTTCACACCGGACTTCGCCCGCACCGCCGACCTGATCGCCGCCCACTGGAAGCGCCGCACGGTCACCTCGCCCGAGCCAGCGCATCCGCTCGATGGCGTGTTGTCGATGGACCCCGTCGCGCTGTCCTACCTGCTCGAGGCGACCGGCCCGGTGGAAGCCGACGGTGTCACGCTCACCGCCGACAACGCGGTCGAGGAGCTGCTCAACGGGACCTACCTCCGGCTGAGCGATCCTGAGGAGCAGGACGCCTTCTTCCGCGACGTGGCCCGTCAGGTCTTCGACAAGGCGGTGAGCGGTGCCGGCGATCCGGCGACGCTGCTCCGGGCGCTGGCCCGCGGCGTCGAGGAGCACCGGCTCCTCGTCCACTCCTTCGACAGCGCCGAGCAAGATGTCCTGGCCGGCACGACGGTCAGTGGCGACTTCCCCGCCGACCCGAGCGCCAACCCCGACGTCGCGGTGGCCTTCAACGACGCCACCGCCACCAAGATGTCCTACTACCTCGACTACGACGTCGAGGTCACCGCCCGCAGCTGCACCGATGGCACCCAAGAGCTCACCGGCCACCTGCAGATGGTGTCCAATGCGCCGAAGGACGCCGCCGACCTGCCCGAGTCGGTGACCGGCCCTGGACTGTACGGCGTCCCACGGGGCGCCCAGATCGTGGTGGCCGACCTCTACGGGCCGATCGACGGCACCGTGACCGACGTACGCCTCGACGGCAAGCGCGCCGGCCAGACGATGCGCCAGTTCCAGGGGCGGCGGGTTGCGCAGGTCCCGTTGTACTTCGAGTCGGGTCAGTCGATCGAGCTCACCTGGACGATGACCGCCGGCGCGGACCAGACCGGCAGCACCGACGTCTGGGTCACCCCCGGCGTCCACCCCGAGAACGAGTCCTCCCTCACCCCCTCCGCCTGCCACTGACTTCTGGTCAGGTCCGTCGGCGCGACAGGGAGGACTGTGTCGCCGTACGGCTGCATTGGCATTGTGTCGCTGCACGGCGACATTCCTCGCTGACGATGCTCTCATCAATGTTAGTATCATCAATGAGAGTATCTCGGAGGTGAGTAATGTTCGTTGGCCGACAGACGCAGTTGGCGCGCCTCCACGGGTTGTTGCAGCACGTTCGAGCGGACCAAGACGCCAAGCCCGGCAAGGCGGTCCTCATGCGAGGGCGGCGGCGGGTTGGCAAGTCCCGCCTCGTCGAGGAGTTCGTCGACAGCATCGACGTGCCCTACCTGTTCTTCGCGGCCACCGGACGCCCGGTCCGTGACGAGCTGCGGTTGTTCGCCGAAGAGGTCGCGGCATCGGACCTGCCCGGGGCTGCCCTCTTCGCGGGGGTAGAGCTCTCCGGCTGGGATGCCGCTTTCCGGCTGCTGGCCGCTGCACTACCCGATGACGGCAGTGTCGTCGTGCTCGACGAGATCCCCTACCTGATCGCCTCCGACGAAGGCTTCGAGGGCACCCTCCAGCGGGCGTTCGATCGCGAGCTGGCCCGCCAACACGTGCTGCTGATCGGTATCGGCTCCGACCTGGCCATGATGGAAGCGCTCGACACCTACGGGCGACCCTTCCACCAGCGCGCGACCGAGATGGTCATCCCGCCGCTCACCCCCGCTGAGGTAGGAGAGCTCCTCGACCTACCGGCGGCCGACGCCTTCGACGCCTACCTGGTCACTGGCGGCCTCCCACTGATCTGCAACGAGTGGCCGACCGGCACGCCGCTCATGGACTACCTCGACCAAGCACTGAGCGATCCCACCTCGGCGCTCCTGGTCTCGGGTGAGCGGTCGGTGGCGGCCGAGTTCCCCTCCGATGTGCAAGCACGCACCGTGTTGAGCGCGATCGGCAGCGGTGAGCGCACCTTCACCAATATCGGTCGTGCCGCGGGAGGCACTCCGCATGCGTCGCTCAGTCGGTCGCTGACGACGCTGGTGAGCAAGCGTGTCGTCGCCGTCGATGAGCCGTTATCGACCCGGCCGGCGTCGAAGGAGAAGCGCTATCGCGTCGCCGATCCCTACCTCCGCTTCTGGCTCTCCTTCCTCGGCCCTCACCTCGACGAGATCGAGCGAGGACGTGGCGACCGCGTCCTCGCGCGCATTGGCAAGTCGTGGACCTCATGGCGCGGGCGCGCGATCGAGCCCGTCGTCCGTGAAGCACTGGAACGGCTAGCGCCGCCCGTGCTTGTCGACGAGGACGACGTGCCCGGCGTCGTCGGTGGCTACTGGACGCGCACCAACAACCCGGAGATCGACATCGTGGTCGGTGATCGCGCCCCGGTCGCGAAGCGCGTCATCGCCCTCGGCTCGATCAAGTGGCTGGAGAACGCACCCTTCGACCAACGCGATCTCGGTGCCCTCCAGGCGCATCGCCTCCAACTTCCAGGTGCTGCTATCGACACCCCGCTCATCGCCATCGCCCGGTCAGGCTGCACCGTCGACGGCGTCGTCCATCTGGCACCCGAGGAGCTGATCAGCGGCTACGCGTGACTGCCAGTCATCGTGACAGTGGGGGGATGGTGAAGGTCCCTGGGGCGATCGGTGAAGGTTCGCGGTGCTGCTGCCGACACGTCGGCGGGGGATGGAGTCGCGTGCGAGACTTGGCGGCATGCCCTTCGAGATCCCGGAGAACATCCATCCCCAGTGCGCGCGGCTGGCGTGGCTGATCGGGACCTGGGCGGGCAACGGGCACGGGGAGTACTCCACGATCGAGCCGTTCCACTACGGCCAGGAGCTGATCTTCCAGCAGGACGGCCGCCCGTTCATCCACTACATGAGCCGGTCCTGGCTCGTGGACGAGGAGGGCAACTACATCCGCGAGGCGGCCCAGGAGACCGGCTTCCTGCGTCCGCAGGAGGATGGCGGCTTGGAGATGGTGCTGTCCCACAACCTCGGATTCACCGAGATCTGGGCCGGCGAGATCCACCCCGAGCAGCCGCGCTTCGAGATGGCGACCGATGCGGTCGCGCGCACGGCGACGGCCAAGGACTACTCCGGCGGCACCCGGCTCTACGGCCTGGTCAACGGCGACCTGCTCTATGCCTTCGACATGGCCGCGATGGGTCAGCCGCTGCAACCCCACCTGCACGCCCAGCTCGTCCGACAGCGGTAGCCCGAGTGACGATGATTGACCAGAGCACCGAGGCCGCCGACTTCGCCGCCCGCCTACGTGACCGGGGCTACCGCCTGACCGCGCAGCGGCAGTTGATCCTGCGCGCCGTGGAGCGGCTCGGTCATGCCACGCCGGACGAGGTGCTCGAGGCGGTGCACGAGGAGGCGAGCGCGATCAACGTCTCCACGGTCTACCGCACGCTGGAGGTGCTGGAGGAGCTCGGCCTGGTGCGGCACACCCACCTCGGCGACCGGGCGCCGACCTATCACTCCACGATCGACGGCGAGCATTTCCATCTGGTCTGCCGCAACTGTGGCCGAGTCACCTCGGCCCACCCGGAGATCGCAGACGGTCTGGCCGCCCGGCTGGAGGCCGAGCTCGGCTTCGTGGCCGACATCGGCCACCTCGCCGTCTTCGGCCGCTGCGTGGACTGCGAGTCGGATCCGATCGGCCACGAGCACGGGGAGGGGCACTGATGTTGGACCTGCCTGGCGCGGTGGCGGCGGAGGGCCGCGACTCCGGGGTGGCTGCGCACTACGGCTCCTTCAACGTCGAGCAGCGCCGCCTGGTCGATGGCGAGGGGTTCGTCGACCTCTCCCACCGAGACGTGGTCCGTGTCTCCGGCCCGGATCGGCTGGACTGGCTGCACAACCTGACCACCCAGTTCTTCACCGGGCTCGCGCCCGGCACCTGGACGACGGCGCTGGTCCTCAGCCCGCAAGGCCATGTCGAGCACGCCTTCACCGGCGTCGACGACGGGGAGGCCTTCACCGCACACACCGAGCCGGGTGCCGGGGCGGCGCTGGTCGACTTCTTGGAGAGCATGAAGTTCATGACCCGCGTCGAGGTCTCGCTGGTGACCGACGAGGTGGCGACGGTGTGGCGACCGATGGGGTATGAGCTGATCCCGCGCGCCGACCTGACGTCGTACGCCGCCACACACGGCCCTGCCGCCGGCCTGTGGGCCTTCGAGGCGCTCCGGATCGCGCGGGGCGAGCCGCGGCTGGGGCTGGACACCGACGCCCGGACGATCCCCAACGAGGTGGGTTGGATCGACCGGGCGGTGCATATGGACAAGGGCTGCTACCGCGGCCAGGAGACGGTCGCCCGGGTGCACAACCTCGGTCGGCCGCCGCGGCGGCTGGTGCTGCTGCACCTGGACGGCTCGGTGGTGACGTTGCCGGAGCTGGGCAGCGAGCTGCGGTTGGGGGAGAAGGTGGTCGGTTTCGTCGGCAGCTCGGCGCGCCACTTCGAGCTCGGCCCGATCGCGCTCGGCCTGGTCAAGCGCAACGTCCCGGTCGAGGCCGACCTGGACGCCGGTGGCATCCCCGCCGGCCAGGAGGTCCTGGTCGACCCCGAGGTCGGGCTGCACTTCCGGGCGGTGCGCGGCTGATGCGGACGTTGTTGCGGGCGGTGCTGTGGGTGGCGTACGCCGTCTACTTCGTCATCGTCGCCTACCTGGTGTGGAACCCGGAGCCCGCGGTCCCGTCGTACGCCGTCTGGCATCTGACCGACTGGCTGGGGGTGGCGGGCATCTCGGTGCCGCCGCAGTATGTCGAGTTCGGCCTCAACGTGCTGATGTTCGTGCCGATGAGCCTGGTCGGCACCTTCGTGCTGCCACGGCTGCGGATCGCCGACTGGGTGCTGGTGGGCTTCGTCGGGAGCTTCGCGATCGAGATGGTGCAGCTGCTCTTCCTGCCGTCCCGCTCCGCCGACCCCAAGGATGTCGTCTCCAACACGATGGGCGCCCTGGTCGGCGCGGTCATCGCCTGGGTGCTGATCCGGATCTGGCGTTGGTGGCGCCCGGGCGGCCAGCCCCAGCACGTGGCCGCTCCCTCGCCTTCGACCGTGCAGGCCGCGCCGCCGCCCCCGGCGATGCAGGTCGCCGCAGCGCCACCGGCCACCAGTTCGCCACATGCCGTCGCGCCTCCGGTCGCGGAGACCCCGTGACGCTTCAGATCTTGGTGGTCTGCGAGGGCAACATCTGCAGATCCCCGATGGCCGAGCGCCTGCTCGTGGCGGCACTGGCCGGTCACGACGTCGAGGTGCGCAGCGCGGGCACGCGGGCTGTCGTCGGGCACGCCATGAGTGAGCACTCGGCCACCGAGGTGACCGCCCGCGGGGGAGATCCGGCCGGCTTCGCGGCCCGCCAGCTCACCGAGCCGCTGGTCGCCGAAGCCGACCTGGTCCTCGCCGCGACCCGGGACCTCCGGACGGCCGTCCTCGAGCTCACCCCCCGCGCGATGAGGCGGTCCTTCACGATCCTCGAATTCGCGGAACTGACGCGACAGGCGCCCGACGGGCTCACCGGCCAGGAACTGATCGCCTGGGCCGCCGACCGCCGTCCCCTTGCAGCGGACGTCGACCAGGACGTGCCGGACCCGATCGGCCGCCCGCCGGAGGTCTACCACCAGGTGGCGGATCTGGTCGACGGAGCCGTCCGTCCGATCGCCGCGGCGCTGGTCAAGGTGGACTGAACCAGTCGGGTCCATTCGGACATTTCCCGCCCGCACACGGGTAGTTCCTCCTTATCGTCACTAGATGCCCGACCTGACTCGCCGTGCGCTCGTGCGTGCCGCCGCGGGCACGGCCTGGACCATTCCGGTCGTGGCCTTCGCCGGTCGGGCCTCGGCGACGACAGTGTCAGGGGACGTCGTCGTCGGCGAACCAGAGGCGTACTACCCCTCGATCGTGACCGTCGACGAGGAGGAGCTCCCTCGACCCGACCGGATCGCGGCCGTGCTGCCCATCGACGTGTCTGGCCCCAAGCGTGAGGTCGTCGTGATCGTCAACGCTGACGCCGCCTTCGGCGACGTCAGCGATCCGCTCGCTGCCAGCGTGCAGTCGACTGAGTCCGGCTCCCAGCTCACCTATGTGCAGCAGATGGAGTCGGGGGCTCAAGTGTTCTCCACCGTCCTCTGCCTGGACTCGACCCAGGCAGCCCCGTTCCTCGGCCTGCGGGGAAGTGGCGGCGGCCTCGAGTTCCAGGTCATCGACGGCGTGCGGACATCAGAACCCATCGGTTGCGACGTGTGGAAGCTCGTCAAGGCGAAGTTCACCGACGTGACCACAGACCGCGTTCTGGCCTCCAGCGATGACACCAGCGCCGTGTTCGAGGTGCACATCGCGGGACTGGTGGTCCGCAGGCCGCAGGATCTGCACGGGATCGGTCCGGTCACCGTCCACCTCGGCCTCCCCAAGGCGGTCGACGGCGTGCTCTTGGACTCCCCGCCCGAGATCGATCTGGTCGGGTCCGCTGCCGGGCGATGGGAGGCACTGGCCGCCGAGGACGAAGACAACGACGACTACTGGGTCCGAGCCTTCACGACCTGTGATGGCGGATTCGCCGGGATGCTGGATGCCGATCTGTCCGGGGCGCCCGATCAAGACGAGCACTGGCGCGGGCCGGGCAGGTTCGATGTCGAGCTTCTCTTGCGCCTCCCGGACGACTACGACGGACCGGTCCCGGACTTCTCCGACTACAGCATCGATCTCGACTATTCGGCCGAGGGGCTCGGCATCACCGGCGGCTGAACGACGGCCTGAGCCGGATGTTCCCGTCTTCCTGTCTAGACGGCGCGGGCCGGTTAGTCTTTACCTTCGGCGGCCGTGGGCGGTCGCGCGAAGGCGAGGACATCGATGGAACTGCGGGACTACCTGCGCATTCTGCGCGCCCACTGGCTGGGCGTGCTCCTCATCCTGATCGCCGCGCTGGCCGCCACCGCCGCCTACACCTTCACCCAGCCGAAGGTCTACGCCGCCAACGCCAACGGCTTCGTCGGCACCGGTGCGGCGGAGAACCCGGCGCTCGGCTCGGTCAACGACCAGCTCGCGAAGTCGCGCGCGACGTCGTACGTCGACATCGCCAAGAGTCGCGCGACCGCGACCGAGGTGGCCAAGCAGCTCGACCTGGACACCGACCCAGCGACACTGGTGCAGCAGATCGATGTCCAGCAGCCCGAGGACACGGTGCTGATCAAGATCACCGCCCGGGACTCCTCACCCGCAGGGGCACAACAGCTGGCTGACGCGTGGGTGCAGGCGCTGGCCATGCAGGTGCAGGCCATCGAGGACCCGACGAAGTCCGGCAAGGACGGCATCTTGCGGGTGATCCCGATCGAGTCCGCCGAGCTGCCGAGCACACCGATCTCACCCAACCCGACCCGCAACTTCGCGCTCGGCGCGGTGGCCGGACTGCTGCTCGGCCTGGGCTATGCGCTGGTGCGCAACACCCTGGACCGGCGCCTGCGCACTCCGGAGGCGGTGGAGTCGGGCTTCGGCGTCAGCGTGGTCGGGATGGTGCCCACCACCTCGGCGCTCGAGCGAAAGACCGGGGAGCGGGCGCACCTGGTCGTCGAGCCGGCCGCGGCGCGCGGCCGGGAGGGTCCGGCGTCGGAGGCGTTCAAGAAGCTGCGCACCAACTTGATGTTCATGGACGTGGACAATCCGCCCCGGATCATCGTGGTCACCAGCCCCCGGCCGAGCGACGGCAAGTCGACGGTGGCTGCCAACCTGGCCGCGGCGATCGCGCTGGGCGGGCAGCCGGTGGTCCTGGTCGACGCCGATCTGCGTCGGCCCACCATTGCCACGTCGTTCGGCCTGGCCGAGGGCGTCGGGCTCACCGACGTGCTGGTCGGCAGGCTCGACGTGGAGGACGCCCTGCAGCGCACCCACGAGCACGAGCAGCTGCAGGTGCTGGCGGCGGGTCGGATCCCGCCCAACCCGAGCGAGCTGCTCGGGTCGCGGTCGATGAAGACGCTGATCCATGCCTTGGCGGAGAAGTCGCTGGTGGTCTTGGACGCGCCGCCGCTGCTGCCGGTCACCGATGCCGCCGTGCTCACCGCGAACGCCGACGGCGCTCTGGTGGTCATCACCTCCGGCCGCACCGTCGACAACGAGCTCGGCACCGCGCTGGGTCATCTGTCCGCGGTCAAGGGCCGGGCGCTGGGCGTGATCTTGAACAAGACACCGCGCAAGGGCTTCGGCGGCTACGACACCTACTACGGGGAGTACGGCGCCACCATGCCGCGCGGCGGCAAGCGCAAACGTGCCTCGAACGGCAAGCCGGCCAAGAGCAAGCCCACCAAGGGCAAGTCGGCCAAGGAGAACCCGCCGCGGCCCGACGCCAGCGCCGCCTGACCCGCGCCCCGATGACCACTCCACAACCGAGGTGGCGGCGCGCCCCCGAGCTGGCCGCGGTCGAGTCGCCGAACCGGTTCGCGATCCTCGACCTGACCCACCTGGATCGACCGCCGGTGATCTTGGAGGACTCCGCGGCGACGATCTGGAGTCTGCTGACCGATCCGATCACCGAGGCCGACCTGGTCAAGGCGGTGGCCGAGGCGTACGCCGCGGATGTCGCCGAGGTCGCCCCAGCCGTGGCCGACTTCCTCGCTCGACTCGGCGAGCTCGACCTGGTCCTCGCGGAGTGAGCCGACCGTGACGACACGCGTGCTGGTCGAGGCCCTCGGCGTCGTGGTGGCGGTCGACGTGACCGAGGCCGAGATCGCGGACCGGTTCCGCGCGGCCTGGGTGGCCTCCCTGGCGGAGGAGGGTGCCGATCCGGACGTCGTCATCGACGACAGCGACCTGCCCGGGCGTGAGGCCGACGCGCTCTTGGAGCTGCTCACCCAGCGGGTCACGATCGAGGCGATCGGGGTGCGCGCGGGCGAGCTGTTGATGTTCCACGCCTGCGCATTGGCAGACCCGTCGACCGGCAACGCGGTCGTCATGGCCGGCCCGTCGGGGATGGGCAAGTCCACGCTGTCGATGACGCACGGCGTCCGCTGGGCCTACGTCACCGATGAGACCGCAGCGATCCGGGCCGACGGCAGGTTGTTGCCCTATCCCAAGCCGCTGTCGATGGTGCGTCCCGGCACGGTCAAGGAGCAGGTCGCCCCCGAGGCCGCTGGCCTGACGGTGGCGCACGCGCCGCTGCGGGTAGCGGCGGTGCTTCTCCTGGAGCGAGACCCCGGCGCCACCGGCGTCCAGGTGACCGAGGTGCCGCCCGCGCAGGGCATCGCCCTGGTCGCCGAGCACACGTCCTACCTGGCCCGGATGGACCGCCCTCTCGCCCAGATCGCTGCCCTACTGCGCTCCACGGGCGGTCTGCGCCGAGTCAGCTACGCCGAGGCTCGCGACCTTGCCCCACTGCTGGAGGAACTGCTCACGCAACCGCCGGCCGAGCCCTCGTTGGTCGAGTCCGTCGAGACCTCACCGGGCTCGACAAGCTCGCCAGACCCGACCGGACGGGCCGCGGGGGACCAGCGGAACGACGGGGACCAGCCGATCACCGCCACCCGCCAGCCCGTCCTCGACGAGCACACCGAGGACGGCGAAGCGGTGGTGCTGCTCCCGGACGGGGGAGTGCTCGCCGTCTCGCGGCTGGCGTCCACCGTCCTGGCTGCGCTGGCCGATGGCCCACAGGCGGTGCCGAGCCTGGCGGCCGTCCTGGCCGCACAGTTCGGCGCCCCACCCGACGGCGACACGGAGGCCGCCACCCTGGCCGCCCTCAGCTCGTTGGCCGAGGCGGGCCTGATCCACCTCGATCCGTCCTAGTCGTCGGCGGCGTAGACCTCCTGCCCACCAACGACGGTGCGGAGCACACGGGCGGAGAGCAGCGCCTTCGGGTCAGACGTCAGCGGGTTGATGTCGATGACGGTGAAGTCGGCGAGCAGGCCGGCCTCGAGCCGGCCCCGGTCGCCCTCGGCCTGGCAGGAGAAGGCGGCGTCGCGAGTGGCGTGGGTGAGTGCGTTGGCCAGAGAGACCGCGAGCTCGGACTCGAGAGGTCCCAGCGAGGGGTCGAGGGCGGAGGCGCGGGTGCTCGCGACGTACATGTTCGGCAGTGCTTCGTGCGGGGCGGTCGGTGTGTCGGTGCCGAACGCCAAGGTCGCGCCGGCGGCCTCGAACTCCGCCCAGGGATAGCCGCGCTTCACCCGGTCGTCGCCGAGCATGGCGCGCCAGTTGGGTTGGATGGCGGGGTCGGCGTGGACCGGCTGCATCGACGCGATCACGCCGAGCCGGGCGAGCCGCTCGACGTTCTCCCGGGTCACCACCTCGAGGTGCTCGATGCGGTGCCGACGGGGCCGCGGCCCGTTGACCTCGGCGGCGTGCTCCAGTGCGTCCAGCGCGATGTCGGAGGCCTCGTCGCCGATGGCGTGCACGGCGATCTGGAGCCCGGCGGCATCGGCGGCCGCGGCCACGGGGAAGAGGGCTGCTCGGTCCCAGATCGGGTCGGGCAACGAGCCGTCGGCGTACGGCGCCTTGACCGCGGCCGTGCACGCGTCGATGACCCCGTCGGAGACGATCTTGATCCCGGCGATGCGCAGCCACGGCGAGTCGAGCTCCTGCTGCAGCTCGGCCGCGCGGGCGACTTGGGCCAGGTCGCCGTCGGTGCTTCCGGTCCGCTCGACGAACCAGTGACAGGCGACCCGGATCGGCAGCCGGCCCTCTCGATCGAGCACTCGGCGCAGGGCGGCCAGGTCAGCCTCACCGGTGGCCATCTCGACCACCCCGGTGACGCCGGCCCGGACCAGATGGTCGAACGCGAGCGCGAGGTGTTCGTCACGCTCGGTGTCGGTGGTCAGCCGCTCCAGTGCCGGCCAGGCGAGCTGGGAGACCGCGGTCTCGAAGAGCATGCCGTCGGGCTCGCCGGTCTCGGGGTCGCGACCGATCCGGCCGCCGTCCGGGTCGGGAGTGTCCCGGGTGATGCCGACTTCCGCGAGAGCCGCCGAGTTGAGCCAGATGGAGTGGAAGTCGTTCGCGTTGAGGTAGACCGGCACATCGGCCACGGCCGCGTCGAGCTGCTGCCTGGTCGGCTTGCCGTCCGGCACCTGGTTGAACAGCCAGCCCCGGCCGGTGATCCGTGCCGCATCCGGCCTCGCGGCGCGAGTGGCGGCCAGCCGACTCTGGATCTCCTCCAGGCCGTCGGCGTCGACCAGGTTGACCCCGCCGAGCGACTCGCCGGTCATCATCAGGTGGACGTGCGCGTCGATGAAGCCGGGCAGGACGAATGCTCCGTCGAGATCGACCCGCCGTACGTCGGGGCCGGCAACCTGCTCCGCCTCGGCCAGGCTCCCGACGAAGGCGAGCCGGTCGCCGTCGACGACGAACGCCTCTGCTGCTGGGGTCGCCGCGGCGGTGAACACCGTCGCATGATGGAACAGGGTGCTGGCCATGGCTGGTCCTCGGTGCTAAACGAACGGGCTTCGTTTAGTGAAGCGGAGCCGCCGCTTGGACGCAAGGGTGATCGATCAAGGGATCGGTGATCGGCGCAGTGACCGTTCTCGCAGGCGGCACGCTCCGCTCGCGAGCGGCGCCGCACCCCGAGGCGTTCGATGCCCTACGATGCGCACGGAGCAGCAGCATCGAGAGTGGGGTCGCGATGAGCCAGGACTGTGCCCAGCCGGACGAAGCCACCGGCAGTGGGACCTCACGGCGGACCCTTCTGCGAGCCGCTGGTGCGGCCGCATGGACGGTCCCCGTGGTCACCCTCGCGACGGCAGCCCCCGCGCTGGCCGCCTCTGCGAAGGTGCTGACCGTCACGAGCTTCGCGGCGTCGTACTCCTTCCCGTTCTGGACGGTCACCGCCGGAGTGAGCAACGACAGCGACACCTACGCCACGGTCAACTTCCAGGTCACCCTGACCATCCCCCAGGGCAACAACCGGCTGGATTCTGCGCCGACGAGAATCGCCTCGCCCGGCTGGACCTCCGCGGGGCCATCGGGCAGCGGTCCGTGGACCTACGTCTACACCAGAAGCACTCAACTGGCCGCCGGAGCATCGACCACGTTCAGCGCGACTCTTCTCGGGATCGGGTTTGCCGCCAGCCCGGCCGTGACAGCCAGTGTTGCTGCTACGGCCACCGGCTTCGCGCCGGGCTCGCGCACCGCGAGCATGAGCTGATCCTGTCGGCCCACTCGGGTTCACGCTCACGGATCGCCGGGTCATGGCCTGGTAGCCCTGCTACGCCTGCTGCCGTGGCCCGAACGGACTACCGAGTGCGCCTGCTGGGACGCGATTTACCTTGTTCGCCTGTGGGTCTCCAGCGGCGCTGTTAGCGTTCTCGACGCCTGGTGACCCACTCGGGGTGGACCCACCGTCTCGGGGCAACCACACGTTCCGCATCACCTGCCGAGGATCACCATGCCCACACCCGACTGCGCACGCGACGATGCTCGCGGCCTGCGCACGATGGCCAGCCGCCGCACGATCCTGCGCGCCGGCGTCGCCACCGCATGGGCGGTCCCGGTTGTCCAGCTCGCCACGACAGCGCCAGCGCTCGCGGCGTCGAGCAAGCAGCTGACCATCACCGCTGTCATCGCGTCGTGGAGCAGCAACTCGACCAGCGCGAGGTTCAATCTGCAGGTCACGATCAAGAACACCGGCACGGTCTCGGCGGTCGTCTCCACGGTGACGCTCTCCTTCCCCAGCGGCTGGAGCTCGAGCAGCACCGCGCCAAGTGGCTGGGGTCGCACGCCGAACGGGAACTCGACGACCCACGTCTTCACCCCGACCTCGACCATTACGCTCACGGCCGGGTCCACCACGTCGTTCACCACCACCATCAATCCGCAGGCCAACAGTGTCGTCGGCACCGGCACCTATGTTGCCGACGGCGCCGGACTCACCATCAGTGGCACGTCGTCGACGTCTGGCACCGTGGTCGTGCCGGCGGTGATCGACATTCCGGGTCTCTACCCGAACATCGTGATCAGCAACGGCTCGGCGTCCTGGAGCCGGAGCGGCGGCAACTACTACCTGTCGGCCACAGCGACCGTCACCAACCGAGGTCGGACCGCTACCGGTGACCTCGACCTGATGGGCACCGTCGACGGGGTCGGTTCGTCCACCGGCACCGCCACGAACGTCGTCACTGGGTGGACGTTCCGCACCACGCCAGACGTCCACTACGAGCGGACGGGGAATGAGCTGACTTCCGGCGAGTCCGTGTCGTGGGGGAGCACCCGCCAGATGACGGGGACCGACGCCGGCACCTCGGGCACGCTCAGCCTGACCGCTCGGGACAACAACAACGGCAATGCGATCGTGACCGGCCTGGACATCAACGTGCCAGCCTCGTCCGCTCGGGTCGCTACCGGCAAGGGCGGGCAGGACAGCGCCAGCGGCAAGCAGAGCGCGAGCTTCTGACGCAACCGCCTGGCCGCGGCAACGCTCCTGGAGGGCGTGGTTGCGCTGAGGCATCGGGTCGGACAGGACCGCTACCGTGGGTGCGATGTCCACAGCCCTGACCATGGCCGAAGCCGTGCCGCTCGGTTACGTCCTCTGTGACCGGGTTGCTCGCAACGCCGGCATTCGCCTCCTGGCGATCAAGGGTCCCGTGCTGGCGCAGCAAGGGCTGCGCTCGGAGCGCATGTCGGCCGACGTCGACGTCTGGATCGACCCCGCTGCGCACGGCGCCTTCGTCGCGGCGATGGCCTCGGCTGGCTGGATGCGCGGGCCGGTCAGCTCGGCACCGACGATCCTTCCGCCGCACTCCCAGACGCTTCGTCATGAGGCCTGGCCCCTTGAGATCGATGCGCACGACCGGTTCCCGGGCTTCTTGGCTCCGGTCCAGGACGTCTTCGAGGTGCTGTGGGAACATCGCATGACCGTGACGCTCTCCGGGGCGCCCGTCATCACTCCCGACCTTGGCAGCCACGCGGCCGTGGTCGCGCTCCATCATCTGCGCGATCCCCAATGGTCGGTGAGCGCCCCCGCCCTGGATGCGTTGGTGGAGCATGTCAAAGAAGTGGCCCAACCAGCGGATCTCAAGACGTTGGTCGAGGTCGCTAGAGCAACCGGGGCGATGGAGACCTTGACACCCTTCCTGATCCGAGTGGGTGCTCCCACTCAGACAGATGAACCGCCCTCGGCTGATCGAGTCGCTCTGCGTCAATGGGAGATCAGGACAGGGGCCACGGGATCGATGCCGTGGCTCATGGGGCTCAGCCAGACGCCGGTGTGGCGATGGCCGGGGGCCATCTGGCACGCGATCTGGCTCAGTGACGCGGAGATCGATGCGTTCCACGCACGGCCCGACGACTCTCGGCTCCGTGCCCGCCTTCGGCGACTGCGGCGCGGTCTGAGCCAATTGCCGTCAGCCGTGGCCGGCTATCTCCGAGCGCGTAGGGAGCACGGAGACCACCCGAATGGCAACGGCCGATAGTCCGATCGGGAGGGTGCCTTCAACTGGGTGGGCGTTTCTCGCGGATTCTCGCATGAAGAGTCGTTTAACTTTTGTAGTCTTTGCCTGACCAGGACCCGGGATCTCTCGGTCGATCTCGTCTTCCGGCCATCAGCGCCCACCGATGACGCCAGGAGCCCCGCCGATGACCCCTCGACTGGTGACGCGTCTGCGAACCCACCGGGCTCTCACCCTCGAGGCTGTGGACACGGCGTGTTGGGTGCTGGCCTATGTGACCCTGTTGGCCTATCGCCTCATCGATGGCCGGTTGTTCGGCAGCTATCCGTGGTACTACGCGGCGGCACTGGCCTTGCTCTCTGCGGGACTGCATCTCACGTTTTCGTGGACGCAGCGGTTCCACCATGGCCGCTCGGTCGCCGGGAGCTTCGACGAGATGGTGCTTCTCGGCAAAATCGTCTTCGCGGTCGGCGTGATCGTCACGCTGTGCAACCTGCCTCTGGTGTTCGTGCCTCGCTCCGTGCCACCCGCCGCCTCGGTCACTGCCTTGGTGTTGATGGCCACTGCACGGGGTGCCTATCGCGCCTGGCGGGAGCGGCAGTTCACCGCGGTGGTCGATCGGACGACTGCCAAGCGCGTGCTGGTCATGGGTGCGGGTGACGCTGGGCGGCAGCTGGTCCGGTCCATGAAGCGCGATCCGATGCAGCGCTGGATCCCGCTGGGCTTCATCGACGACGACCCCACCTTGAAGAACCTCCGCGTGGGCGACGTCCGGGTTCTAGGACGGTCAGTGCAGCTCGGCGCGATCGCGCGTCGCACAGGTGCGTCGGACATGATCATCGCCATCCCGAGCGCCACCTCGGCGCAGGTGCGTCGTCTTGCCGAGTTGGCGGTCGATGCCGGCGTCAATGTGAAGATCCTGCCCGGCCTGGACGATCTGCTCGACCATGGCGTGGCCATCTCTGACATCCGCGACATCGACGTCAAGGACCTGCTCGGCCGACACCAGATCGACACCGACCTGGCATCCATCGCCAGCTATCTGACCGGGAAGCGCGTCCTGGTCACCGGAGCCGGGGGATCCATCGGCTCCGAGCTCTGCCGGCAGATCCACCAGTGGGCTCCGGCCGAGCTCATCATGCTGGACCGAGACGAGTCAGGCCTGCACGCCGTGCAGCTGTCCATCAGCGGTCATGGACTCCTCGACTCTGCGGATGTTGTGCTGAACGACATCCGTGACCGCGAAGCACTGCGCGTCATCTTCAAGGCACGGCGTCCCCAGGTTGTCTTCCACGCTGCCGCCCTCAAGCACTTGCCAATGCTCGAGCAATATCCCGATGAGGCGTTGAAGACGAACGTCATCGGCACGGCCAACGTCTTGGAGGCTGCCGCAGAGGTGGGCGTCGAGCGCTTCGTCAACATCTCGACCGACAAGGCGGCCGATCCCATCAGCGTGCTGGGCAGCTCCAAGCGGGTGGCGGAGCGGCTCACCGCCGATGTCGCCTCTCGCGCCGACGGTGTCTATCTCAGCGTCCGCTTCGGCAACGTGCTGGGCAGTCGTGGGTCGGTCCTCACCTCTTTTGCCGCCCAGATCGCCGCAGGGGGTCCCGTCACCGTCACCGACCCGGATGTGACTCGCTACTTCATGACCGTCGAAGAAGCGGTCCAACTGGTCATCCAGGCGGGCGCTATCGGCCGCCCGGGCGAAGCGTTGGTGCTGGACATGGGCGAGCCGGTCGGCATCCAGGGTGTCGCCGAGCAGTTGATCCGACAGTCGGGGAAGCCCGTGAGCATCGTCCATACCGGGCTCCGCGAAGGTGAGAAGCTGCACGAGCAGCTCTTCGGGCACGATGAGCCGGACGTCCGTCCAGCCCACCCGCTCATCTCGCACGTCGACGTACCGCCGCTCCCGGTCGCCGACGTGATACTCATGTCCGGCGCCCTGACCGGCGCCGATGCGCGGGACTTCTTCGCGGGTGACCGCCTGTCGCGACTCGGTCCGGAAGACCCCGATGTGCGATCGAGCAGTTTCCCCGGTCCCGCTGAATCGCTGGGCTTGGTGGGATCGTGACGCTCAGGGTGCATCTGTCGGCCCCCGATGTGGGTGAGCTGGAAGAGGAGTACGTGCTGGCGGCCATGCGGTCCGGTTGGGTCGCACCAGTCGGCCCTGATCTCGAGTTGTTCGAGAGGGAGGTCGCGGCGCGGGTCGGAGTGGAGCATGCGGTGGCGCTCGCCTCGGGAACAGCTGCATTGCATCTGGCGCTTGTTGCCTGGGGAGTCGGACCCGGCGACGTGGTGCCGGTGTCGACGCTGACCTTTGCGGCCACGGTCAACGCCATCAGGTACGTCGGCGCGACGCCACACTTCGTCGATAGCGACGAAGCATCGGGCAACATGAGTCCAGACCTTCTGGCACTAACGCTGGAGGAGCTCGCCGCGGCCGGGTCGCGCGTGCCAGTCATCGTTCCCGTGGACCTGCTCGGCCACTGCGCCGACTACGACCGGATCGGGTCGTTGGCAGACGAGCACGGGGCTCGTTTGCTGTGCGACGCCGCGGAGTCGTTCGGATCAGCGCGCCACGGCCGGCCGGCGGGGTCCTTCGGAGATGCGTCGGTGCTGTCGTTCAACGGGAACAAGGTAATGACGACCTCCGGTGGCGGCATGCTGCTCACCGATGACGGGGACCTGGCGAGCCATGTGCGCAAGCTTTCAACGCAGGCGCGAGAGCCTGTCGCGCACTACGAACATGTGGAGATCGGGTTCAACTACCGTTTGTCGAACGTGCTGGCTGCCCTTGGCCGCGCCCAACTCGTGAGATTGGACGGCATGGTCAAGCAGCGCAGGATCTGGCGGCAGCGCTACCGCGAGCTCTTCAGCGGATCCGCCGGCGCGCGGATCTTGGGTGACGACGACGCCGAGGACAATTGTTGGCTCACCGCCGTCGTTGTTGATCCGAAGCTAAGCCCTTGGACGGTGGAGCACCTCGGAGACGCGCTCCGCTCCCGAGCAATCGAGTCGCGGCCGCTATGGAAGCCGATGCACCTTCAGCCGGTCTCCACCGGATTGCCCGCCACGTTGGACGGAACGGCCGAGCGCCTCTTCGATCAAGGTCTCGCGCTCCCGAGCGGGTCAGGGATGACTGATGCGAACTTCGCTGATGTAGAGGAAGCCATCTCGGCGGTGGCTGGGAACCGATGAAGGGGTCCTCGTACGACCCAATCAAGCGAATCATCGACGTGATGGTCAGCTCGGTGCTTCTGGTTGTGACGCTGCCTCTCCAAGGCCTGCTCGCACTCGTCGTGCATCGTCGGCTCGGCTCCCCGGTGTTGTTCCGCCAAGAGCGGCCCGGCAAGGACGAGGTCATCTTCGAACTGGTGAAGTTCCGGACGATGCTGGAGCCGGATCCGGCTCATGGGTTGATCTCCGATTCTGACCGGCTCACCAGGCTCGGGCACTTTCTGCGCTCTACTAGCCTGGATGAGCTTCCCACCCTGTGGAACGTCGTACGCGGGGACATGAGCTTGGTGGGCCCGCGTCCTCTACTCGTCCAGTATCTGGGTCGTTACTCGCCAGTCCAAAGACGCCGGCACGAGGTGCGCCCCGGGATTACCGGGCTAGCGCAAGTGAGCGGCCGCAACGGTCTCGACTGGGAGGAGAAGTTCGCGCTCGATGTCGACTATGTCGACTCGCGTAGTCCTCGGCTCGATTTCGCGATCCTCGTGAGAACTGTCGGGAAGGTGCTCAAGCGCGACGGAATCTCGGCCTCTGGAGAAGCAACGATGCCTGAGTTCTTGGGGACATCGTGAAGACGTCGCTGGTGATCGTGGGAGCTGGAGGGCATGGGCGCGAGTGCCTGAGTATCGCTGAGGCGATGATCGCCAACGGGTCTGACCTGTCTGTCCGCGGATTCGTGGACGATCGGCCCACGGACCAGATGCGGGACGTGCTCGCTCGTCGTGGTCACGCGATTCTGGGCGGTCTTGACGACCTCCTGGCTGAACCAGGCGAATGCTCGGTGTGCATCGGCATTGGAGATGGTCAGGTTCGCAGTGACATCGATGCCCGGCTTCGGAGGGTCGGTGTTCCGTCCGCAGTGCTGGTACACCCCGACAGCACGGTCGGCCATGATGTAGCTCTGTCGCCAGGATGTGTGATCTTCGCTGGAGCCCGCCTGACCACCAACATCAAGCTCGGCCGTCATGTTCAGATCAATCAGAATGCGACCGTCGGGCACGACTCGTTGCTCGACGACTACGCCACCATCAACCCCATGGCAGCGATATCGGGCAACGTCCACGTTGGCGCCGCGGGAATGGTTGGCGCGGGCGCTGTCATCCTCCAAGGACTGTCGGTAGGAGCGAGGGCACGCATCGGCGCGTCGGCCTGCGTCGTCCGCGACGTACCCGAGGATGTGACCGTGAAAGGTGTGCCAGCCTCGTGACCGCTGCAGCGCGCTCGGTGCTGTTCACTGCCACGATCCCGATCACGCTCGACAAGTTCGGGAGTGAGTACGTCCGGCAGCTCCAAGAATCGGGCCAGAAGGTCATCCTCGTATCGAGCGACGGCCCGGAGGTCGCCGTCCTTCGGACCCGCCACCCGACGGCGGACGTGAGGGTTGTGCCGATGGCCCGCGCGATTGCCCCATGGCGTGACGCGATCTCGTTGTTCCGCTGGCTGCTGTTGTTGATGCGTACTCGACCAGCCCG
>JBDHZT010000032.1:0-35322 GCA_039811985.1 Nocardioidaceae bacterium | reverse complement strand
GACCTGATCCAGGAGGGCAACCTCGGCCTGATCCGCGCGGTCGAGAAGTTCGACTACACCAAGGGCTACAAGTTCTCGACCTACGCCACCTGGTGGATCCGGCAGGCGATCACTCGCGCGATGGCCGACCAGGCCCGCACCATCCGGATCCCGGTGCACATGGTCGAGGTGATCAACAAGCTGGCCCGCGTGCAGCGACAGATGCTGCAGGACCTGGGTCGCGAGCCCACCCCGGAGGAGCTCGCCAAGGAGCTCGACATGACCCCCGAGAAGGTCATCGAGGTCCAGAAATACGGCCGTGAGCCGATCTCCCTGCACACCCCCCTCGGCGAGGACGGCGACTCCGAGTTCGGCGACCTGATCGAGGACTCCGAGGCGATCGTCCCGGCCGACGCGGTCAGCTTCACCCTGCTGCAGGAGCAGCTGCACGCCGTGCTCGACACGCTCTCGGAGCGCGAGGCAGGCGTCGTCTCGATGCGCTTCGGGTTGACCGACGGACAGCCGAAGACGCTGGACGAGATCGGCAAGGTCTATGGCGTGACCCGCGAGCGGATCCGCCAGATCGAGTCCAAGACGATGTCGAAGCTGCGCCACCCGAGCCGGTCTCAGGTGTTGCGCGACTACCTGGACTGATCCTCCGGCTCGCACGAGATCGGACTGCCACCGAGGGGCAGAGCCGGGCGGGGCTGCTCACCGAGCGGTCGCTGCCTTATCGGTCGCCACCACCAGCGACCAGCAAGTCGCCAACGCACGGTTCCACCGCGGTGTCATCCGGCGATCCAAGCTCAGCCAGCGGCAACCAGGGTGACGGCGAGGCCGCAGAGGGCCAGACCGGCGGCCTGGCCCCGGTGGATGTGCTCGTGCAACACCAGGGCGGCCAGCAGGACGGTGCCGGCGGGGTAGAGCGCGGTGAGCACGGCGGCGACGCTCAGATAGCCGATGTTGCTGGCGACCAGGAAGGCGAACGTCGCGAGGGCGCCTAGGCAGCCGCTGACCACGCCGACCAGGGCGATGCGTTGTCGAGGCACCCAGTCGCCTCCGACGGCGACCGCGGTCGCGATCACCGCGATCGCGGCGACTGCCTGGTTCAGCGCCAACGGGAACAGGCCGGCCTCGGGCGGGATCTGCGCGAGGAGGGCGAACAGGCTGCCGAAGCCGAGCCCGGCCAGCACACCGTCGAGGAGGCCGCCGTGCGGCTCCTGATCGGCGCCGGCCTGGGGAGCCTCGCGAGAGACCAGCCAGATGCCAGGACCGGCCGCGAGGATGCCGGCCCACACCAGCGGAGCCGGCCGCTCGCCGAGGGCCAGGGCGATCATGACTGGCACGAGCGCGGCGCCTACCCCTGACACGGGCGCGACCACGCCCATCCGCCCGGCCGCCAGCCCGCGATACAAGAACGCGGTGCCACTCCCGTTGGCCACCCCCGCCGCAATCGCCCAGCCGAAGTCGCCGAGGGTCGGTGACCCGGGAGCGAGCAGCCCGACGAACAGCAGGACCACACAACTGCCGACCTGGGCCACGAAGGCGACCGACCAGGCACCGGCGCGCTTGGAGACGAGCCCGCCGAGGAAGTCGGAGAGGCCGTACGACGCCGCAGCGAGCAGCGACAACAAGACGCTCATGTGAGTCCCACCCCGATGACGAATGTGGCCGCCGCCAAGACGCCGGCGACGAACTCGATCAGGATGCTCCAGCCGACCGCCTTCAAGGCGGCCCTCGTCGACGGCCAGGCGTCTGCGGCGCCGACGCGCACCCGCTCGGCGACGTACACCCCGATCGGGAAGCCGACCAGGGCACCCACGACCGGGACCACGAAGAAGCCGACGATTGCGACGATCGCTCCGATCAGCAGCGTGGAGTTGGGCACGGTCTGCTTGAGCTGACGGCCGGGCAGGAGGTACTTCACGACCGAGCCGATCACCAAGAACAGCGTGGCTACCGCGGCGACCGTCCAAGCGGTGGCGGTGCCGTCCTCCGCGGCCCACGCCAGCAGGGCGATCAGGATCAAGATCGAGCCGGGCAGGACGGGGACCACGATCCCGGCCAGGCCGATCAGGATCGCGATGCCGGCGGCGAGGTCGGCCAGGGTCACGGCGTCACCATGTCATAGAGGTCACAAAGCAACGACCCCGGACCTGGTGGTCCGGGGCCGTCGAAGCTGAGGTTGATGGTCAGTCAGTGTTCGTCGCCCGGCGCCGTCTGCGGTGTGTCGGCGAGCCTGGCGGTCTCGTCGTGGAAGACGGCCGAGATCTCGCGCAGCTTGTCGCCGTGCTCACGGGCGTGGTGTGCGCAGAAGTGCAGCTCAAGGCCGTTCTGCAGTTGGACTCGGAGGTAGGCCTGCGCCCCGCAACGGTCGCAACGGTCGGCAGCACTCAGTGCTGGCGAGTTGGGCACAACAGCGGTGTTCACGTCGCCCCCTTTCTTGGCTCGGTGCCTGGCTCAACGTTATCGGTCGCTCCGAGATTCCCGTCCGGCTGTTGCGCTGGACACCTCCATGAAACCACGGACACACTCCTCCGGTGCCCGATTTCCACCGGTGAAGACGCCACTCGCGCGAGCGGGTGGCGTGGTGACACCGTAACCCCCGGCTGGTCAGGCCGCTCGCAGGCGTGGCGACGCGGGCGCGCGGCGTGTCGCAGGTAGATTCGACCGGGTAGCCGCCCCGTGGTGAATGCAGGAGCCGATCATCGCCGACAACACCTACAACGCCGCCCACCTCCTCGTGCTGGAGGGGTTGGAGGCTGTCCGCAAGCGCCCGGGGATGTACATCGGATCGACCGACACCCGCGGACTGATGCACTGCCTGTGGGAGATCATCGACAACGGCGTCGACGAGGCGCTGGCTGGTGCCGCCCAGCGCATCGAGGTCACCTTGCACCGCGACGACTCCGCGGAGGTGTACGACGACGGTCGGGGCATCCCGGTCGACAAGGAGCCGAAGACCGGCCTGCCCGGCGTCGAAGTGGTCTATACCAAGTTGCACGCGGGCGGGAAGTTCGGCGGTTCGTCGTATGTCGCCACGGGCGGTCTGCACGGTGTCGGTGCCTCCGTGGTCAACGCACTGTCGGCTCGCCTCGACGTCGACGTGTCCCGGCCCCCCGCCCAGCAGGGGATCTCCTTTCGGCACGGCCTGCCCGGGATCTTCGACGGGGACGGTCCCGACGCGCCCTTCCAGCCGAAGTCTGGGCTGACCAGGAAGGGCGCTCGGGTCACCAAGACCCGCACCGGCACTCGGGTGCGCTTCTGGCCGGACCGCAAGATCTTCACCCGCGACGCCACCTTCGTCTTCGACGAGCTCGCCCAGCGCGCTCGGCAGACCTCCTTCATCGTGCCGGGTCTCGAGCTGGTCATCCGAGACCTGCGCGGCGAGACGCCGGTGGAGGAGAAGTTCCGCCACGACGGCGGGATCGCGGAGTTCGTCGAGTTCCTCGCCCACGACGAGCCCGTCACCGAGGTGGTCCGGCTGCAGGGCCAGGACACCTTCACCGAGACCGTGCCCCTGCTCGACGACAAGGGACACATGACCCCCCAGGAGGTGGAGCGAGAGCTCTTCGTCGACATCGCGGCCCGGTGGGGGACGGGCTACGACACCGAGGTCCGCTCCTACGTCAACGTGATCGCCACCCCCAAGGGCGGCACCCATGTCAGCGGCTTCGAGCAGGCGGCCACCAAGACCTTCAACGAGGCGATGCGGGCGACCCGCGCTCTCAAGGCCAACGACACCGACGTGATCAAGGACGACGTCCTCGAAGGCCTCACCGCGGTGGTGACCGTGCGGCTGGCCGAGCCCCAGTTCGAGGGGCAGACCAAGGAGATCCTCGGCACGCCCGCCGCGCGCACCGTCGTACGCCGTGTGGTGGCCCGCGAGCTGAAGCGCTTCTTGACCTCGACGAGGGCCAAGGAGAAGGCGCAGGCGCGGCGCCTGATGGAGAAGGTCGTCGGCGCCTCCAAGACCCGGATCGCGGCGCGTCAGCACAAGGAGACCCAGCGCCGCAAGAACGCCCTGGAGTCCTCCGCGCTGCCGGCCAAGCTGGCCGACTGCCGCACCGGCGACACCGACCGGTCCGAGCTGTTCATCGTCGAGGGCGACTCGGCGCTGGGCACGGCCAAGCTGGCGCGGAACTCCGAGTTCCAGGCGCTGCTGCCCATCCGCGGCAAGATCCTCAACGTCCAGAAGGCCTCTGTCGGCGACATGCTCAAGAACGCCGAGTGTGCCTCCATCATCCAGGTGGTCGGAGCGGGATCCGGGCGCACGTTCGACCTCGACGCGACCCGCTACGGCAAGATCATCTTCATGGCCGACGCCGACTCCGACGGCGCCCACATCCGCTGTCTGCTGGCGACGTTGTTCTTCAAGTACATGCCCGAGCTGATCGAGAAGGGCCGGGTCTACTCCGCTGTCCCGCCGCTGCACCGCATCGAGCTGTCCAACCCCAAGAAGGGGATGGACAAGTTCGTCTACACCTACTCCGACGACGAGTTGCAGCGCAAGCTCGCCGAGCTGTCCCGCAAGAACGTCCGTTGGAAGGAGCCGGTCCAGCGCTACAAGGGTCTCGGAGAGATGGACGCCGACCAGTTGGCCGAGACCACCATGGATCCACGCCACCGCACTCTGCGCAAGCTGACCGTCGACGATGCCGACGAGGCCGCCATGGTCTTCGAGCTGCTGATGGGAGCGGAGGTCGCGCCGCGCAAGGAGTTCCTGGTCCAGGGTGCCTACGACGTCGACATGGAGGCGCTGGACGCCTGAGCGCGCCGCGGATGCGGTCAGCCTGGATCCGTGGAGGGGCGCCGTTGCGAGCGGCGCCGGAGGGGTGCGATGGCAAGGCGTCGGCGCGAAGGCAGACTGGACGTCTTTCGAGCGTCCGGCAACGCAGCCAGGGCGCCGCTC
Organism: Nocardioidaceae bacterium; assembly: GCA_039811985.1. Lineage (GTDB taxonomy): Bacteria > Actinomycetota > Actinomycetes > Propionibacteriales > Nocardioidaceae > Nocardioides. The sequence goes on along the minus strand of JBDHZT010000032.1, from coordinate 30,431 downwards.
CGGGGTCGCGCAGTAGGCGGCCCTCCACGGTTGCAGGCTCAGAGGTGCTGGGTGAGCAGCCCGGTGTCGACGTCGTACAAGAAGCCGCCGACCTTGACCCCGTCGGGCACCAGCGGGTGGCTGCGGATGCGGCGCACGTCCTCGTCGAGCGCAGCGAGCTGGTCGTCGATGACGTGGAACTCCTGCCAGCTGGCGTCTTGGCCGGCGGAGGCGGAGATCCGCTCCTGGATCTCGGCCTCGGTGTTGGACGACATCGCGCAGCGGGTGTGGGGGACCACCAGCACCCGGTCCACGCCGAGCAGATGGACGGCGAGCACGAGTGCCTCCAGGGCCTGCGGAGTGACCCGACCGCCGGGGTTGCGGAAGATCTTCGCATCGCCGGCCTTCAGGCCCAGCATGGCCAGGGGATCGATCCGTGAGTCCATGCAGGTGACCAGCGCGATGCCCGCATGGGCGACACCGTCGAAGCCGCCCAAGGCGAAGTGCTCTGCGAAGTCCTGGTTGGCCTTGAGGAGGTCGTCGAAGTCACCCACGCTGTTCACGGTAGCCGACCCTAGACGACATGTTCCAAGGGGTGCCGCGAGCCCGGCACTTCCCCTTGGAACATGTCGTCTAGATCGGGCCGATCCGCCGGCCGGCGTCCGGTGGTGGGGTGACGCAGGCCTCGCGAGCGCGGGCGGCGACCTCGGCGGGCAACGGGGACGAGGAGCCGCCGAGGACGTGGACGCCCAGCACCTCCTCGGTGGCCCGAAGCCGTCCCTCCACCCACAGCTCGTGCCAGATCCAGAGCAGCTTCGTCGTCACTCCGATGATGGTCGACCGCACCTCCAGGTCGGTTCCGGCGGGCACCTCGTCGAGGTAGCGGATGTGGGCCTCGACGGTGTAGAGGGAGGCGTCCTCGGCAGCCCGGTAGTTCCCATCCAGGCCGACGGCCTCCATGACGGCGTCGGTCGCATGTCCGAACGCCAGCACGTAGTAGGCCTCGGAGAGATGACCGTTGTAGTCGATCCAGGCGTCTTGGACTGGCTCGCGCCACACCGAGAAGCTCACCGGCGACCCTTCACACCCTGCCGAGGGCTCGCAGCACCGCAATCACGCCGCGGTCACGCTCGGCGACGAGTTCATCGATGGTCCGGGCGCCGGCTTCACGTTGGCAGCCTTCGACGACGGCGTCGCGGAGCTCTGCGGTGAGCTCGGGTGCTCGGAGGCGGGTCCAGGGCGAGAGCAGCGACGGGCCGAAGTGGTCGAGCATGTGCGACATTCCGCCCTGGCCGCCGGCGAGGTGGAAGGTGAGCATCGGTCCTTGGATCGGCCAGCGCAGGCCGGGGCCGTCGGTGATGGACAGGTCGATCTGCTCGACGGTCGCCTCGCCGGTGGCGACCATGTGCAGCGCCTCGCGCCACAGCGCCTCTTGGAGACGGTTGGCGATGAACCCGGGGACCTCGTGGTCCATGGTGATGACCGACTTGCCGGCGTGCCGGAAGAAGTCGGAGGTCCACGCGACCACATCAGGTGAGGTCGCGGTGCCGCCGACGACCTCGACGAGCGGGATGAGGTACGGCGGGTTGAACGGGTGACCGACCACGGTGCGCTCGGGGTTCTTGCACCGCACCTGCATCTCGGTCATCGCGTAGCCGGAGGTCGAGGAGGAGATCACCACATCGGGGGGCGTCACGGCATCGATGTCGGCGAGCAGGGTGCGCTTGAGCTCGAGGTCCTCGGGCGCGCTCTCCTGGACGAAGTCGGCCTCCGTGCAAGCGGTCGCCAGGTCGTTCTCGACCACCAGGTTGTCGGCGGCTGCCCCGTCGGCCAGGCCCAGCTCGGTGAGCGCCGGCCAGGCCAGGTCGACGAGTCGGCGCAGTCGGGGCTCGGCGTCCTCGGCGGGATCCCAGGCCACCACGCGATAGCCGCGGGCCAGGAAGTAGGCGGCCCACCCGCCACCGATCACGCCCGCGCCGACACAGGTGATCGTCCGAACCTCGTCCGGGGATGGTCGGCTCATCGCGACGTCAGCGCGAGGATCTCGCGGCCCTCATCTGGGGTGGCCACCTTGGCGCCCATGCTCTCCACGATGGTCCTGGCTCGCTCGACGAGCTGGGCGTTGGTCGCCTTCACTCCGCGGCTCAGGTAGAGGTTGTCCTCGAGCCCGACGCGGACGTGGCCGCCCAACAGGATCGACTGGGCCACCCACGGCATCTGCATCGGGCCGAGCGCGAAGGACGCCCACACCGCGCCCTCCGGCAGCTGCGCGACCATCGCGGCCAGCGTCAGCGGGTCGGCAGGTGCGCCGTAGGGGATGCCCATGCAGAGCTGGTACATCGCCGGGGCGTCGATCAGACCCTCCTCGACCAGCTGTGTGGCGAACCACAGGTGCCCGGTGTCGAAGATCTCCATCTCGCAACGGACGCCGAGCTCCTGGATCTTCTTCGCGCCCTCCCGGAGCATGTCGGGGGTGCTCACATAGACCAGGCTGCCCTCGCCGAAGTTGAGGCTGCCGCAGTCCAGCGTGCAGATGTCGGGAAGCAGCTCCTCGACATGCGGGAGCCGGTCGACACCACTGACCAGATCGGTGCCTTCGAGGAAGGTGGTGGGGTCGTGCGGGTCGAGCACCAGGTCGCCACCCATCCCAGCGGTGGTGTTGATGATGACGTCGACGTCGGAAGCACGGATGCGCTCGACGACCTCGCGGTAGTACGCCACCTCGCGGGAGCCCTTGCCCGTCTCGGGCTCGCGGACATGGATGTGCACGATCGTCGCGCCGGCACGCGCAGCCGCGATGCCGGACTCGGCGATCTGCTCCGGGGTCACCGGCACGTGCTCGGAGCGACCGACGGTGTCGCCAGCACCCGTCAGCGCGCAGGTGATCATGACGTTCCGGTTCACAGCGAGGACTCCTTCGTCGAGGGTTGGGTGGGGGAGACGGCGTCCAGCAAGGTATGGAGGCCGAGGTAGCTGAGGTCACGGGCCTGGCGATCGACCAGGAAGTCCGCATAGGGCCATTGGGAGGTCTTCACGACGATGGCGCCGGTCCGCCGGTCGGTCGCCGCGAACTGGCCGCGGCTCCCGTCGGCAGTCACCCGGTGCCCGTCGTCGTCCATCGGCCACCAGTGGAAGCCGAAGCCGACGTGGGTGGTGATGCTGCTCGGCAGTCGGCCGACCGCCACGAAGGGGTACGTCGGCCGGACGGCGGCCTCCGCCCAGTCCTCGTCGAGCAGCTGCTTGTCATCGAGGGTGCGGCCGCGGACCACGAGTCCGGCCACCCGGGCCCAGTCGCGCGAGGTCGCGGCAAGCCCGCCGCCGGCCAACGCGACGCCCGCGCCGTCGACGGCGACGTAGGCGTCCTGGCCGCAGTCGAGGGCCTGCCAGAGGCGAGCGGCGTCGTCGGGATAGGGGAGCCCGGTCGCGCGCTCGCGCACCCAGTCGAGCACCTGGGAGTCGGCGGTGCAGTAGGCGAAGCGGGTGCCGGGAGGGACGCCGGGCCGCACCTGCGCCAGCAGGGTGCGGGAGGTCCCGCCGAGCGCGAAGCACCCCAGCAGTTGGGTGGCCAGACTCTGCGGGTCTCGGTAGTCCTCGACCCAGGCGACGCCGGTCGTCATGGTGAGGAGGTCGAGGACGGTGGTGCCGTCGTAGCCGGAGCCCGCGAGCTCGGGGACGTGGCTGGTGGTCTGGTCGGTCAGCCTCAGCGACCCGTCGCGCACCGCCCGGCCGACCAGGTGGGCGAGCACCGACTTGGTCATCGAGGCGCCGAGGAAGAGCGTGTCGGCGCCCAGCCCGTCGGCGTACCACTCGTGCACGACCGCGCCCTCCGCGAGCACCAGGAGCGAGGTCGAGTAGGTCTCCTCTACCCAGGCGGCGAGCGGTCGCGTGCTTCCCGCGCCGACGATGTCGACCTCCAGCGTGCGCGGGATCGAGGGCAGGTCGGTGCCCGGGACGGCGGGGATGACGGCCCGCTTCCAGGCGGGGTCACGGTGCGGGTTGGTGAACACCAGGTCTGCGAGCCCGGTGCTCGCGGTGGTGGCGGGCACTGGCGTCAGTCGATCCTCGGGCTCTTGGAGAGGAGGTTGCGGGTGTACTCCTCTCGCGGGGTCTCCATCACCGTCACCACCGAGCCTGACTCGACCACGCGTCCCGCTTGCAGGATCTGCACCCCTGCCGCGATCGACCGCACCAGCGCGAGGTTGTGGGTGACGAACAGCATGCTGATGCCGCGCTGCTTCCGGAGCCCCTCGAGCAGGGCGACGATCGAGCCTTGCACCGAGACGTCGAGGGCCGAGGTGATCTCGTCGCAGATCAGCACGTCCGGTTCTGCCGCGAGGGCTCGGGCGATCGCCACGCGCTGCCGCTCGCCACCGGAGAGCCGACTGGCCTGATACTTCAGCATCCGCGGCCCGAGGGCGACCTGGTCGAGCAGGTCGACCACTCGATCCGTGGCTTCCTTGCCCGACGCGATCCCGAACAGCTCCATCGGCCGCTTGACGATCTGCTCGATGGTCAGCCGCGGGTTCAAGGAGAGATAGGGGTTCTGGAAGATGTACTGCAGCCGCTTGCGGTTGATGGCGCTGCGCTGGCGCGCGCTCTTGGCCAGTGAGTCGCCCTCGAAGTTGATCGTGCCGGTCCAGTCCTTGTGCAGGCCCCCGACCGACCGCGAGATGGTGGTCTTGCCGCTGCCGGACTCGCCGACCAGGGCGACCACCTCGGCCTTGGCCAGGTCGAAGGACACGTCGTACACGACCTGCTTGTGGCCATAGAAGACGTTGAGCCCCTCGACGGAGAGGATGATCTCCCGCTTCCGGTCGGGGTCGGCGTCCGGCACCGTGCCGCGGGAGATGTCCCAACTGCCGATCTCCTCGGCGCGCACGCAGCGCACCTGGTGATCGGTGCCGATCTGGCGCAGCTCGGGGACCGCCTCTCGACAGTCGTCGATGGCGTAGGAGCAGCGGTCGTTGAACCGACAACCGTCCGGCCGTGCCCCGGGAGCCGGCGTGCGACCCGGGATGCCGGTGAGCGCTCGGGCCTGGCTCAGGTGCGGGATCGAGTCGAGCAGAGCGCGGGTGTAGGGATGCGACGGCCGCTTGAACATCGCCTCCTTCGGGCCGAGCTCGACGATCTGGCCGGCGTACATCACCGCGACGCGGTCGGCGATGTTGGCGACCACCGCCAGGTCGTGCGTGACGTAGAGTGCGCTGACCCCGTGGGTGCGGCACAGCTGGGCCATGGTGTCGAGCACCATCGCCTGGGTGGTCACGTCGAGGCCGGTGGTCGGCTCGTCGAGCACGAGCACCTTCGGTTTGGGCAGGAACGCCATCGCCAGGGCGACCCGCTGCACCTGGCCGCCGGAGAGCTGGTGGGCGTAGCGGCTCAGGAACTCGTCGTCGTTGGGCAGCCCGACCTCGGCCAGGCCGTCGCGAGCACCCTGCAGCCGGGACTCGGCCGTGCCGATCTTCCGCAGCTCCAGCAGCTCGACGATCTGTCGGCCGATCCGGATCGCCGGGTTGAGCGCGGACGCCGGGTCCTGGGGCACGTAGGCGATCTCCTCGCCCCGGACCTTGCGCACCTCCTGCCACGGCATCTGGAGCACGTCGCGATCCTCGAGGAGCACCTTGCCGGAGGCGATGAAGGCGCCGGCCCGCGAGTAGTTGAGCAGCGAGGTGCCGACCGTCGTCTTGCCCGATCCGGACTCGCCCACGAGGCCGACGACCTCGCCGGGCTTCAACACGATGTCGATGTCGTTGACGACGTCGACGTCCTTGCCGGTGAGCATGACGCTGAGGTCCTCGACGACGACCCCGCCGACCTTCTCGACCGGTCCGCTGTCCGCAGTGGTGGTCATCAGTTGTCACCTCGATCGGCGACCTGGGCGATGCCGTCGGCCATCAGGTTGGTGCCGACCGCGAAGATCGCGATCACCAGCACGGGAGCGAGCACCGCCCACGGTTGGGTCGCGAGGCCGAGCCGGTTCTCCTGGATCATCAGGCCCCAGTTGGCCGCGCCGGGGTCGGTCGAGAATCCGAGGAAGCCCAGGGAGCCGACCAGTCCGATGGAGTAGGTAAGCCGCAGCCCGGCCTCGGCGAGCAGCGGCGCGTTCATGTTGGGCAGCACCTCGGCCAGGATCACCCGACTCCGCTTCTCACCGAGCGCTTCGGCGGCGATCACGAAGTCGCGCGACACGATGCCCAGCGCCACGCCCCGGGCCAGTCGGGCCACGCGCGGGGCGTGCGAGACGCCGACGAGCACGATGAGGATCCAGGCGGAGGGCCGTTCGATGGCGGTCAGCACGACCAGCGCCAGCAGGATCTGCGGGAAGGACAAGATCACGTCGTTGAAGCGCATCAGCACCTCGTCCCACCAGCCGCCGCCGTAGGCCGCGACGACGCCGATCGCAATGCCCAGCACCATTCCGAGCACGGTGCCGAGGACCGCGATGAGCAGGATCTCCTGACCACCGTGCATGACGCGGCTCCAGACGTCCTGGCCGAGGTAGTCGGTGCCGAGGAAGCCCGTCTTGCTGTAGGGCGGGCCGGCCACCTCGTTCTCGCCGTACGGCGAGAGGTACGGCGCGAAGATCACGAAGGCCACCAGGAACAGGGTGATGCCCAGCCCGACCGTGAACCGCTTCTGGCGCAGGGCCTTGCGGAACGTGGACGGTTCCGCGGGAGCGATCTCCGGAGGCGGGGGTGCAGCTTCGGCAGCTGCCATGTCGGTCGTCATGACGAGATCGCCGTCCTCGCTCGAGGGGTCAACATGATGGACAGGAGGTCGGCGATCAGGTTCACCACGACGTAGACGCCGGCGATGATCATGCTGAGCGCCTGCACCACCGGCACGTCGTGGTTGCGCACCGCGTCGACGAGTTGGAGGCCGATGCCCGGGTAGGCGAACAGTGTCTCCACGATCACCACACCGCCGGCCAGGAAGGCGAGCTGGAGGGCGATGACCTGGATGCCGGGCACGATCGCGTTGAGCAGCGCGTGCTTGCGCATCACCACCTTCTCCGGGATGCCCTTGAGTCTGGCCAGCTCGACGTACTCGCTGTCGATGACCTCGAGCAGCGATGCCCGCACGATCCGCGAGACGTACGGCGACACCCACAGCACCAGGGTCAGGGTGGGCAGCACCATGACCTTCCAGTTGTCCCAGGGATGCCCCGCGGCCGAGCTGATCGTGACCGCCGGGAAGATCTTGAAGACCGACGTCGCGAACAGGGCGATCAGCAGCACGCCGATGACGAACTCCGGCAGCCCCGCCATGGTGAGCAGGATCGTCTGGATCACCGTGTCCGGCTTCCGACGCCGGTAGTGCACCGAGATCATCGCGACGATGAACGACAGGGGGATCATCACGATGGCCGACAAGAACACCAGCATCGCCGAGTTCTCCACGCTGCTGGAGATCAGCTCGCCGACCGGGCGCCCACTGGCCAGTGAGGTGCCGAGGTCGCCGGTGAGCAGGCCACCGAGCCAGTCGAAGTACTGGCCGACCACAGACTTGTCGGAGTTCAGCAGCTTCTCCAGCTCGGCGACGCGGCCGGGGTTCGCGTTGTAGTCGCGACCGAGGATGGCCCGGATCGGGTCGCCGAGGGTGGCCGTCGCCAAGAAGACCAGGACCGACACCAGCCAGAGGGTGAGCACGGCCAGGCCGAGCCGCCGGAGGACCCAGGCGGCCCAGGCTGCAGCGCCGTGCCGTCGCTTCGGCGGCGCGACCTCCTCCAGCGGGTCGTGGAGGGCAGTCGACACGTCGCTCATCTCGTGCGCCCTACGCGACCGAGACCTTGTGGAACTTGTACGACCCGAGCGGGAGGTACTTGCTCGGCTCGAGGCCCTTGACGTTCTGGCCGTAGCCGTCCACCTGCTGACGGAAGCCCCAGATGATCAGCCCGCCCTCGTTCCACTCGATCTCCTGGGCCTGGTGGAGCAGGTCGATGCGCTTGGCCTCGTCCAGCTCCTGGGCCGCCTGGTTGACCAGGTCGCGGTGCTTCTCGTTGTTCCAGTGGGTCTCGTTGTAGGTGCCGCCCTCGGCTGGCGGGAAGGTGCCGACGACGGCCTGGGGGATGTAGTTGCGGGTGTTCCAGAAGTCCTGTGCGAACGGGTAGGACAGGTAGTCGTCGTCGTAGAACGGGGTCTTCTTGGTGACCTTGACGTCGACCCCGGCGAGCTTGGCCTGCTCGACGAACAAGTTCGCCGCCGCAGGGGCCACCGAGCCGATGTCGTCGCCCGTGAACAGCTCGACCTGGAGCCCCTCGTGACCGGCCTGCTTGAGCAGTGACTTGGCCTGGTCGATGTCCTGCTCACGCTGCGGCAGCGTGTCGTTGTAGGCCACGTCGAACGGTGCGTAGAGGTCGTTGCCGAGCGTGCCGTAGCCGCTCAGGGTCTGGTCGATCATCTGCTGGCGGTCGACGATCAGGCGCATCGCCTGACGCACTCGGACGTCGGAGAACGGGTCCGAGTCGACCCGCATGGTGAACGGGATCCACGCGCCGGTCTCGGAGATGAGAACCCCGCCGCTGGCGCCCTTGATGGTGTCGATGAGGTTGTAGGGCAGGTTGTCGATGGTCTGGATCTGGCCCGCCTGCAAGGCGTTGACCTTGGCGCTGTCGTCGGCGAAGTCCTGGATCTGCAACTCGTCGACGAACGCGGCGTCGCCCCAGTAGTCGGCGTACTTGGTGAACGTGCTGCTCTTGCCGGGGTCGAAGGACTTGTAGGCGAAGGCACCCGTGCCGATCGGGTTGCTGGGGTCGAACTTGCCCTCGGGGATGATGCCGACGGTGTACTCCGCCAGCAGCGAGTCGAGGATCGCATACGGTGTCTTGAGCACCAGCTTGAGCGTGGTGTCGTCGACCACCTTCGTCGACTGGAAGTCCAAGATCTGTGCCAGCTGGCCGCCGCCGGAGAGGGGTGCCTTCGGGTCGGCGACCCGTTGGAGACTGAGCCAGGCGTCCTCGGCCGTGACGGTCTTGCCGTTGTGGAAGGTGACGCCTGAACGCATCTTGACCGTCCAGGTCTTGCCGTCGGGAGACGACTCCACCGACTCCGCGAGCGCGGGCTCGAGCTCGTAGTTGCTGTTCCAGAAGAGCAGCGGTTCGAAGAGGTTGCTCACCCGCGCGATGTCGGGGTTCGTCACCGGGGCGTGCGGGTCCAAGGTGTCCTTGCTGCCACCGCCGGTGGCCCCGTGGATGAGGATCCCGCCGGAGGTCTGTCCTCCGCCGCCCCCGCCGCTGCCTCCACTGTCGCCCCCGCAGGAAGACAGGAAGCTGCTGCCGGCGACGGCGGCGACGCCGAGTCCGGAGTACTTGAAGAGCTGACGACGGGAGAGCTCGGTGTTTCGGCTCGAGTTCTGGTTCACTTCGTGACTCCCTGTTGCATAATGCGAACGGCCGATAGTGTGATCTGCGCAACATAGGGGCGTTGGGATGCGCTGGTCAATGACTGCGCGGAAAAGGAAACAGAGTTGTCACACAGCTCGGACAGTCGTCAGGTGTCCGGACGAGTCCAATCCGTCGAGCGTGCCGCGGCGCTACTACGCGCGGTGGCGGCAGCCCCGGGTTCGGCCGCATCGGCCACCGCATTGGCGGAGACGGTGGGCCTCAATCGCACGACGACCTGGCGCATCCTGGCCACTCTCGAGGAACAGCGACTGGTCACTCGCGACCGGGAGAGCGGCACCTACTCGTTGGGGTTCGGCCTGATCGACCTGGCCGGCCGGGCCGACGGTGTCCCTCTCGTCCGGGCGGCGCGGGCGGTCTTGTGGCGGCTGTCATCTCAGGCGCGCGAGACCGCCGCGTTGGCGCTGCTGCGCAACGGTGTGCTGAGGTACGTGGCGGAGGTGGCGGCCGGTGGGGTGGTGGCTGCCGGCTGGCAGGGCCGGGCGGTGTCCATGCACGCGACGTCGACGGGGAAGGTCCTGCTCGCCTACTCCGACCCGACCGAGGTCCGCACGCTTCTGCGGCTGCCGCGCGGCGGTCGGCTGCCACGCCACACCCCGACCACGGTCACCTCCCTCGCCGCGCTCGAGAAGGAACTCGCTGTCGTCCGGCAGCGCGGCTTCGCCGTGTGTCGGGGCGAGTTCGAGAGCTCGGCGTGGGGGGTCTCGGCGCCGGTGCTGGACATGAGCGACCGGTTGGTCGCGGTCGTCAGCATCTGGGGGCCGAGTGAACGTCTCACCGAGGATCGCTTCGATGCTCTCGGCGCGATCGCGGTGGCAGGCGCCGCCGAGATCACCGGACGCGGTGCACCAAGCGGGAGGGCGTCGTGACCTACGACTTCTCGATGACCGACGAGCAACGCAGCATCGTCGAGGTGACTCGTGCCTTCGTCGAGCGTGAGCTGTCCCCGCACGAGGAGGAGGTCGAGCGCACGGGGTTCGTGCGTCCGGAGCTGGTGGCCGAGATCAAGCGCAAGGCCCTGGCTGCAGGGCTCTACGCCGCCAACATGCCGGAGTCTGTGGGCGGGGCCGGTTTGGACGCGGTCACCATGGTGCTCGTCGAGAAGGAGCTGGGCAAGACCAGCTATGCGCTGCACTACACCGGGGTCGCCAGGCCGTCGAACATCCTGCTTGCCGGGACACCTGAGCAGCGGGAGCGCTACCTGCTCCCGTGCGTGCGCGGGGAGCGGGTCGAGTGCTTGGCGATGACCGAGCCGGAGGCGGGATCCGACGTGCGGGCCATCCGGACCCGCGCGGTCCGCGAGGGTGACGGCTGGCGGATCCACGGGACCAAGCACTTCATCAGCCATGCCGACGAGTCGGACTTCGTCATCCTCCTGGCCCGGACCGGCACCGACGATGCTGGCCGCGGGACGATGTCGATCTTCCTGGTCGACCTCGACACCCCGGGGGTGAGCCTGCACGCCGGCTACCGCAACGTCTCCCATCGTGGCTACACGAACTCGATCCTCCAGTTCGACAACGCGTTCGCCCCGGCCGAGTGTCTGCTCGGTGGGGAGGGCGAGGGGTTCGCCCTCGCGGGGACCTGGCTCGCGGCCACGCGGCTCCAGGTGGCGGCCACCTGCCTGGGCCGCGCCGAGCGTGCCCTCGAGCTGTCGATCGCGCACGCAGCGAACCGGGAGCAGTTCGGCCAGCCGATCGGCCGCTTCCAAGGTGTCGGGTTCAAACTGGCCGACATGACGGTCGAGCTGCGCGCTGCAGAGCTGCTGACGCTCGATGCGGCGTGGCGGGTGGACCAAGGCACTGCTACCGACGCTGACATCGCGATCGCGAAGCTGAAGGCGACCGAGATGCTGGCCATGGTGGCCGACGAGGCGATCCAGATCCACGGCGGGATGGGTCTGATGGACGAGTTGCCTCTCGAGCGAATCTGGCGAGACGCCCGCATCGAGAGGATCTGGGACGGAACCTCGGAGATCCAACGCCACATCATCTCGCGGTCGCTCCTGCGGCCGAGGGGCGCGTGAGCCGATGGAAGACGGCTCTGCTTCGGTCCGGACCGTCCGAAAGGGCGGCATCCTCGAGGTGACCTTGGACCGGCCGCCAGCCAATGCCATCGACCTGGCGACCAGCCGGACGATGGGCGAGGTCTTCGCCGACTTCCGGGACGATCCGGCACTCCGCGTCGCGATCCTGCGCACGGAGGGCGACAAGTTCTTCTGCGCCGGGTGGGATCTCAAGGCCGCTGCGGCCGGTGACGCCGTCGACGGCGACTACGGCGTGGGCGGATTCGGGGGTCTCCAGGAGCTCCCCGACCTCAACAAGCCGGTCGTCGCCGCGGTCCACGGGATGGCGGTGGGCGGCGGGTTCGAGCTGGCGCTGTCCTGCGACCTGATCTATGCGTCCGAGAGCACCCGGTTCGGGCTCCCGGAGATCCAGGCCGGCACCCTCGCCGACGCCGCGACGGTGAAGCTCCCCAAGCGGATGCCCTACCACGTCGCGATGGAGCTGTTGTTGACCGGACGCTGGATGGTGGCCGCGGAGGCCGCCCGTTGGGGGCTGGTCAACGAGGTGCTCGAGGACGACGAGGCGGTTCGTGCCCGGGCCTGGGAGGTCGCCCGTCTGCTGGCGTCCGGACCGCCCCTTGTCTTCGCCGCGATCAAGGAGACCGCCCGTGCCGCAGAGTCGCTCGGCTTCGGTGAGGCGATGGACCTGATCACCTCGAGCTCGCTCCCGACCGTCGCGACCTTGTACGGCTCGGAGGACCAGGTGGAGGGCGCCCGTGCGTTCGCCGAGAAACGACCACCCCAATGGAAGGGACGCTGACCCCGATGCCAGACGACGCCGTGAAAGCGGGCCCCGACCGCACCCGACTCCCGCTCGACGTCGACACCGCCAACCGACCGATCCATCCGGTCCGACCGCACTCCGGGTCACCCAACGTCGTGGTCGTGCTGATCGACGACATGGGGTTCGGCGCCTCCGCGCCGTACGGCGGGCCGTGCGAGATGCCGACCGCACAGCGCCTGGCAGACGACGGGCTGCGCTACACCCGCTTCCACGTCACCTCCTTGTGCTCGCCCACCCGGCAGGCACTGATGACCGGCCGCAACCACCATTCGGTGGGGATGGGCGTGACCTCAGAGATGTCGACCCCCGAGCCCGGCTATCACGGCTATCGGCCCGCCAGCGCTGCGACCATCGCGCAGATCCTGGGCGGCAACGGCTACTCCACCGGAGCGTTCGGCAAGTGGCACCAGACCCCGCCGGTGGAGGTCAGCCCCTCAGGCCCGTTCCACCGCTGGCCGATCGGCGAGGGGTTCGACTACTTCTACGGCTTCATGGGTGCGGAGATGAACCACTGGTACCCCCAGCTCTACCAGGGCCGTTATCCGATCGAGCCCGATCGGCTGCCCGAGGATGGCTATCACCTCTCCGAGGACCTGGTCGACAAGGCCATCGCCTGGGTGGAGAACCAGCAGGCCATCACCCCGGACCGACCGTTCTTCGCCTATGTCGCGCTCGGCGCGACGCACGCCCCCTTCCACGTCGCCCCACACTGGCGGGACAAGTACGCCGGCCGCTTCGACGCCGGTTGGGATGCTCAGCGCGAGGCCACCTTGGCCCGGCAGAAGGAGCTGGGCATCGTGCCCGCCACGACCGAGCTGGCGCCCTGGGCTGACGGGGTGCCGCACTGGGACGAGCTCGACGAGACCGAGCGCCGGGTGGCGGCACGGTTCATGGAGACCTACGCCGGCTTCGCCGAGCACGCCGACGTGCAGATCGGCCGGCTGGTCGACGCGCTCGACGAGCTCGACGTGCTCGACGACACGCTGTTCCTCTACCTCCTCGGCGACAACGGCGCGTCGGGCGAGGGTGGTCCGCGCGGCACGTTCCGTGAGCATCTGGTGGGCCACGGCATCCAGGACGACACCGCCGACATGGCGGACCGGCTCGACGCCTTGGGCGACCCCACGACGTACGCCATCTATCCGGTCGGCTGGGCGCTGGCGATGAACACGCCCTACCCCTGGACCAAACAGCTCACCCACCTCGGCGGCACCAGGGACGGGATGATCGTGCGCTGGGGCAACGGCATCTCGGCACGCGGCGAGATCCGACACCAATGGCACCACGTCATCGACGTGCTCCCGACGATCCTCGAGGCGACCGGCCTGCCGGTGCCCGAGACCTACCAGGGGATCGAGCAGCAGCCCATCGAGGGCACCAGCTTCCGCTATTCCTTCGACGACCCGGACGCGGCGGATCGCCGCACGACGCAGTACTTCGAGATGATCGGCAACCGGGCGATCTACCAGGACGGATGGACGGCGGTGACCCGGCACGGCATCCCCTGGGAGATGGTCGACACACCCGAGCGGCCCTTCGACGACGACGTCTGGGAGCTCTATGACCATGCCACCGACTGGAGCGAGGCTCGAGACCTGGCCGAGGAGCACCCCGACCGGCTCCGCGAGCTCCAGCAGGTCTTCCAGCGGGAGGCCGAGAAGCACCACGTCCTCCCGCTGGACGACCGGGTCACCGAGCGCGAGAACCCGGAGGTGGCGGGTCGCCTGGACCTGCATCAGGGACGCACGACGCTGAGCTTCGGCCCGTTGGCCGGCCGGCTCACCGAGGAGGCGGCACCGAACGTCAAGAACCGCTCGCACATGATCACTGCCGACGTCGAGGTCCACACGGGGACCAACGGCGTCGTCGTTGCGCAAGGTGGCCGGTTCGGTGGATGGTCGCTGTACTGCGTGGAGGGCGTGCCGGCGTATGCCTACAACTTCGTGGGCCGTGACCTGACCGTGGTGCGTGCGACCGGGCCGATGCTGCCGGGCCGGCACGACCTGGTGGTCCGATTCGCCTACGACGGAGGTCCGCCCGGCAGCGGTGCCGAGGTGACTCTCGTGGTCGACGGTGTCGAGGTCGGCTCGGGCCGGATCCCCGCCACGACGGCGTACTACTTCTCCTTCGACGAGACCTTCAACGTCGGCGTGGACCGCGGCACCCCGGTGGTCGACGACTACCTGCCGGTGCACAACCGCTTCGAGGGTCTGATCCACCGGGTGCGCTTCGACCTGGCCGACGTCACCGACCCGGGCACCGACGAGGGCCGGCAACGGGGCGTGATGGTCCACCAGTGAGCGGGTGCTGTTCTCCTTCGCGGGAGCCCGCAGAGTCGGGCCGTCACGGGGACCTCGTCACGGAGCGGGGGACTAGTACGCCGATCGCGGGCGGCCTCCTCGCGGGACTGGTGGCACTCCCCGGAGGACGCGTCCTGGTCGGCAGCGAGGATCCGGACCATCCGGAGGAGTGGCCCGTGCGCGAGGTGGAGGTGGCGGCGTACCAGATCGGTCGGTGCACCGTGAGCAACGCGGAGTACGCCCGGTTCGTCGAGGCGACCGGGCATCGCAGCGATGCCGAGCGCTACGGCTGGTCGTTCGTGTTCGGCGGGCTGCTGCCCGATGACTTTCCGCCCACCCGGGGCGTCGCGGCGGCCCCGTGGTGGCGGGAGGTGCCCGGTGCCGACTGGGCACACCCCGAGGGGCCGCACTCCTCGGTGGCCGACCGGCTCGACCACCCGGTGGTGCACGTGTCTCGCCGCGACGCCGAGGCGTACGCCGCCTGGTGCGGGGCGCGGCTGCCGACCGAGGCCGAGTGGGAGCACGCCGCCCGCGGCGGACTGATCGGCCAGCCGTTCCCGTGGGGCTCGGAGCTCCAGCCGGGCGGCGAGCACCGGATGAACGTCTGGCAGGGCACCTTCCCGAGCCAGAACACCGCGGCTGACGGGTGGCGCGGCACCTGCCCGGTCGACGCCTTCTCGCCCAACGGCTACGGCCTGCACAACACGACCGGGAACGTATGGGAGTGGTGCGCCGGGGCGTGGTCCGACCTCGACTCGACCGATGCAGCTGGAGTCAGTAGGGGTGGGTCCTACCTGTGCCACGCGTCGTACTGCCGCCGATATCGAGTCTCTGCCCGTCAGCCACATGCCGCCGACTCGAGCGTCGGCAACCTCGGCTTCCGAATCGCCGCGTCCGTCGCGGTTCCATAGATGGTGGTTGCCTAGGATCGCGCCCATGGCTCTGACCAGGCGCGCGCTGCTGGGCGGCTCGGCGGTTGCGGTGGCCGGCCTCGGAGTGGGCGGGGCACTGGTCGAGCGTGATGTGCTGCCAGGCCGGCCCTGGCTCCATGAGCGACTCGGACTGAACGGACCCGACGGCATCATCCCGGAGGTGGAGGTTGGGCCCACCGCCACCGGGACGGTCAGATCGGCGTTGGTGTCGCCTCGGCCGGGCTATCGCGTCCTCTACCCACCGGGGTCGAGGATCGGTGACGCGCTCCCGGTGGTCATCTGCCTGCACGGAGCGCGCAGCAACGCTGCGGGCTGGTCGGACCTGGTTGGGTTGCCGCAGTTCCTGGCGGCCTCCGGACACGCGATGGCGCTGGCGTTGGTGGACGGCGACAGCTCCTACTGGCAGGCGCACGAGGGCGGCGACTACGGACGGATGGTTCTCGAGGAGCTGCTGCCGGTCTTGGGTCGCCGCGGCTTGGATATCGATCGTCCGGCGTGGCTGGGCTGGTCGATGGGCGGCTACGGTGTCCTCCGGCTCTCGGCGGAGCGGCACCGGATCGGCGACGCGAACGGACCGGTCCTCGGGGTCAGCCCGGCCCTCTGGCCGTCGTACGACGACACCGCGCCGGGTGCCTTCCAGGACCAGGCGCAGTACGACGCCGCGATGGCGCTCCTCGACGACGTGCCCGTCACCACCACCCGGGTGGACTGCGGCACCGGCGACCCGTTCTACCGCAACGTCGTTGACTTCACCGACGGCCGCGACCTCACCGTGAGCTTCGAGCGCGGCAGCCACGACGCGGGCTACTGGACCCGGGTCCTGCCCGATCAGCTCGACTGGCTCGCCGCCCGGCTGGGGTGACCTTGCTGGGCGAACGGCTCCCGCTGCCTCTTTCGTCGTCACGGCGGATGTGGCTTCGTCTGGAGTCGGGTGGATGGTGGCCGCGGGTTGGTGACCGGCTCCCGTCGTGGGACGTCATCGGGGTTGGTCGTCGGGGCGACCGGTTCGTATGACGTTGTCCGCGAGGAGGGCGGCGGTCGCCTCCGGTCGTGATCCGGTGGATGTCGCTTCGCCTGGGAGCCAGTTGATGGTGGCCGCGCGTAGCCGACCGGCTCCCGCCGTCAAGGACCTTCGGCCACTTCGTGGCGCCCCTACGGGGCGTCCTTGACCGCGGGTCCCGGTCGGTCGGCTCCCTGCGCGGTTTGTCGGCACGGGCTCCGCCCGCGCCGCCGCTATGCGGCCACCCAGGTGAGGCCCATCAGCTCCCTTGTCGGTTCCGGTGACCCGTCTCCCGCGGGTCTGTGGTGTCTGCTGCTCCCCTGTGGGTACTGAGAGCCGTTCCGACGCCATCGTTTGGGCGCAAACTGCAAGGTTCTCGATGGTTTTCGTGCATTTTCGGGCCAATCGATGGCCCTCCAGACGAGATGGAGCCGAGATCACGCCGTTTGGGCCGAAACGGCATGCCGATTGGGCCCAAACGACATCCCCGCCACCCAAACAGTCGGTGGTATGCAGTTTCAGCACAATCGATGACCCCAGAGCCCCCGGCAGGAGGTCGTGAGCCGGAAAGCAGCCGAAACGGAAGGACCACCTCTCCGGCGTAGCTGCCCTGTCGGTCGCAACCACAGCAGACCAGCACCCCGGGAACCAGCCGAAACAAGAGCACAACAGTCTCGATAACTGCCCATCGACAGCAACCACAGCAGACCAGCAACCCGGGGACCACCCGAGACCTCGGAGAGAGGCTCACCCACCGGTCGAGCGGAGCACCTCGGCGGTGTCCAGCCCGCGGGTGGCGGCGGAGCGGAAGAGCACGAGGGCGAGCAGGCCGGCGACCGCAGCGCAGACGGCGGCGCCGAGGAAGACGGTGTGCTCCTGGGCGATGCCGGCGACGCGCAGCAGGTCGTTGAACTCCTGACACCGGGAGCCGCCGTCGCACACCTCCCGGATCGGCGGGATGTCGGCCTGCTCGGCGTAGTAGCGGTGCAGCCCGATCGTGGTCAGCACCGAGATGCCAACCAGCATCCCGACCATCCGGGCGACCACGACCAGCGCGCTGGCCAGGCCGTGCGACTCCTCGGCGCTGCTCGCGAGGGCGGCGGCGTTGACGGGGGCGAGTGCGAGCCCGAAGCCGAGGCCGCCGAGGACCAGCGGCACGGTCGCGACGGCGTGGTCGAGGGCGTGGACGTCCCAGCGCGACATCCATACGAAGCCGATCGCGGCCAGCGCCATCCCGACAGCGGTGACCGCTCCGGCCGGCCAGGTGCGGGTCAGGTAGCCGCCGACCACCGCCCCGATCGGCAACGCGATCAAGAAGCGCACCAGCACCAGGGCCGCGTCGAGCTGCGAATCGGGATAGACGGTGGTGCGCGCGAAGATCGGGATGTCGATGAGGGCCGCGATGAGCGAGGCGCCCACGAAGAAGCTGACCAGCAACGATCCCCACGCGGGAGTGGCGGTCATCGCGCCGTGCGGGATGAGCGGGGCGGCCGCACGACTCAGGTGCCGGGCGAACAGCAGCGCGGCCACGAGCGAGCACGCGAGATACCACCAGCCGCGGTCGGAGAAGACCTGCACCTCCGGGTCGGCGGTCGCGAACGCGAGAATCACCCCCGCGAGAGCCACGGCGAGCAGCAGCGCACCGACCAGGTCGGCCTCGACCAGAGCCCGTCCCCACCCGCGCAGATCCAGCAGCGGTCGACGCGCGGTGAGACAACGAAGCAGGAACAGCACCACGGCCACGAGAGCGATCGCCCCGATCGGCGTGCCCCACCGACCACCGCCGGTGAAGGGCACGAACAACTCGCCCCAGGTCAGGTCGCGGCGCAGCGACTCTGGCTGGGCGAGGACGACCGTCAGCGCCGCCACGGCCACGAGCAGGAGCAACAGGCCGAGGGCGTCGAAGCGGCCGGTACGACGACCCGGGGCCGCCACGGATCCCGCCAGCGCTCGGATCCCGGCGGCGAGCACCAGTCCGACGGCGAGGTTGATGGCGAAGATCGCCCGCCAGTCGGCCACCGCCAAGACCGCGGCGCCGAAGAGTGGGCCGAGGACGCTGCCGATCTCCTGGACCCCCGAGACCACGCCGAGCGGCAGCCCGCGGCGCTGGACCGGGTAGAGGTCCGCCACCAGCGCCAACGTCGCCGGCACCAGCCCGCCACCGCCGACCCCCTGCAGGAAGCGGCCGGCGACCATGCTGGGCAGGTCGTAGGACAGTGCGGTCAGGAAGGAGCCGACGGCGAAGACCAGCAGCGCCAGCACCAGCACCGGCACCCGACCGCGCAGGTCGGCGATCCGGCCGATCAGCGGCAGCATGGCGACGTACCCCAACAAGAACCCGGAGACGATCGGTGCGGCCCGCTGCAGCTCGTCGATCGCGATGCCGACGGTGCTCATCATGTCGGGTAGGGCGAGCACCACCACATAGGTGTCCGCCGCCGCGAACGCCACCGCAACGGAGGCGAGCGCGAGCAGGACCCGGCCAGACGAGCCTGCCCGGGTCACCGGATCCTCGTCACGGCGCGCTGATCTCCTTGGTGGTGCCGTAGTCGTCGA
Organism: Nocardioidaceae bacterium; assembly: GCA_039811985.1. GTDB lineage: Bacteria > Actinomycetota > Actinomycetes > Propionibacteriales > Nocardioidaceae > Nocardioides. The sequence goes on along the minus strand of JBDHZT010000032.1, from coordinate 11,415 downwards.
AGGTGACCGTGTAGGTCATCGCCTCGGTCTTCGGATAGAAGACCCCGGTCAACTTCGCCTCCCGCAGCTCGCCCTGATCGGTGATCTTGTAGGCGACGTCGAAGGAGCCACCCGAGGAGCTCGGGATGACCTTCTTCATCGCCTCGCCAGGCACCTTGCCGGTGTAGACGGTCAGGATCTCGTCGTTGTTGGCGCCGCCACGCTCCGAGTCGCCCTTCTTCAGGTCGGTGGTGATCGGCAGCAGGGAGGAGAAGCCGGTGCCGGGAGCGACCAGCGCGGCCGGATCGGGTGCGCCGTACTCGCTGGGGTCGACGTCGGACCACCCGATGGTGAGCGGGATCTTGGCGAAGACCTTGCCGTCCACGGCGATGACCGGGACGGGCACCTCGGTGCCCGCGATCATCACGGTGATGGTGCCGTCGAAGGCGGGCGCGTCGGTCCCCGTGCCCTCGGCGGAGACCAGCCCGGTGACCCCCTCGGGCAGGTCCTGAGTGGTCAGGGAGAGCTGGAGCCCGGAGGTGTCGTCGAGCTTGCCCTGGGCCAGCCTCATGACGTCCTCGGGGGAGTCGGCGTGGTCGGACTTGTCGTCCTTCTTGCTGCAGGCGGCCCCGGTCAGGGCGACCACGGCGACGACGAGCACGGCAAGGCTGCGCCGGGCCCAGGGAGTCCTCCACGACATGGCCGTCAGCCTGCCACACCGGTGTCGGCGCCCACCTGCAGCGCCACGGGTCCGGCGCACCCGGCGATCGGCTGGCTGCCTGGGATGCCGGAGCCGTCGCGCTTGCCGGCCGGCTCGGGCAGGTCGACCGGCGCTCCGCTGGTCGCCGCTGCCCGTGCGGGACTGGCTCCGGCCCACGCGAAGACCAGGGCGTCCTCGCCCTTGAGGAAGCGGTGGCAGCGGACGCCACCGGTGCCGCGGCCCTTGGGGGGGTACTCCGAGAACAGGGTGACCTTGACCGAACCGGCGTCCGTGCCGGGTAGGGAGGCAGCCGAGCCGGCCACGCTGACCAACACGTCGTCTTGGCCGCGAAGCGCGCCGAACCAGACGACCCGCTCGCCCGATGCGATGCGTACGCCGGCCATGCCGCCGCCGCCGCGACCTTGCGGGCGAACCAGGTCGGCGCCGAAGTGCAGCAACTGGGCGTCAGAGGTGACGAAGCAGAGCGTCTCCTGTCCGGTCCCCAACTCGACCGCGCCGACGACCGAGTCGCCGTCCTTGAGCGAGATCACCTCCCAGTCGTCCTTGTTGGTGAGCACCTCCGGGTTGACTCGCTTGACCACGCCATTGCGGGTGCCCAGCGCGAGGCCAGGGCCGTCGGTGCGCAGCGTCGTCAGGCCGAGCGGCCGCTCGTCGGCGTGCAGGCCGACCACCTCGCTGACCGGCACGCCGCCCACCAGGTGGGGGTCGTTGGCGGTCGCCGGCAGCTGCGGCAGCTCCAGCACGCTCAGCCGGATCAGCCGCCCGGCGCTGGTGAGCAGGCCCACCTCGCCGCGAGCGGTCGCTCGCACGGCGGAGACCACCACGTCGTGTCGACTGCGCGCCCCGCCCGACCCCGGCGTCTCGTCGCTGGAACTGCGCGCGAGCAGCCCGGCGGACGACAGGTAGACCAGGCAGGGGTCGTCGGCGACCTCGAGCGGCACGGCAGTCGCGAGCGGCGCACCTGCCGACTCCAACAGGACGGTGCGGCGCGGGGTTCCGAAGGTCTTCGCCACCTCGCCGAGCTCGTCGGAGACGACCTTGCGGAGCAACCCGTCGTCGGCCAGGATCGCGTCGAGCTCCTCCAGCGTCCGCTCCAGCTCGGCCTTCTCCTTCTCCAGCTCCAGGCGGGAGAACTTGGTGAGTCGACGCAGCGGCATGTCCAAGATGTAGTCGGCCTGGATCTGGGTCAGGTCGAAGACGGCGATCAGCCGCTCCTTGGCGGCCGCAGCGTTCTCCGAGGAGCGGATCAGCTGGATCACCTCGTCGATGTCGAGGATGGCGATCAGCAGTCCGTCGACGAGATGAAGTCGGTCCGCTGCCTTGCCCCGGCGGAACGTGGTGCGTCGGCGCACGACCGAGAACCGGTGGTCGAGGAACACCTCGAGGAGCTCCTTGAGCCCCAGCGTGCGAGGCTGACCCTCGACCAGGGTGACGTTGTTGATGCCGAAGGTGTCCTCCATCGGCGTCAGCTTGTAGAGCTGCTCTAGCAGCGCCTCGGGGTGGAAGCCGTTCTTCACCTCGATGACCAGCCGGAGCCCCTTCTCGAGGTCGGTGAGGTCCTTGATATCGGAGATGCCCTGCAGCTTCTTGGCCCGCACCAGCGCCGTGATCCGGTCGATGACCTTCTCGGTGCCTACGCCGTAGGGCAGCTCGGTCACGACGATGCCCTTGCGTCGCCCGATCGACTCGACCCGTGCGGTCGCGCGCATCCGGAAGGTGCCGCGACCCGCCTCGTAGGCGTCCCGGATGCCGTCCAGGCCGACAATCTTGCCGCCCGTCGGCAGGTCCGGCCCGGGGACGAAGCGCATCAGGTCGTCGATGCTTGCCTGGGGGTGCTTGATCAGGTGGCGCAGCGCCTGCACCACCTCGACCAGGTTGTGCGGGGCCATGTTGGTAGCCATCCCGACCGCGATCCCGGTCGCGCCGTTGACCACCAGGTTGGGGATCGCGGCGGGCAGGACGACCGGCTCCAGCTCCCGGCTGTCGTAGTTGGCTCGGAAGTCGACGGTGTCCTCGTCGATGGAGGCGGTCATCGCCACCGCGGCGGGCGCCATCCGACACTCGGTGTAGCGCATCGCGGCCGGGCCGTTGTCCGGCGAGCCGAAGTTGCCGTGTCCGTCGACCATCGGCAGCCGCATCGCCCACGGTGCGGACATCCGCACCAGCGCGTCATAGATCGCGCCGTCGCCGTGCGGGTGCAGCCGACCCATCACCTCACCCACCACACGGGCGCTCTTGACGTGCCCACGGTCGGGCCGCAGACCCATGTCGTTCATGGTGTAGAGGATGCGGCGCTGAACCGGTTTGAGACCGTCGCGAGCGTCGGGCAAGGCCCGGGAGTAGATCACCGAGTAGGCGTATTCGAGGTACGACGACCGCATCTCGTCGCTCACACTGACGTCGAGGATGTGCTCCTCGAAGTCGTCGGGCAGGGCCTGCTTGGTTCGGCGGGACATGGGCCCGATTCTCCCCGGTCCGTCGAGGCGATCGGCGATGGGCACGCCGACCTCCGGTGGCGATAGATTCGGCTCCGTGGTCTCGACGAGTTCGACGGACGGTCCCAGCGCGACCGGCGAGGGGCAAGTGACGCCGGCGCCGCGGCACTGGGAGGCCGACGTCCTCCTCCGGGACGGCCGGACCGCCCACATCCGGCCGATTCGGGCCGACGACGCCGAGCTGCTCGTCGAGTTCTACGCCCGGGTGTCGCCCGAGTCGAAGTACTACCGCTTCTTCGCGCCGATGCCGGAGCTGTCTCCGCAAGACGTCCACCGATTCACCCATGTCGACAACGTGGAGCGGGTCGCCTTCGTGATGCTGGTGGGCAACCAGATCATCGCGGTGGGCCGCTATGACACCGTCGAGCCGGGGGAGGCCGAGGTCGCCTTCCTGGTCGAGGACGCTCATCAGGGTCGCGGCATCGGACAGCTGCTGCTCGAGCACCTCGCCCAGGCCGGTCGTGAGCGTGGCATCGAGCGGTTCGTCGCCGAGGTCCTGCCGGACAACCAGCCGATGATCCATACCTTCCGGGACGCTGGCTACCGCCTCGGCAGCGGCTACGAGGACGGCGTGATGACCCTCGAGTTCGCCATCGACCCGACCGAGACGGCGATCGGGGTGATGGAGAGCCGCGAGCATCGGGCCGAGGCCGCGTCGATCGAGAAGTTCCTCAACCCCGCCTCGATCGCGGTGATCGGGGCGAGCAGGCGGCAAGACACCATCGGTCACGCCTTGGTCCGCAACCTGGTCACCGGTGACTACACCGGTCGGGTCTACGTCGTGAACTCCTCGGGAGCCGCGGTGTCCGGGCTGCCGGCGTACTCCAACATCACCGAGATCCCCGACAGTGTCGACGTCGCCCTGGTCGCGGTGCCGGCGGAGTCGGTGCAAGACGTCGTGCTCGACTGCGCCGCGAAGGGGGTCCGCGGACTGGTAGTGATCTCCGCGGGCTTCGCGGAGACGGGGGAGGAGGGGCGGCTGCGACAGCGGCGGCTGCTCGGCCTGGCCCGGTCCTACGGTCTGCGACTGATCGGGCCCAACTGCCTGGGCGTGGTCAACACCGCGGCGGCGGTGTCGATGAACGCCTCCCTGATCGCCCTGATGCCGCCACGGGGGCGGGCGGGCTTCTTCTGCCAGTCCGGTGCGCTCGGCTCGGCGATCCTGGAGAAGGTGCACAACCGTGGCCTCGGACTGTCGACGTTCGTCAGCGCGGGCAACCGGGCCGACGTCTCCGGCAACGACCTGTTGCAGTACTGGCTGGATGACGACTCCACCGAGGTGGTGCTGCTCTATCTGGAGTCGATCGGCAACCCGCGCAAGTTCTCCCGGGTCGCCCGCAAGGTGTCTCGTCGCAAGCCGGTCATCGCGGTCCGCTCCGGTCGCACCACCCAGGGGGTGCCGATGGGGCACACGGTGCGTCGGATCGCCGCACCGCAACAGGCGATCGACGCGATGTTCGCCCAGGCCGGCGTGATCCTGGTCGACACTCTGGACGAGATGTTCGACGTCGCCCAGCTGCTCGCCCACCAGCCGCTGCCCGCCGGTCGGCGGGTGGCCGTGGTGGGGAACTCCGACGCTCTCGGCCTGCTCGCGGTCGACGCGGCCGCGGCCGTCGGGCTCGTGGTCAACCACTCGGTGTCGCTGGGCGCGGACGCCACGGCGGAGGACTTCGAGGACGCGCTCGACGCGGCCATCGACGACCCGGACGTGGATGCGGTCGTGGCCGTCTACATCCCGCCGCTCAACGTGTCGGGCGAGGACGTCGCCAACGTGCTCGCCGCGGTCGGTGAACAGTCCGACAAGCCGCTGGTGTCCACCTTCCTGGGCGCGGAAGGGATCCCCGAGCTGCTCCGCGTCCCCGACGTCGCCGGTCACACGGCCGGCCGTGGGTCGGTGCCGTCCTATCCGGCGGTCGAGGCGGCAGTGCGGGCGCTCGCCCGCGTCGTGGAGTATGCCGTCTGGCTGCGTCGGCCGGTCGATGAGGCCCACGAGCCGGCGACCAGTGAGGACACCCCAGCCGGTCGCCGCCTGGTCAACGAGCTGCTGATCAAGCACCCCGACGGACGGGATCTCGACTACGACGAGCGTGCGGCGCTGCTGGCGGCGTACGGCATCGACGTCTGGCCGCTGCGCCGGGTCGAGTCGATGGGCCAGGCGATCGAGGCGGGCGAGGAGCTCGGCTGGGACGTGGTGTTGAAGGCCACCCACGAGCGGCTGCGCAATCGGCCCGATCTGGCGCACGTGTGGCGCAACATCGACACCGCGAGCGAGATGACCGACGCCTGGATGACGCTGGCCGCGAAGATCGCCGAGCCGGCCACGGCCGGGTTCGTGGTCCAGAAGAACGCGCCCGCGGGTGTCCCGGTCGCGATCAGCTCGATGGAGGACCCTCTCTTCGGGCCGGTCGTCTCCTTCAGCATCTCCGGGGTGATGACCGAGCTGCTGGCCGACAAGTCCTACCGGATCCCGCCGCTGACCGCCCAGGACGCCGCCGACATGATCCGCGAGATCAAGTCCTCGCCGCTCCTGTTCGGCTACCGCGGGAGCGAGGTCGTCGATGTGGCCGAGATCGAGCGCCTGATCATGTGCGTCGCACGACTGCAGCACGACCTGCCCCAGGTCCGCTCCCTCGACCTGTCGCTCGTGCTCGCCGGCACCGAGGGGGCCAGCGTGCTCACCACCGCCATCCGGCTCGAGCCCGTCCGCGACCCCCGCTCGGGTTGGTATGTCCGCCGGATGAGCAGCCCGCCCGGCGACACCCTCCCCGACTGACTCGTCTGGCGGCCCGTCCTACTCGCCTCGCGAGGCTGCGCGTGTCCTCGTCCGGGTCGGAGTGGATAGCGGCCGCGGTAGCCGACCGTCTCCCGCCGTCAAGGACCGTCGCTGCGCTCCGGCCGCTGCGCGGCACCCTGCGGGCGTCCTTGACCGCGGGTCCTGGACGGCCACCCTCGTCGGAGAGGCCGGTGGCCATCTGCCGCGGTGTTCGTGCGTCTGCCGCGGTCTTGTCGTGGCAAAGTGCCTCGTATACCGGGTCCTCAGCCACCATAGGACCGCGGGAGATGGGTCAAGCAGCGACCAGAGTGACCACCAGTGACCGGTGACCCGGACAGCCATCTCGGCCACGCGCCATCTTCCCGTCGGTGCCCTATCGGTGGTGACCACAGACCACCAGCAACCCCGCTAGCCAGATAACGATTGGCCTCGGGGCCGTCGGCTGGCGGAGACTGGTGCCTTGTGACCGACTTGCTCTCCACCGGCTCCGACCGGATCCGGCTACGCGACCTCGACCCGCGCGCCCTGCGGATCCTGGCGGGGTTCGCGTTCTATGCCTTGGGCAACGGTCTGACCATGCCGTTCTTGTATGTCTACCTGGCCGAGGTGCGCGGATTCCCGACCGCCACGGTCGGCTGGGTGTTCGCCTGGATGGGTCTGCTCGGCTTCGTGGTCGCCCCGCTCGGCGGCACGCTCATCGACCGGTTCGGGCCGCGCTGGGTGATGCTGGTCGGGCTGGTGATCGAGGCGGCCAGCCTGATCTACCTGGGCCACGTCGACACGGTTCTGAAGGGCTTCGTCGCGGCCTCGGTGCTGGTGGTGGGCGTCGTCGGCCTGTGGCCGGCCTCGACCGCGATGCTGACCCGACTCGTGCCCGCTGAGGCCCGGGAGACCGTCTACGGCATCAACTTCATGCTGCTCAACGCCGGCCTCGGGATCGGTGGCGTGATCAGCGCCCTGATCATCGACACCGAGTCGGTGGCGTCATTCCAACGGCTCTACCTGATCAACGGGCTGACCTACGTCGGCTACATCGTGGTGTTGGTGACGCTGCCGCGCGGGACCGGGGTGACCCCGCCCGCGGAGGACGGCGAGAGCTCGGGCGCCCAACCGTCCTGGGCCGTGGTGTTGCGCGATCGGACCCTGATCCGGGTGGTGGCGATCTCGATCCTGGCCGTCACCTTCGGCTACGCGCAGCTGGAAGCAGGCATGGCGGCGTACGCCGTCGACGTCGCCGAGATCCCAGCGCGCGCCCTGGGCTGGGCGTACGCCGCCAATACCGGCGCGATCGTGCTGGGCCAGATGGTGGCGCTGCGCTTCATCAAGGGCCGTCGTCGCAGCGCGATGCTGGCGCTGACGGCCGCCACCTGGTCGGCATCGTGGGTCGTCATCGGGCTTTCCGATGCGGTGCCGGGGTTGCTCGCCGTCGCGGCAGTCATCGCCGGGCTGGGTCTCTTCGGTCTTGGCGAGACGTTGTGGGCGCCCGTTGCCCCGGCGGTGGTCAACGACCTCGCCCGCGAGGAGCTGCGCGGCCGTTACAACGCGCTGCAGGGGATGACCTGGACGATCGGCTCGATCATTGGTCCGGCGATGGCCGGGATGCTGATCGGACACGGACTGCCGCTGGTGTGGGTCGCCTGTGTCGTCGGCGGGACCGCGACCGCGAGTCTGCTGTTCCTGCGCCTGCGCACTCACCTCACCGACGCCCAGGACGGGCTCTCCACAGCCGGGCCGTCAACCCTCCCGACCGCGTGACACACTGGCGCTCATGCGCCGTACCCTGATCGACGAGCAGGACCGCTCCGGTGACCTGCGCCTGGCCATCGACCGCACCGGCTACTACCCCGAGGTCGTCGCCGATGCTGTCTCCGGGGCCGTGGCCGGAGAGCAGGTGGTCTCGTTCTTCGTGCACCACGAGCCGACCTTCGAGCGTGATGAGGTGCGTCGCCACCTGACGGTGGCCGTGTTGACGCCGAGTCGTCTGGTGCTCGCGCACACCGACGAGTACGCCGGCGACGACCTGCTGCCCGAGCCCTACACCTCCACCTCGACCGAGGCGATCGCGCTGTCCACGGTCCGCTCGGTGGTCGTCACCAGGATGGTCACCAATCCCACCCAGGGCCCGTCCTCGCCGGCCGAGGCCGTGCTCACCATCGGGTGGGGCGGGGTGGGTCGGATCGATCTCGAGCCGGCGAGCTGCACCGACCCCGAGTGCGAGGCCGACCACGGCTACACCGGCGTCCTCGCCAGCGACGACTTCTCCCTGCGGGTCTCGGCCGCGGCCGACGGGGCCGACGCCGTCTCCCGGCTGCTCGCCTTCGCGGAGTCGCTCTCCGCGCGGACCCAACCCGCGTGACCAGCAGCGCCGAGTCCGCCGGCTTCGTCCAGCCTGCCTACGGGAGCAGGTCCCTCGGCGACGTAGTGCCCGCGATCGCGGTCGCCCTCGGCCTCAAAGCTGCGATCCCGGGCCTCGCTCCGACGGGGCTGACGCTCCCGCCCGCGCCGGCGTACGTCGTCCTTCTCGTCGACGGCCTCGGCGCCGAGCTGCTCCGGCGCTACGCCTACGCCGCGCCGTACCTCTCCGGCCTGCTTGCCGGCCAGCAGGCCGGGACCGCTGGGGTGCCCTCGACGACGGCCACCAGCCTGACCTCGCTGGGGACCGGGTTGACCCCCGGCGTGCATGGCCTGGTCGGCTTCACCTCACGAGTGCCGGGGACCGAGCAGCTCCTCAACGCGCTGTTCTGGGACAAGCGCATCGACCCAGTGGAGTGGCAGCCGCATCCCACCGCCTTCGCGGACCTGACGGCCGCGGGCGCCGAGGTCACCGTGGTGAACAAGCGCGAGTTTGCGTCGTCGGGGCTGACGGTCGCTGCGCACCGTGGCGGCCGGTTCGTCGGCGCCGACCGCGTCGGTGAGCGGCTCGCAGCGGCGGCTGCCGCGGCGCGGGCCCGGCCGTCCCTCGTCTACGTCTACGAGGGCGACCTGGACTGGACCGGCCATCGGTATGGCGTCGCGTCCGAGCAGTGGCTACAGCAGCTGAGCATGGTCGACGCCGAGGCCGAGCAGCTGCGTGCCGCGCTGCCGTCGGATGCCCGGCTGGTCGTCGTGGCCGACCACGGCATGGTGGACTCGCCGTCCGACGACCGGACCGACGTCGACACTCACCCCGAGCTGCGGGACGGCCTGGTCCTGCTGGGCGGGGAGGCGCGGCTGCGCCACCTCTACTGTGCGCACGGTGCCGTCGCCGACGTGGCCGCGACGTGGCGAGAGCACCTCGGTGATCGGGCGCTGGTGCTCACCCGGGAGGAGGCGATCGGACGGTCCTGGTTCGGCCCGACCGAGCCCCAGGTGCTGCCCCGCCTCGGCGATGTGATCGTCGCCTGTCGAGGCAGCCACGGCGTCTTCTCCAGCGTCGACTTCGGCTATGAGACCACTCTGATCGGCCTGCACGGTTCGCTCACCCCCGACGAGATGCTCATCCCGATCTTGGTCGGTTAGCCGAAGGGGAGGGGCTCGGGGGCGAGCGAGACGGCCCGGGCCCTGGCCGCGGTCAGGCCGCGGCGGTGGTGCTGACGGCACAGCACCTCGTAGGCGATCTCGGCGGGCGGGCCGCCGGGCTCGTTCATGTCGCCGACCACGATCACCTCGCCGTCGGTCACCATCACGCCGTCCTCCGTCCGAGCGTTGTGGGTGGCGCGCTTGCCGCACCAACACAGCGCCTCCACCTGGAGCACCTCGGTCCGATCGGCAAGCTCGACCAGGCGAGCGCTCCCGGAGAACAGTCGAGTGCGGAAGTCGGTGAGGATCCCGAAGGCGAACACGTCGATCTGCAGCTCGTCGACGATCTTGGCCAGCTGGTCGACCTGGGCGGCGGTGTAGAACTGCGCCTCGTCGCAGATCAGGTAGTCGATCCGCCGGCCCTGCGTGAGCTCGTCCACCAGGTGTCGCCAGAAGTCGAAGTCGGGCGCCACCTCGAGAGCCTCGGCCACCAGACCGAGCCGGCTGGACAAGGTCGCCTCACCCGCCCGGTCGTGGGTGGTGAACATCTGGCCGACCCGGCCACGCTGAGCGTGGTTGTGGTTGGTCTGCAGGGCCAGCGTGCTCTTGCCGGAGTCCATCGTCCCGGTGAAGAAGTGCAGTTCCGCCACGCTGAGGAATCATGCCACCCGCCCCCCACCACCTCGTGCCCTACGGTCCTCGGTATGGACCCATCACCCCTGATCGACGTCGAGACGCTGGCCGATCGACTGGCCGACGTAACCGTGTTGGACGTCCGATACCGGCTGGCCGGCCCCGCTGGCCCGGGGGAGTACGCCGCCGGACACGTCCCAGGTGCGGTGTACGTCGACCTCGACACGGCGCTCGCCGCCCCACCTGGCTCGGGTGGTCGGCACCCGCTGCCGGCCCCGGACGTGTTCTGCGAGGCGATGCGGCGAGCCGGGGTGCGCCAGGACGGACCGGTGGTGGCCTACGACGACTTCGGCGGTCTCGCGGCCGCCCGGGCCTGGTGGCTGCTGCGGCACTACGGCCATCGGTCCGTCGCCGTGCTCGATGGTGGCTGGCCCGCGTGGCTGGCCTCCGGCCACCGGGTGGAGACGGGTCCGCCCGCATCGGTCGAGCCGGGGGACTTCACCGGGGCTCCGGGCGCCATGCCGGTCGTCGACGTGGACGCCGTGACCCGGGTTGGCGTGCTGATCGACGTGCGGGCGCCCGAGCGCTTCCGGGGTGAGGTGGAGCCGATCGACCCGGTCGCCGGCCACATCCCGGGCGCGGTGAACGTGCCGACCGGACAGACCCTCGACGAGCACGTCCTGCTCCGCCGGCCCGAAGAGCTGGCGGCGCTGTTCGGATCGGTAGGAGCCGTCCCGGGCACCGACGTGGCGACCTACTGCGGGTCCGGGGTCACGGCCGCCCATGCCGTGCTCGCTCTGGAGCTGGCGGGGGTCAGCGCCGCGCTCTACCCCGGGAGCTGGTCGGAGTGGATCACCGACCCGCAGCGGGCGGTGAGGAGGGGAACCTCATAGCCTGGATCCGTGGAGGGGGTCGCTGCCGGGTTGCTGGCCGCCTAGGGTGCGCGCCGAGAGGGCAGCTACCGGGGAGTAGTCCTTGGGTTTCGGCTGCTGGCCGGGTCACGGCGCTCTTTCGTCCGGTGGAGGCCGTCGATTGTCCCGAAGCTGCATCCCGCCCCATCTGCCGCGGTGCTGTGGTGGGTGAGTGCCCGGTATACGAGGCACTTTGCCACCACAGCACCGCGGGAGATGCAAGAAGACCGCGGCAGACGCCCAGCTGCCCGCGAGAAGCCGAGCAGCACCAGTGACCCGGCCAGCAACCACGACACAGGGCGGCGCTCAGCCGGCGTCGCTGCCCTATCGGCCAGCACCACCAGCAACCAGCAACCCGCCAACGCGCGGTTCCGCCGTGGTGCCACGACTAGTCGCTCTTCCCGC
>JBDHZT010000031.1:0-36004 GCA_039811985.1 Nocardioidaceae bacterium | reverse complement strand
CGATCCGGACGCGTGCGCACCGTGGGTTGACCCACTGGGCAGCCGGCATGGAGCTGACCATCGGGCGATCGTGAGGCCTCCTAAGACAGCCTGGATCCACCGGTCGTCGCCGTCGCGAGCGTCATCAGACGGGTGTGCCGACAAGGCGGAGTGCCGAAGGCGGGCCGGAGGCCCGTCGAGGTGCGACAACGCAGTCGGCGCGCCCGGATGGTGGCGCGCAGCAGGCGAGAGATCGGTGGATCCAGGCTAAGAGGCGTCGGCCTCCATCGCGGCGACGTAGTCGCGCTTGATCTGTCGCCAGGCCTCGTCGGTCATCGTGCGGCGCCAGTACGGCGAGCACGACATGTCGGAGCGGGCCAGGCCACGATCGGACAGAAGGTGTCGGCGGACCTGTCGGATCTCGTCGGCCTCGCCGTGCACGAAGGCCTGCACGCGGCCCACCGGGAACCGCAGGTCGGCGACCGCGTCCGGCAGGAGGTCGACGTCGTCGGGTCCTCCGCTGCGGTGCAGCCAGCCGATGTCGGCCTCGTGGGGGGCGGTGAGCGGGACCTCGTGATCGGGACCGTCGCAGACCAGCCGCACGACGACCCGCGCCTCGCTGGGCAGGCTCTCCAGGGCGGCGGCGATGGCCGGGAGCGCGGACTCGTCACCAACGAGGAGGTGCCAGTCGGCGGCGGGGTCGGGCCGGTAGCCGCTGCCGGGACCCTCGAAGACCAGCACGTCACCGGGCTGGGCGTGGCTCGCCCAACGACCCGCGACCCCGACATCGCCATGCACGACGAAGTCGACCGTCATCTGCCGACTGGCCGGATCCCAACTGCGCACGGTGTAGCGCCGACGGGCCGGCTGCTGCTCGCGGGGGTGAGTCGTCCGGATCTCTCCCGGATCGAACACGCCGTCGTAGTCGGCGCCCTCAGGCGGGAAGGCCAGGTTGATATAGGTGTCCGTCGCCTCCGGCATCTCGAAGTGGTCCAGATCGCCACCCCCGAGCACCACGCGGACCAGGGTCGGCGTGAGTGGGGCGGCAGTGACGACACGAGCATGCATGGGCGATCCTTCACAGATGACTAGGTTAGGCAACCCTAACTCAGCAGTCCGGTTAGCTGGTCTGATGCCCAGCCAATCGACCCGAGTGCGCCTGACCAGGCGTGGTCAGCGTAGGCGATGTGGCCTGCGCAGCACCGCGGGTAGGTAGGCGGCGCCGGGGGCGTCGGGGCTGGTGGCGGCGATGTCGCCGGGATTGGACATGCCGCAGCGCTGCAAGGACAGGCATCCGCAGCCGATGCAGGAGTCCAGGCCGTCCCGTAGGCGTTGGAGAGCCAGCATCTGCTCGTCGAGTCGGGCGCGCCAGTGCCGCGAGATCCGCTGCCAGTCGGCTCGGGTGGGGGTGCGACCACGAGGGAGCCGGTCCAGCTCGTCTCGGATCTCCTCGAGGGTCAATCCGACGTTGCTGGCCGCTCTGATGAAGGCGAGCCGACGCAGGACACCGCGCTCATAGCACCGACGGCCACTGGGGGAGCGCTGGGCGTCGATCAACCCCTGGCTCTCGTAGAAGCGCAGCGCGGAGGCGGCGAAGCCGCTGCGGTGGGCGACTTCGGAGATGGTCAGCAACTCTTGAGAACTCATCGACCTGCCCTCTTGACTTCAAGTTCAATTGAACTTGAATACTGACAGGCATGAACTTCGAACACAACACCTCTACCGACCGCGTTGCCCTGGTGACTGGCGGATCGGCGGGCCTGGGCCGTGAGCTGGTGCTGACCCTGGCGCGCGACGGCTGGCTGGTCGTGACCGACGCTCGTCGCGCCGAGCGACTGCACGATCTGGCCGACCCCAACATCGTCGCCGTGCCCGGTGACGTCTCCGACGAGACGCATCGAGCGCTGCTGCAGGCCGAGGTCGAGGCACTCGGTCGTCTCGACCTCCTCGTCCAGAACGCCAGCTCCCTCGGCCCCACTCCGCTGCCCCCACTCGCCGCGGTCACGGCGTCTGACCTCGAGCCGATGTGGCAGATCAATGTCGCGGCACCGCTCGCGCTGACCAGCACGCTGTTGCCGCTGCTCAAAGCCTCCGGCGGAGCGCTGCTGGCGATCTCCTCCGACGCCGCCGCCGAGCACTATCCCGGGTGGGGTCTGTACGGCGCCAGCAAGGCCGCGCTTGATCACCTCACCTTGACCTTCGCCGCCGAGAACCCGGAGATCTCGGCCTATGCGGTGGACCCCGGGGACATGCGCACGGAGATGCACCAGGCAGCGTTCGCCGGCGAGGACATCTCGGACCGCCCGCTCCCCGAGACGGTCGTACCGCACCTGCTCGGCCTGCTGGCCGCTCGCCTCCCGTCAGGTCGCTATCGCGCCCCGGACCTGCCCGCTGCCGACCGGCTGACAGTGGGTGTCGGATGAGTGTCACTGCCGCATCCGTGCCTCGATTCCAGGCCAGCGGCCCGGACTTCGCACCCTCGCCGCCGGAGTGGCGAGGGCTGCGTCGGGACGAGGTGAGACTGCTCGTCGCTCGGCCGGAGGAGGTCCGGCACTCTCGCTTCACGACGCTGCCTGAGCAGCTCTCCCCGGGTGATGTGGTCGTGGTCAACGACTCCGCCACCGTCCCGGGCGAGCTCGACGCAGAACTGGTTCGCAGCGGCGGAGCACGGGAGGCTGTCGTGATCCACCTGGCCGCCGCGCCATCCGACGCCTCGCCCGGCGAGGAGAATCCGGTGGTCGAGATCCGCACTGCTCCCGACGCCGCCCGCGCCGTGTTGGATGCCGGGGTCGGCGACCGACTCTTCGCCGGCTCCGCCGAGCTGACCCTGCTGGCGGCGTACCCCGTCGAAGCGTCACCGACCGGCGCCGGCAACCGGCTCTGGCGCGCCCGGTCCCGCGGCCCGTTGACGGCCGAACTCGCCAGGGCTGGTCGACCGATCGCTTACGGCTACCTCGACGAGCGATTCCCGCTGTCGGCCTACCAGACGGTGTTCGCCACTCGACCGGGGAGCGCGGAGATGCCGTCCGCCGGTCGCCCGTTCACCACTGAACTGGTCACCCGCTTGGTCACCCGAGGGATCGGGATCGCGCCGATCACATTGCACACGGGACTGTCCTCGCAAGAGGCCGGTGAGGGGCCGCAGCCGGAGTGGTTCGAGGTCCCCGAGACGACCGCTCGCCTGCTGAACTCCGCTCGTGCCGCTGGCGGGCAGATCGTCGCGGTGGGCACCACCGTCACTCGAGCGCTGGAGTCCGCTGTGGACCCTTCGGGACTGGTGGTCGGGCGCCGCGGCTGGACCGACCGGGTCATCTCACCGTCCGCGCCGCCACAGGTGGTGACCGGGCTGGTCACCGGCTGGCACGACCCACAGGCCTCCCATCTCCTCCTCGTCGAGGCGGTGGCGGGCGCGGACCTCACCCGAAGGGCGTACGACGCCGCGGCGCGCGGCGGCTACCTGTGGCACGAGTTTGGTGACAGCTGCCTCTTCCTCCGCTGAGCGCCCGGCTGCACCAGCTCAGCTGGAGGAGACGACACAGGAAGAGGATGCGGCGCCGTCGGCGGGGAAGGCATTGGCGAGGGCATCGGCGATCCGGCGGGATCGTTGGGCATAGCCGGCGCTGGTGAAGTGGATGCCGTCGTCGACGAACCAGGAGTCCTGCACCTCCGCCCGCCAGTCGTAGACCCGCAGGTCCGGATAGCGACTGCAGGCCTTGAGCAGGGCCTGGTCGAAGGCCTGCATGTGGCTGTCGGCGTAGGCGCCCGACTTGTTCCGTGACTTCACCGTCAGCCAGAGCACTGGCTGGCCGGACAACTTCTTCATGAGCAGGTCGATCCGCTGCGTCGAGGAGTAGACACCCCCGACCGCCTGGTTCGCCGAGTCGTTGGTGCCCATCGCGATGATCCAGCAGCCGCGATAGCCACGCTTGAGCTGAGCCTGCACGGCATCTTGGGCGTTGGGCTGGTTGTGCCAGCGCTCCACGATGGAGCGAGCACCGAGAATGTCGGTGCGGATGTCGCTGACCCCGTGCCGCCGGAGCTGCGCCGGCAGCCGCAGCGACGCGTCGGGCAGGTAGGCCGGGCTGACCAGACCGAGTGAGGTCGACTCCCCGATCACAACCACGCTGGAGCAGGAGGTGGCGGTCGCCGGCGTCCGCGTCCGGTGGCGATGCCGGTGGGCGTCTCGCAAGGGCGCGGCGGCTAGCTGGGCCCCGGGTTCACTCGCTTGACCGTCTCCCCAGTGGCCCTGCGCAGTGGGGGTGCGGTCCGGAAACTCGTGGAGCCCACGATGACCGGTGATCCCCGGACCGGCTGCGTCGAGATCCCCGCCCCGGCCGGCGAAGTCGGCCACGTCAGGTGGGATCGGCGGTTCGTTGACGTCCGGCGCGAGCACGGTCGCTGCGCTGGCCCGACTCCCGTCGACGGTCTGTGCCGACATGAGCGCAAACGTCCCGGCCACCAACATCGTGGCGAGCCCGATGGGGAGCAGGGGGAGATGCGTCATCCGCCGCACGTCGCCCTGCACCTCGGCGCCCGGCACCTCAGCGCCCTGCACCTCGGCGATCTGCAGCCGCACCCGGCGCACCGCGCCGACCAGTCCGTAGCGACGGATCGGATCCTCGACCAGCCGCCAGGAGAGCTCGGCCAGCACCAGCACAGTGGCCGTCACGAGGGCGCCCCAGAGATAGCGGTGTGCATCCAGCGCCGCCGAGGAGACGGCGACGATGACAGGCAGCTGCCACAGATAGATCGCATAGGACCGCTCACCGAGCCAGCGCAGCGGCTCTCGGCCGAGCAGGAAGCCGAGACCCGTCCGAGGCACGGCCACCGCGGCGACGACGGCCGCCGTACACACCGACAGCAGCAGGATCCCGCCGCGGTAGAGGCCGAGGGAGTAGTCGTCGGTGTGGGTGACCAGCCAACCGATCCCGACCAGGCCGGCCACGCCGAGCAGATCCACGCCGAAGCGACGCACGCGGCTCGACCCGAGCACGGGGCCGAGGCGGTCCCAGACCAGTGCCAGCAGCGCGCCCACCAAGATGCCGCCGGCGCGGGTGTCGGTGCCTTCGTAGGCGCGGGTGTGGTCGAAGCCCGGGCTGACCAGCACAGCCAGCAACACGAACGACAGACTTGCGGTCAGCAGCGTGAGCACGACCAGGGTGCGGCGGCGGAGCCGGAAGACGCCGAAGGCGAGCAACAAGAGCAGCGGCCAGACGACGTAGAACTGCTCCTCGACCGAGAGCGACCACAGGTGATCTAGGGGCCCGGGTCCGGTGAACCGCTGGAAGTAGGTCTCGCCGGCAGCGATCGTGTGCCAGTTGGCGACGTACGCCGCGGCGGCGGCCGCCTGCTCGCCGCGTTGGGCCAGCAGCGGCCGCTCGCCGAGCGCGGTCCAGGCCAGCACCACCGTCAACACCACGGCGAGCGCAGGCAGCAGCCGTCGCGCTCGGGCGAGCCAGAACCGGCCCAGATCGAGCGTGCCGGTGCGCTGCCAGCTCGACAGCAGGATGCGGGTGATCAGGAAGCCGCTGAGGGTGAAGAACACCCCAACCCCGAGCAACCCACCGGCCATCTGCGGGAAGCCGAGATGGAAGCCGAGCACGACCAGCACCGCCAGTGCCCGGACGCCATCCAGGCCGGGGAGATACGTGCGCTCCTCGCCGACTGGTCGGGGCACGCTGACACTCCTCCTCGTGGTCGATCGGCGCTGGGGGTCGGGGCTGACAGAGCTGGTTGGCGGGACTGGTTGGCGGGGAGCTGCTGCTGACATCACTAGGACGACCGGCCGGCCCGCGGGGTTGTCAGCAGCAGCCCCCCGTCGCACCGGAGCCGACCCGGCCAGTCTTCCCCAATTGCCCCGGCTCCCGTGGCACCGCTGGCCGCGCGTCTCGCGATCGGCTGGTCGATACCAGCTGCCGGTGCTCGGGTCCTACGAGCTGGTGGGCACGGCCCTACGGGAGGGGCGGCCGGTGGTCGGGGTCGTGGTCCGGGTTGCTGGTCGCTGGTGGTGCTGACCGACAGGGCTCCGACGGGGGAGGCGGCCGGTGGTCGGGGTCGAGCCCCGGGCCGGACAGTGTCATCGATTGGGCGCAAACGACACGTCAGCGGGCGTTCTCGGTGTCGTTTGCGTCCAATCGATGAGGTCTTGAGCCCAGGTCGGGCGAGAACCCATCGATTGTTCCGAAACGGCACTTCGATTGGGCGCAAACTGCATCCCGCCGCGTCCCGGATTGCGGTTTGGGCCCAAACGACAACCCCACACCCCGCCGGAGCCCGTCTCCCGCGCCCTTGTGGGTGCCCGGTGCCCATCTTCCGCGGGTCTATGGGTGCTCGCACCCGTCTGGTGCGCGGTTGTGGGGGCTGAGTGCCAGGTAGACCAGGCACTCAGCACCCATAGGGGCGCAGGAGACGCAAGAACCCCGCGGCAGACGGAACCAGCGGACGCCCGGGGCAGCAGACCGGCCGACCAGCGACCCGGACAGCAACCTCAGCCACCCATCTTTCCTCTCCGGTCGCTGCTGTCGGTCGCCACCACAGACGACCAGCGACTCGGACACCGACCGGAACCACGACGGCGCTCGCCGGTTGTGGGTGCCGCTCGATCACCACCGGCTAGTGGCTCCCGACAGCAACCCCGAGCCACGACGACCGGCCTCGATCAGGTCGGGTAGGACACCTCGGCCTGCCAATCGGTCTCAGGCTGGCGGGAGGCGGCGAAGATCGCCTCTGCGACATGAGGCGGGCTGAGCGGACCGTCCTCGGCCAGCACGCCGCGGACGGTGACCGAGACGGCGCGGATCCCGTCGGGCGCGAGCGCCTGGTCCAGGCTCATCACGAGGTTGCGCAGGCCGGCCTTCTGCACTCCCAGCGATGGCGCTGCGGGGGAGGGGTGGTCGGCTGCCGAGCTGCCGGTGACGGTGACCCGGCCGCCGGCCGCCATGAAGGGCCGGGCCGCCTGGACGGCAGTGAGCAGGGCGCCGACGCCGAGCGCGACGTCGGCGAGCAGCTCCGGCACGGTGAGCACGAGCGGATCCCGAGCCCGAAACGCGCTCGGGTTGAAGTGCAGCACGTCGATCTGGCCGAAGCGACGGCCGTACGACGCCACCGCCTCGGTCAGGGCCGGCGCATCGGTCACGTCCAACGCGTCCCAGACCGAGGTGATGCCGTCCGCGGCCAGGGAGTCGGCGAGCATCTCCAGCTGGTCAGCGCCGCGCGAGACCAGCGCGACGTCGTACCCTTCTCGCCCGAAGCTGCGGGCCACCTGCCCACCCACGCCGGGACCGGCCCCGATCACCACGATCACTGGTCTGCGCACGCGCTCAGGCTACCGACGTGCCTGAGAGCCGGGGCGGTTGAGGTCTCTGTCAGGATGGGGTCTCAACTCTTCGACGCTCTGTTCAGGTGGTGTGCCGGCAACGGTGTCTGGCTATTGGCTCGATCTGGCGCTCGTCGCCGTCCTGGTGCTGGTCAATGCCGTCTTCGCGGGAAGCGAGATGGCGCTGGTGACGCTGCGTGAGGGGCAGCTCAAGGCGCTGGAGCGAGACGGCCCCGGAGGCCAGCGGCTGGCCAGGCTCGCGCGCGATCCCAACCGGTTCCTGGCCACCATCCAGATCGGGATCACCCTGGCAGGCTTCCTCGCCTCGGCGACCGCTGCGGTCGCCCTGGCCGAGCCGCTGGTGCCGTCCTTCGAGGGGCCCTTCGGGCGGGCGGCAGCACCGGTGGCGATCGGATCCGTCACGGCGGTGCTGACCTTCTTCACGCTGGTCTTCGGCGAACTCGCCCCCAAGCGACTGGCGATGCAGTGGGCGCTGCCCTGGGCGCGTGCGGTCGCCCGCCCACTGGACGTGCTCTCGACGATCACTCGGCCACTGGTGCTCGTGCTTGGCGCCGCCACCAACCTGGTGGTGCGGGTCCTCGGCGGCAAGCCGCAGGCGGAGCCCGAGGAGATCAGCCCGGAGGAGCTGCGCGAGCTGGTCGTCACCCACCGCGTTCTCAACCCCGAGCAACGCGAGATCATCACCGGCGCCCTCGAGCTGCACGACCGGACGCTCAGCGACATCTTGGTGCCGCGAGCATCGGTGCGGTGGCTGGAGCCGGCGATGACCCTCAACGAGGCACGCCAGGCGCTGGCCGACGCGGGGCACTCGCGAGCCCCGGTGCTCTCCCGCGAGGACGGTGAACGCGTGGAGGGCGTGATCCACTGGGCTGCGGTCGCTGCCGGTGGGCACGCCCCGGTGCTCGGTGTCGCCACCCCAGCCCTCTACCTGCCGGACTCGTTGCCGGTCGACGCCGCGCTGCGCGCCTTCAAGTCCGCACGAGCGCATCTGGCGATCGTGCTCGACGAGCACGGTCAGATCGATGGCATCGTCACCTTGGAGGACGTCCTCGAGGAGATCGTGGGGGAGATCTACGACGAGACCGACAAGGACATCTTGGCCATCGAGCGGGCGGACGACGGCAGCCTGCTGCTGCCCGGCTCGTTCCCGGTCCACGACCTACCGGATCTCGATGTCGAGCTGGCCGACCCGCCGGTCGGTGACTACAGCACGATCGCCGGCCTCTTGCTGGTCGAGCTGGGGGCGATCCCCGAGGCGCCCGGCCAGGTCGTCGGCCTCGATGCACGCTGGGAAGCCGTGGTCGAGGAGGTCGCCGGCCATGCGATCACCCGGGTGCGGCTGCGACCCAGCAACGATCACTGACGAAGGACCGCTAGCGGGTCACCTCGAACAAGCCATGGGCACCGCGCTCGGCGTCGACCATGATGTGGGAGACGAAGGGGTAGTGCCCTGGCTCGGGGAAGGTGAGCTCGACGAAGCCACCCTGGGCAGGCTGCAGACCGAGCGTCTGGGCGCCGCCGGGCGAGCCCCGGCGCAGCAGGTAGGCGCCCTCGGCATAGACGGCGTCGAACTGTCCACCGACCACATGGAACGACGAGGGTCGGTTGGGGCCGGCGTCGAGCACCCAGACCCGCACCCGCTCGCCGACCCGTGCCGTCAGCGGCCGGTGGTCGTACTGGTTGGTGTAGCCGTTGAAGACCACGGCATCGGGCTGCTCGGCCGCCACCTTGTCCGGGTCGACCAGGCCGCCCTGCTCACCGAGATAGAGCTCGGACTGCACCAGCACATAGCTCTTGTCGACGCGAGCCAGCCCTGGAGGGTCGATGACCACCGCGCCGTACAGCCCGTTGGCGATGTGGGCCGACATCGGCATCGTGCTGCAGTGGTACATCCAGATCCCGGCCCGGTCTGCTCGGAAACGGTAGACCAGTGACTCTCCCGGCGCGATGGTCCGCATCGGTCGATCCGGCGCGAGTGAGCCGGCGTGGAAGTCGATCGAGTGGGACACCGAGCCGTCGTTGACCAGCCGGATCACGAACCGGTCGCCGAGCCGGCCGTGCAGGATCGGCCCGGGTGCCGTGCCGTCGTAGGTCCACTGGCGCTGGGTCACCCCTGGAGCGACCTCGCGCACCACGTCGCGCACTGTGAAGGTACGGCGGTGCACCCGACCATCGGGGACCGGCGGCAAGGTGGCGTCCCTCGCGGTGAAGTCCGGACCTGGGTCGGCCATGAAGTCCAGCAGTGACGCGGCAGCTTCGCCGGCCTCGGTGGAGCCGGTGTCGCCGGAGCCGGCGTCGTCAGACCCCATCTGATGCGCATCCATGTCGCCCATGTCGTGGCTCGCCGAACCCTCGACACCCGAGTCTCCCTGTTCGGCGTCCGGTGAGGACGCGTCGCCAATGACCTCGATGGTGAGGACCATGCCCATCTGGCGATGCCCGATCACCGAGCACCAGCCGTCCACATCGCGGCCGATCACACCGGCGTCGACGACGCCCGAGTCACCGGGTGCGAGTCGCCCGCTGTCGGCACCGGTGTCGAGCACCAGGTCATGGACCTCCTTGGCGTCGGTGTTGTGCACCTTGATCACCAGACGGTTGCCGGCCGGCACCTCGATCGTCGAGGGCGAGAACCGCATGTCCGCGGCGTCGACGTCGACCGTCGTGGTCTGGCCGCTGGCAGCGACGCCGGCTGCCGCGGAGGTGCGTGCGGAGCTGCCGACGGCGGCGGGATCCGCGGCGACCCCGCCGGCGACAGCCAAGGCGAGCACCGCGAGCCCGACACCGGCCAGACCAGCCGCGCTGCCACGAGGCCTGGGCCCGGTCACCGGCGCGGCCGATGGGTCGGACTTGGCCCGGCGCGACCTCCTCAGAGCGAGGAAGAGGAGGGGCAGGAAGGAGGCCAGTCCGGCCAGGATCACCACGGTGGCGGCAACCAGGACGACGCTCGGGAGTGGGAAGGCCGTCAACAGCAGCCCGCCGTTGACCAGGATCAGGCGCAGTGGCGCCCCCTGGTCGAGGCTCGCGGTCGCCACGCGCACGGGACCGGGTCCGCCACCCAGCGCCACCGGCACCAAGTAGGACAGTGCGCCCAGCAGCACCTGGGCGGCGAAGCCCGCGGCTAGGAACGGGACGACGCGCTCGAAGACCTCGTGGGCGGCGTGCCACGAGGACGACAGACCGACCCCGAGCGCAAGCCAGGCGAGGCCGACCCCCAGCCAGCCGAGACCGGCCAGGACCGACCAGCCGGCAAAGGAGTCGGGGCGCTTGCGGTGAAACGCGTCCAGCACGGCCCGGGCGGTGAGGGCGGCTCCGAGGAGATAGACGGCGAGACCTGCGCCGACCAGCGCTCGGTAGCCGGCGAGCGCGGCACCTGCCGCGATCGCCAAGCCCACCACCAGGACAGGCAGGGCGCGGGCAGCCCACCGCTCGGCGCCTTCGGTGATCCGGGTGCGCAAGATGGTCGGCCAGAGGGTGACCAGCGTGCCGATCACGGTCAGGCCGATCCAGCCGAGCAGGTTGATCGTGGCGTGCGCGATCATCAGGCGGGCATGCCACGGGTCGCCGATGCCGCGAGCGAGGATCACCCCGATCGTGGCACCGACCGGCAGCAGGCAGGCCGCGGCGAGGTAGTAGCGCACGGTGCTGGCGAACCGCGAGCCGAGTGCTCCGCGCAGCATCTCGAGCAGCGACCCCGCGTGCCAGACCACGGCGACACCGACAGCCGATGCACCGATCACGGTGATCGACCAGACCTCGCCGAGCACACCGGCCACCACCGCCACCACCCCGGCGTTGAGCAGGGCCAGCCGCCACGACTGCGGTCGGCGCGGGGTTGTGGGTGCGTGGAGGAGCGCCTCGGTGAAGTAGCGGCTCCAGACGAAGATCGCATGGGTGACCGCGCCGAGCAGGAGCAGATGGATCAGCAGCCATCGCGGTGCGGGCAGGACGCGATGAGCCAGAGCCACGACGACGGTCGCGATCAGCCAGATCGCGACGGGCAGGTCACGCAACGGCCAAAAGCTGCCCCGGGCACCGGACGCAGGTCGGCGTCTCGTGTCCGCGCCGCCGCGGACGCTGGGACCGGCCGGGGTGAGCCCGGAGCCGGAGGAGGCGTTCATGGTGTCCGCCGCCGTCCGGCAGTGGCGGACCAGGCGCTGACCACGATGAACAAGAGGAGGGCCACGATGTTCAGCACGCCGCCGACACGCCAGGCCCCCTGGCTGCCCCAGGCGTCGCCGGCCAGTAGACGCAAGGCGAGCGAGGCATGCAGGAGACCGGCGGCGACGGCCATCGCGGGATGGTAGGGCAGCGGGCGGCGCACGACCGCGGGCAGGATGACCGGCGCGTGCGCCATCACCATCGACATCGCGAAGCCGAGGAAGGTGGCATGCACCACCACGTCGTACCGCTCCCCGGACGATGCGGGCCCACCTAGCAGCCAGGTGGCACCTGCCACGACCAGCCAGAAGTAGCCCGCGAGCATGCAGCCGGCGGAGTAGCGCGCCAAGCCCGTGCTCGTGATCGTGCGACGGGCCACGTCATGCGCCGCGAGCCAGCCGGTCAGGCCCAGGAGCGTCGCGCCGAGCACGCGTGCGCCCGCCTCGGGCCAGAGCACCGCGGCCAGCGCGCCGCCGACCAGGCCACCCGCGAGGACGGTGAGCCGACTGCCTGCGTCGGACCCCATCGCGAGCCGAGCCAGCTCGAGCCGCTCGCCGGCAATGGTCAAGATCACGAAGCCGGCCAGCCAGGGCAGCACGTCGGGGACGGCCATCCCCGCCAGCCACATCAGTGCCGCTCCGGTCGCGAGCACGGCGCCGAGGGCCTGGACCAGCACGGCCTCGTCACGTTGGCGCCGCCACAGCGGGAGGTAGACCAAGGTCAGTGCCGCGCAGCCGGCGACGAATGCGGTGGCGCCTGCCCGGAGCGGCGCCGGCGAGATCAGCAGGAGCCCGCCCAGGCCCAGCAGCCCAGGCGCGAGGAAGCCGACGGGTCGGCCGAGGGCCACGGCACGCTCGAGCGAGATCAGGGTCCCGAGAAAGCCGAGCACCATCACCATGCCGTGCACGTCGGGGAGTCGGTCCAGTCGCACCGGGGCTGGTGCGCCGATCAACATCAGCGCGGCGTCCAGGCCGGCCAGGAGGGCGACGGCGGCCGGGACGAGGAGAAGGGCACGTGTGGGTGGCAGGGCTCGGGCGGTGCGGAGCGGTGCCGACGCCGTGGTCATGGCCGCTCCGCAGCGAGCTGCAACAAGCACGCGCCCGGCTCGGCGAACGGCTCCAGGCGTGCTTCATCGGGCTCCGCGCCGTAGGCATCCAGGCCGCCCTGCACCAAGCCGAGGTGGACGCCGCAGACGATGTCGGGGAACTGGTGGGCAGCCTCCAGCAGCGGGCATCGGGTCAGTCGCGCCTTCGTGTTGCGGGCCGTGGGCTCGGGGGCGAAACCCAGGTCGTCAAGCAGGGAGACGACCTCTCCCCGCGCCGCGGTGGCCGAGCTCGTCGGCCGTGCTCCCCGTGCCTCCGCGAGGTCGTGACCCCAGTGCCGGCCGGCGTCGACGGCGTCATCGACGGGAGTGGGGCTGGTCCGGTGGATGGTGGCGGCCAGCGTGGCGGCCAGACCGGCGTACTCCGCCGTGGCTCGCCCGGAGCGAGCCGTCGCCTCGAACAGCAGCGAGGGGCGGCCGCGTCCGTGGGGTGGTTGCGTATGACGACGCACCAGGCCCAGGTCGACCAACGTGTCGAGGTGGCCACGCACCGTGTTGGGGTGCTTGTCGGTCAGCTGACACAGCGCGGCCAGGGTCACCGGGGCGTGCTGGCCGCGGAGGACGTCGAGCAGCGCTGCGGGTGCGGGCGACAGGTCGGGGTCGCCCCGCTCGGCCGGCGCCGGCCCCCAGCCGGGTCGTGGTTGAGCGGTGGCCAGCCCGGTAGCCGTTCCGGCAAGTGCTGGGTGGTTATTTTCCACGGAAGCTACTGTAATAAAATGGCGGAGCGGTGGCCAACCCGGGCCACCATCGCCGCGTCGAGCAGAAGACAGCACAGACCAAGGAGCCCACCCATGACCGAGCTTGTGATCGCCTCCACCCAGGCCGACGCCGAGGCCGCCACGGCGATCGAGAACCATCACGCCGAGCTTGCCGGCGCCCTGGCCCTGCATGTCGAGCGGATCGTGCACTCGGCGTCCACCGGTGCTCGCGCGGCAGCGGAGCGGTCACGAGACGACCTGGTTGCCTGGTGTAGGGCCGAGTTGGTGCCGCACGCACTCGCCGAGGAGGCGACGCTCTATCCGGCGGCGGCAGAGCGGGAGGCGGCGGGCCTGCTCGTGGACGGCATGCTGGGCGAGCACCGGGTCATCCTCGATCTGGTCGACTGCCTGGCGGTGGCCGCCGATCCGGTGCGCGCGGCCGGGCATGCCACCGCGCTGGAGGCGGTCTTCAACACCCATCTGACCAAGGAGAACGAGCTGATCGTGCCCCTCCTGGTCAGTGACCCCGAGGTGTGTCTGGCCGACCTGCTCGGCGCGATGCACGAGGAGCTGACCGGCGCGGAGGCAGCCGGTAGGTCGACCGAAGCGGGTGGCTGTGGCGGCCACAGCTGCAGCTGTGGCGAGGTCGACGCACCGGGATCGCCCGAGCTGGACGCGCGGGTCATCCCGCACGCGATCCGGCACGCCACCATCTTCGGCGCGCTCGACACGGTCCCGTCCGGTGGCGGACTGGTCCTGGTCGCCCCGCACGACCCGCTCCCGCTGCTCGCCCAGATCGAGCAGCGGTGGCCGGGGGTGTTCCACACCACTTACCTCGAGCGCGGGCCCGAGGACTGGCGGCTGGAGTTCATCCGCAACTGACCCTGGACGACGTCATCCTCTCGGGTCGCCCAGGCGACCCGAGAGGATGACGTCCCACGGCTGGGTGGGCGCCGCTCAGGACTCCTCAGCCAGGGTGGCCACGATGCGGCGGTGGACCGCCCAGATCTCCTCGGGGAGGCCGGGGAACTGCTCCAGGTGGGTCTGCCGGTTGTCGAGCTCCTGCTTCCAGCGCTCCACGTCGATGGTGAGCACGCGGTCGAGGTCGTGCTGGGGCAGGTCGAGGCCGGTCAGGTCGAGCTCGTCCTCGGTGGGCAGGATGCCGACAGCCGTCTCGCGCCCCTTGACCTCACCGTTCTTGAGCTGCATCAACCAGAGCAGGGCCCGCAGGTTCTCGCGGTAGCCCGGCCACAGGAAGTGGCCGTCCTCTGGGTCACGCTGGAACCAGTTGACGTGGGCGAAGATGGGCTGTTCAGAGGCGGCTCCGACAATCTTGAGCCAGTGCGCGGCATAGGGTCCCTCTGGGTAGGACATGAACGGCCGCATCGACATCGGGTCGTAGCGCAGCTGTCCGTCGACCCCCTCGGCTGCGAAGGTGGCCTCCGCGCCCAGGGTCAGGCCGTCGTAGACGCCCTCGGCCAGGTCGGTGATCGCGCGGACCAGCGGCTCGCGATCGCGGGTGCGGCCACCGAAGATGATGCCGTCGATGGCGACACCCTCGGGACGCTCGAAGTCGGCGGCCACGTTGGGCACGTTGGCGAGCGTGGTCGTGAAGCGGCTGTTGGGGTGCGCCCAAGGGTCACCAGCCTGCTCGGGGGAGCGCTCGGAGATCAGCTCGCCCTTCCAGTCCCGCCAGCCGGCGAGGTCGGCGGGCGGCTGCTTGGTGCGGCCCTCCCACCAGACTTCGTGGGTGAGCTCGTTGTAGGCGACGTTGGTGAACAGCGCGTGGGAGTCGGCCTGGATCGAGTCCAGGGCCGTCGGGTTGGTCAGCTCGTTGGTGTCCTTGGCGACCCCGAAGACGCCGAACTCCGGGTTCATCCCGTAGAGCTTGCCGTCCTCCGGGTCCACCCATAGCCAGGTGATGTCGTCGCCGTAGAACGACACGTGGTAGCGGTCGCCGAGGGCGTCCGGCGCGAGTGTCATGGCCAGGTTGGTCTTGCCGGAGGCGCTCGGGAAGCCGCCGCAGATGTGGTAGACCCGACCGGTCTCCTTGTCGGTGATGCCGAGCAGCATGAACTGCTCGGCGAGGAACTTGCCCGACGCCCAGCCGTCGTACGCCGCCTGACGCAGGCCGTGCGCGATCTTGCCGAGCAGTGCGTTGCCGCCGTACGACGACCCGAAGTGCAGGATCGTCCGCTCGTCGGCGACCGTCACGAAGTAGCGCTTGTCGTCCGGCGTGCCCTGGCCGAGGTTCTCCAGGTCGCCGGTCACGTGCACGGCGCGGACAAAGGAGTCGGGGTCGGCGAGGTTCTCGATGAAGGAGACGTCGACGCGTGCCATCCGAATCATGTGCAGCACGACCGTGCGGTGGTCGGTCAGCTCGACGCCCGCCGCGTAGGCCTCGAGCGGCGATCCCGGGGGCGACATCAGATAGGGGATGACGTACATCGTCTTGCCCGCCATCGCACCCTTCATGTGGCCCTCGACCACGGGGCGGATCTCGTCGCTGTGCCGCCAGTTGTTGTAGACGCCCTTGTCCTCGGGGCGGCTGGTCGCCACGATGGTGCGCTCCTCCGAGCGCGCGGTGTCCTTGAAGTAGCTGCGGGAGTAGTAGAGACCCTCACCGGCCGCGAGGATCTCGCCTGCGTCCAATGACTCCTGGACGAGCCGGGCGTCGTCCGCGGCGCTGACGACCTCGATGCGGGCCGCGCCGGTGTGCTCGGCCCAGTGCTGGACGTACTCCCTCACTCTGGGGTTGTGCAGTCCTGCTTCGTCGAGCACCTTGTCCACGTCGACCACGGGCGTTCCTCTCTGTCGTGTGAGGTGTGCGCGGAGAATCCTCGACGCTGAGGAACAGCTCGCGCGGCCATCTCGTGTGCTGCTGCGGCTCATTCCACCCCAATTGGCGGAAATCCACACTTGGCACGATCCAATGGCCGGTTAGATGCCGCGCAGGCGCACCGACAGACAGGTGACGCAGCCCTCAAGCTTCTCGTACTCCGAGATGTCGACGGTGACCACGTCGAGTCCGCGCTCCCGGTAGAGCTCGGCGGTGCGGGGAGCGGAGCTGCTCATCAGCACCTGGTTCTCGCCGAGCAGGACCACGTGGCCGCCGTGCTCCTCGGGCACCGCGAGGAAGGAGGGGTACACCGACGAGTCGTCCACGAAGTCGGGGTGGCCGACGACGGTGCCGTCTGGAAGTGCGGTGACGGCGGACTTCAGGTGCAGGACCAAGCTGAGCGGGACGGGCACGACCTCGTCGGCGAGCCCGCGCAGATGGGTGGCGAACTGGTCGAAGCCGTCCCATGAGGTCCGGCCGCCGATGCCCACCCAGACGGTGCCGTTGTGCTTGAGCACGTCACCGCCGTCGAGGGTGCCGGGGTCCTCGATCCGCTCGATCCGATAGCCGAGGTCACGGAGGACCGGCGCCACCTCGACCGGCTCGGGCTGTCGCTCCGGCGCACCGGGCCGAGTCATCACGGCCAGGTCGCCGTACACCACGACGGTGTCCTCGATGAACGCCGAGTCGGGGCACTCCGGCGCGGGCGGAGCCTCGCGGACCTCCCAGTCGTTCTCCTGCAGGGCGGCGACGTAGGACTCCCATTGCTGGAGCGCCAGGTCGACGTCGACGGGCTGCCGTTCGAGGTGGGTCAGGAGGCCCTCGGCCATCCGCGGGCTGGGGCGACGGACCAAGGCGAGGCGACGGCTCATGAGCCTACTCTGCCGCATCACGCCCGAGTCGAGTAGGTGCGTCCGCTGCCTGCCGGCACTGATCAGGTGGGGTCGGTCAGGCGGGTCGGTCAGGCGGTGGTGCTGGTGGCGGACCAGGTGAAGACCCGGTTGTCGTCTCGCGGGTTGCCGGTGCAGGAGTACGCCGGGTCGGCGCTGGGGCGGGTCCAGCAGTCGAAGCGGGTGGAGGCGTTCACCACGGTCACGATGACGCTGGAGATCTGGCTCGCGTCGAAGAGCACGGTGCCCTTGCCCTTGCCGTCGGCATCCAGTGCCAGCACCTTGCGGGTGACCTTGCCGCTCTTGTAGCGGACCTGGACCACGGCGGCGGGCGCCGACTTGGACGACGGGCCGTCGATCTTCACCAGGAGGCGCTTGTTGGCGCCGGTGACCGAACTTCCCGGCCGGATCCGCACATGGCGGGAGGCCAGGTGATCGACCTCCAGGCTGCCTCCGGTCGACTTCCCGCTGGTGAGGACGGGATCGGCGTCCATCGGGGCGCTGACCGGCCAGGCTGCGCCCTCTTCGTAGGTCTTGGCGGGTGTGGTGTTCGCGGCGGCGAAGTCGCGGTAGAGCTTGTTGAAGGTGCCCTTCTTCTTCAACGCCTTGACCACGGCTCGGGTGGAGTACATGCCGCCGCCGCCCTTGTACTCCCCGGCGTTCTCCCACACGGTGCGGACGATCTTGTCGCCGAGCTTGCGGCTCTTGGTGAGGTACTCCCACCAGATCCAGTTGCCGAACTGGGTGGTGCCGCCGCTGCCCGCCATGTCCAGCGGGCTCCACGGCAGTGCGATCTGGCTGGAGGGAAGGTACTTGCGGTTGTCGTTGACCTTGTCGGCGTACCGCTCCTCCATCCACGTCGCGGTGGACTCCACCAGCCAGGCATCCTCGTCGCTGTCGTAGGCGAGCTGGATGGCGTGGAAGAGCTCGTGGGCGGCGGTGGCCCGCAGCGTGTTGAGCGCCTTGTGCCCGTCGAACTGGTCGGGCCGGAAGTCGTTGTCGAGGACGCAGTACGCCGACGCCAGGTAGCCGTTGCCGACCTTCTTGTCCTTGGTGCAGTAGCCGGCGTACCCCTTCGAGCCGACGTCCTTCAGATAGACGTCGAGCTTCTTGTTTCCTCCGCGCTTGCCGTCAGGAAGCGGCGCCCGGAAGCCGAGCTTGTTGACCTCGAACTTCCAGATCTTGTTCATCTGGGTGAGCACCACGTCGGGCTGTCCGGCGGGAGGCTTGTCGACGGTCGTGTTGACCCAGTGCACGCACACGTGCGCGGAGCACTTCGACTTCACCTTCTTGGTGGTGTAGGCGTCGCCCCGCGGGTCGTCGGGGTTGGTCGGCCGAGCGGCCGCTGTGGAAGGCGAGGCCTGCTTGGTCGGGGCGGCGGCGGCGGGCGAAGTGAGGGGAAGTAGCAGGGCCACCCCCAGGGCGGCAGCCGTCGTCAGGGTGGCGGGCCCGACGGCGAACGGGCGGCGCATGCTCCCTCCAGGGCGGTCTCGGTGGTCGATCTCGTGGTCCGGTGCGGAGATGGCGACGGGCTCGCGGCGGATCCGGCCTATCTCTGCAGTGTCATCATGTCGGCCGAGGGCCATCGGTGACTCAGGAATGCAGAAATTGATCCGAGCAGACTCCGAGACCCCCGTGCCGACCCACCGTAACCCGGCCAGTCGGCCGACCCCAAGCCCGCCTCCACCGGTCTCGGCGCTGGGACGGTAGGAGAGAATCACACGCGATGGCGACGTCGTTCTCCCTGCCCAGCTCTGATCCGGCCACCGATGCGGCCCGCCGGCGGGGTCTGCGCCGGATGCGCTCGCTCGCCGTCGGACTGCTCGTCTTCGCCGCCGTGGTCTATGTCACGACCCGAGGGATGACCGGCTGGTGGGGGTTCGTCAACGCCGGTGCCGAGGCCTCCATGGTGGGAGCGATCGCGGACTGGTTCGCGGTGACCGCGCTCTTCAAGCACCCACTCGGACTGCCCGTCCCGCACACCGCGCTGATCCCGCGGCGCAAGGACGATCTGGGCCGCAGCCTGGAGGAGTTCGTCGGGGAGAACTTCCTCCAGGAGGCCATCATCCGGGAGCGGGTCGCAACGGCTGCCATCTCGCTGCGACTCGGCCGTTGGCTGGCCGAGCCGGAGAACCGGGATCGGGCGGTGGGCGAGATCGCCGACGTCGCCGCGATCGGACTGGCCCGGGTCACCGACCAGCACGTCGCCGACCTGATCTCCGAGGCGATCGTGCCGCGACTTCGCGAGGAGCCGATCGCGCCGCTGCTGGGTGGGCTGTTGGCCGAGACCGTGCGCGACGACCTCCATCACGGACTGGTCGACCTCGGTCTCGACGAGCTGCTGCGCTGGCTGGTGCACAACCCCGATACCTTCACCGAGGTCCTGGCCGAGCGTGCGCCCTGGTGGGCGCCACCTCGCCTCAACACCGCGGTCACGAGTCGGTTGCACACCGAGGCGATCAGGTGGGTGGCCGACATCCGCAACGACCCACACCACCATGCCCGCGAGGCCCTGGACTCCATGCTCGCGCAGCTCGCGACCGACCTGCTCTCCGACCCCGCGACCCAGGAGCGGGCGGAGCGGCTCAAGGAGCGGGTGCTGGATCACCCCGCCGTGCTGGAGTCGGCCGTCTCGGTCTGGAACGCCCTGCGACGTGCCCTGCTTGCCTCGCTGGAGGACCCGACGGGAGCGGTGCGACAGCGCCTCGCCCTGGAGCTGGCCCGCTTTGCCGACCGGCTGCTGGCGGACCCAGCGCTCCGCGAGCGCCTCGACGGCTGGGCTGCCGATCTGGCGGTGTTCGCGGTGCAGCGGTACGGCGCCGAGGTCACCGCCGTCATCACCCACACCGTGCAGCGCTGGGACGGCAAGGAGGCAGCCCGCCGCATCGAGCTGCACGTGGGCCGTGACCTGCAGTTCATCCGGATCAACGGGACCATCGTGGGCGGCCTGGTCGGCGTCCTCATCCACGCCGTGAGCCTGCTCGTCCCGTAGCGGTCGGGTGCTGCGCGTGCGCGCCGCCGGATGAGCCCCGCCCGTGGTCCCGGGTCGTCGGCCGGGTTGCTGGTCACCGGTGGTAGCGACCGACAGGGCAGCGACCGGAGAAGGCAGCAGGGTGGCTGGGGTTGCTGCCCGAGTCGCCGATCGGCTGGTCTGCCCGGGTCGGCGTCTGCTGCGGTGTTCTTGCGTCTGCTGCGCCCCTGTGGGTGCTCAGTGCCCGGTCTACCAGACACTCACCCCCCACAACCGCGCGGCAGACGGGTGCGAGCACCTACAGACCCGCAGAAGATGGGCACCAGGCCCTACAACGGCGCGGGAGACGGGCCCCGGCGGGTCGAGGTGTTGCGGTTTGGGCCCAAACCGCAATCCGGGTCGAAGCGGGATGCAGTTTGCGCCCAATCGAGGTGCCGTTTCGGAACAATCGTCGTGCTTTCGCCTGATCCGGGCTCGAGACCCCGCCGATTGGGCACAAACGACATCGGAAACGGCGTCTGGCGTGTCGTTTGCGCCCAACCGATGACCCTCCCCGGCCCGTCGTCTGCCATTCCCCATCGCTGCCCTATCGGTCGCAACTCCAGACCACCAGCAACTCGGCCGACGATCAGGACTACCGCGGCGGCCCTCCGCGTCGCCGCCCTGTCGGCCCGCAAGCCGGCCAGCGCCCTCAACTACTCATCGCCGCCCGTGCGAGGATCTGCGCATGCGGGAGGTAGTGATCGCGGACGGGTCGATCCGGCTCGGGCAGTTCCTCAAGCTCGCCGACCTGGTGGAGTCGGGGGCGCAGGCCAAGCCGCTGCTACTTGCCGGGGAGGTGCAGGTCAACGGTGAGGTGGAGACCCGCCGCGGTCGACGACTGGCCCCGGGAGACGAGGTCACCGTGGCCGGTGAGAGCTGCCGGGTCGGCGTCAGCTGACGCCGAGCAGGTCCACCACGAAGACGAGCGTCTCGCCGGGCTTGATCACCCCGGCCGCGCCGCGGTCGCCGTACCCCAG
The DNA here is from genome assembly GCA_039811985.1 of Nocardioidaceae bacterium. Classification (GTDB taxonomy): domain Bacteria; phylum Actinomycetota; class Actinomycetes; order Propionibacteriales; family Nocardioidaceae; genus Nocardioides. The sequence goes on along the minus strand of JBDHZT010000031.1, from coordinate 15,009 downwards.
ATGCGGGGGAATCACCAACTGACGTCGACCGCCGACCTTCATGCCCTGCACACCCTGGTCCCAACCGGCGATGACCTGGCCGACGCCGAGTCGGAACTGCAGCGGCGCGCCGCGGTTGTAGGACGCGTCGAACTCCTCGCCGGAGGACAACGCCACCCCGACGTAGTGCACGCTCACGGTCTGGCCGGCTGCCGCCTCGTCACCGTCGCCGACGGTCAGGTCGGTGACCACGAGGTCGGCTGGGGGAGTGGGGTCGACGAAGTCGATCTCAGGCTTGTCCATAGGAACACCCTAGGGTGCGTGGTGCCTGCCGGCGCGAGGCGCCGGGTGGATCAGGACTGGATGTAGGAGTCCAGCTGGTCGCGCTCGAACTCCAGCTCGCCGATGCGGTGCTTGACGATGTCGCCGATGCTCACGATCCCGGCGAGTCGCCCCTCGGTGACTACCGGGACGTGGCGGATGCGGCGCTCGGTCATCAGCGCCATCAGGTCGTCGAGGGAGTTGTCGGGGTCGCAGGTGAAGACACCGACGGTCATGATCCCCGAGACGGGGCCCTCCAGCGCGCTCTCGTCGGTATGCAGACGTCGCACGACGTCGCGCTCGGAGACGATGCCGTCCACACTCGTGCCGTCGGAGCTGACGATGAGGGCGCCGACGTTGTGCTCGGCGAGGAGGGCGAGCAACTCGCGCACACTCGCGTCGGGATTGATGGTGATCACCTGCTGGCTCGGCTTTCCCGAGATCACCTCGTGGATGCGCATCGGCGTCGCCTTTCGAGTCGAAGAACCGGACCTATGCGAGATCAGTCGGCTGCTGACCTCCACGCTATCCGGATCGCCGGGTGCCGAGGAAGAGTGGCCTACGTCACGTGACCGGTCGGATCAGACCTCGGGGCTCTCGACGGAGCGCATCCGGCGCGCCCTCAGCTCGCTGACCGATCCCGGGCCACGTGGACGGTCGTCGGGGTCTGGCCCGCCATCTCCGCGTGCGGTGCCGAGGAAGGACAGTGCTGCTTCGTGCAGGTGACCGTTGGAGGCGACCGCGTTGCCACCCCAGGGACCGTCGCTGCCGTCGAGAGCGGTGAAGCGACCGCCGGCCTCCCGCACGATCACGTCGAGCGCGGCCATGTCGTAGACGAACAGCTCCGGCTCGGCTGCCAGGTCGACGGCTCCCTCGGCGAGCAGCATGTAGGACCAGAAGTCGCCGTACGCGCGCGTGCGCCAGCAGCGCCGCGCCAGGGCCAGGAAGTCGTCGAGGCGGTCACGTTCGTCCCAGCCGCCGAGCGAGGCGTAGGACAGCGAGGCGTCCTCCAGCCTGCGCACATCGGACACCTGGCAGCGGGTCGCCTTGACCAGCGACTTGCCGGTCCAGGCGCCCGCGCCGGTCGACGCCCACCAGCGCCGTTGCAGGGCGGGTGCCGAGACCACGCCGACCACGACCTCGCCGTCGACGGCCAAGGCGATCAGAGTCGCCCAGACCGGGACACCGCGCACGAAGTTCTTGGTGCCGTCGATCGGGTCGATGATCCACTGGCGTTGGCTGTGCCCGCTGCTGCCGTGCTCCTCGCCGATGACGGCGTCGCGCGAGCGCACCCGCGAGAGAGTACGCCGCAGTGCCTCTTCGACGGCCAGGTCGGCCTCGGTGACCGGCGTCAGGTCCGGCTTGTTCATGACGTGGAGGTCCAGGGCCCGGAACCTGGCTTCGGTCAACGAGTCCGCGTCGTCTGCGAGCACATGGGCCAGCCGCAGGTCGTCGGTGTAGTCGGGCGAGGAGGCCATGGGCACAGGCTAGTGCCCTGTCGCGGCCAAAGGGCGATGCGGGCGCGCTCATAGGGAAGCCGACTAGCCTCTGGCCGTATGGAGCTCAACGGGCTGCCCCTCCACCCCTTGATCGTGCACGCCGTGGTGGTGTTCGCGCCGCTGACGGGCGTGGCCGGGCTGGTGTATGCCGCGGTGCCCCGCTGGCGCTGGTGGCTGCGCTGGCCATTGGTGATCGCCGCCGTGTTGGCGGCCGGTGCCGCGGTGCTCGCCGCAGCCTCCGGCGAGGACCTGGCCGAGGCGCGTGGCCTCGATGTGCTGCCAGCGGTGCACACGCACGAGGAGGCCGGTGAGCTGTTGCGCAACGTGTTGCTCGCCAATGTCGTGGTGGTGGCTCTGGCCGCGTGGCTGCTCGGTGGACGCAGCGCGCTGGCGTCCGGTCGTGGCGCCCGAGACTCTCGGGGCGCGCTGAGCTGGGTGGTGGCCGGCCTCCTGGCGGTGGCCTCGGTCGTGGTGCTCTATGCGGCGTTCCGCGCAGGCGACACCGGCGCCCGCGCCGTGTGGGGCTGACGGAGGGGTCGTCGGCGTAGGGATTGTCCGGCGCGGTCAGAGCGCCGTGGCGTCGTACCGCGCCGCGAGCAGACGCCGGAAGGACTCCACCCGCTCGGAATCGGCCTGACCCTCGGCGATGGCCTCGTCCAGGCCGCACTCGGGCTCGTCGGCGCCGTGGGTGCAGCCTCGTGGGCAGTCCTCGGTCATCTCGTCCAGGTCGGGGAACGCCTCGATCAGATGCTCGGGCTGGACGTGCGCCAACCCGAACGAACGGATGCCAGGGGTGTCGACGATCCAACCGCCACCGGGGAGCTCCAGCATCCATGCGCTGGTGGAGGTGTGCCGGCCGCGTCCAGTGACGGCGTTGACCCGGCCCACCTCCCGATTGGCCTCCGGCACCAGTGCATTGACCAGGGTGGACTTGCCGACCCCGCTGTGACCGACCAGCACGCTGATGCGGTCGGACAGCCGCTCCCTCAACTCGTCGAGGTTCCCGCCCTTGTGGGTGACCACCCAGGGCACCCCCAGCGAGCGGTAGGTCGACAGCAGGGACTCGGGGTCGGCGAGATCGGACTTGGTCAGGCAGAGCAGCGGCGCCATGCCCGCGTCGTACGCCGCCACGAGCGCCCGGTCGATCAGCCGGGGCCGCGGCTCGGGGTCGGCCAGGGCACAGACCACCACCAGCTGGTCGGCGTTGGCGACCACGATGCGCTCGACGGGGTCGTCATCGTCGGCGGTGCGCCGCAGCACCGTGGCCCGATCGGCGACCTCCACGATCCTGGCCAGGGAGCCCTCGGCACCGGACACGTCGCCCACGACGCGGACCCGGTCCCCGACCACGACACCCTTGCGTCCTAACGGGCGGGACTTCATCGCGACTACCCGGACACCGTCGACCGCCAACGTGAAGCGACCTCGGTCGACGGTCACCACGGTGCCGTCGACGGCGTCGTCATAGCTGGGTCTGTCCTTGGTGCGCGGCCGGGTGTGGCGGCGCGGGCGTTCGTAGTGCTCCTGGTCCTCCTCGGTGTAGCGCCGAGTCACGACAGCAGACCAGCCCAGACGTCGGCGAAGCCGGGGAATGTCTTCGCGGTCGTGGCGACGTCCTCGATCAGGACACCGGGCACGGCCAGGCCGACCAGCGCGGCGGCGTGGGCCATCCGATGGTCGGCGTAGGTGTGGAACACCCCGCCGTGCAGCGCCGCCGGGCGGAAGGAAAGGCCGTCGGCATGCTCGGTCACGGCGGCCCCGAGCACGCTGAGCTCGGTGGCCAGGGCGGTCAGACGATCGGTCTCGTGACCGCGAATATGGCCGATGCCGCGCAGGTGGGACGGCGACTCCGCCAGCGCGCAGAGCGCCGCGATGGCGGGAGTCAGCTCGCCCACGTCGTGCAGGTCGAGGTCGACCCCACGCAGGGCGTCCGGTCCGCGCACCTCCAGTCCGTCGTCACTAAGACTGACTGTGCAGCCCATCTGTTCGAGGATGTCGCGCAATGTGTCGCCTGGCTGAGTGGTTTCGGCGGGCCAGTCTCGGATCAGCACCCTCCCACCCGTAACCGCGGCGAGGCCGAGGAACGGCGCCGCGTTGGACAGGTCGGGCTCGATGGTCTCCTCGACAGCGGCGATCGGGCCCGGTGCCACCGCCCATCGGTTGGCGTCTGCGTCGTCGACCTCGACCCCGCGTGCTCGCAGCATCGCCACGGTCATGTCGATGTGGGGAAGCGACGGCACCGGCTTGCCGTCATGGCGGATGTCGATGCCTTCGTCGTAGCGGGCGCCCGCCAACAGCAGGGCCGAGACGAACTGGGAGGAGGCCGAAGCGTCGATGACCACGCATCCGCCCCTGACCGACCCCTGACCGAGCACGGCGAACGGCAGTGCGCCGCGGCCGTCGTCCTCGATCCGCACTCCCAGCGCACGGAGCGCGAGCAGAACCTCGCCCACCGGTCGGTTCCGCATGTGCGGGTCGCCATCGAAGTCGACTCGTCCGGTGGACAGGCCCGCGACCGGCGGCACGAATCGCATCACCGTGCCGGCCAGACCACAGTCGACCTTCGCGTCCCGATCGAACGCCGCGGGTGACACCGACCAGTCGGGTCCGCTGGTGTCCACCAACGCCCCCAGGCCGGTGAGCGCCTGCGCCATCAGCAGGGTGTCGCGGGATCGCAGCGCCCGTCGCACCACTGATGGACCGTCGGCGAGCGCCGCGAGCACCAGTGCGCGATTGGTCAGCGACTTGCTCCCGGGCAGGGTGAGCTCCGCCTCGATCGGGCGCCTGGCGCTCGGCGCCGGCCACAGTTCGGACGAATCACTCACCTGCGCAGCCTATCGGCGCGAGTGGATGCTCAGGGCCGAGCAGAGAGGTCCCCGCCGGGGACCGCGGACTTGCCGAGCACGCCGTCGAGGTCCACCCGTGCCACGTCATTGTCGGTCGAGCTGTTGGGGGTGCCGGTGTCGGGGACGATGCTGAACTGCATCCAGGCGTCGGTGATCGTCGCCGGGACCGTGAATCCGAGGGTCTCATTGCCGGAGGAATCTGGGGTCGAGAGGTGGCAGCGGGCGGTCCGGCTGTTGACGTAGGTGCAGCGGGACCCGAGGTCACGGCTGAAGGACAGGTTGTTCGACACGGTGACCGTCACGGTCACCCCGTTGCCCGGGTTGAGCCCGGACACCGTGCCGGTGACATCCCAGGAGATCAGAGTGGCCCGTTTCGCCGCGGCCGACACGCTCACATCGGTGAAGACCGCCGGCGTTGACGTGGGGTCGGTGGGGCTGGAGGTGGGGTCGGTCGGGCTCGACGTGGGACTGGAGGTTGGGTCAGTCGGGCTGGACGTGGGATCAGTGGGGCTCGACGTGGGATCGGTCGGGGCGGAGCTCGGGTCCGTGGGGGTGGAGGTCGGGTCGGTGGGGCTGGTGATCGGGTCGGTCGGCGTCGTCGACTCCGACGGGGTGATGGTGGTGCCGCCCTTGGCAGAGTCCCCGCCCGGGCCGCCATTGCCCGATCCCGGGTCACCGCCCTGGCCGCCGTTGCCGGGACTGACCGCGCCGATCTGGTTGTCAGCGGTGCTGAGGTCCTGGTCGTTCTGGTGGGTGAGCACGGCAACCGCCGTGCCCGCGATCACCGCGGTTGCTGCGACGCCCGCGACCGCTGCCGTGGCCAGGTTCCCCACCACGGCGTCCTTGGCGCGGCCGGCCAACAACAGCAGCCCGCCCTTCGCGGCCAGCCCACCGGCTGTCGCGAGGTAGCCGGTAGCGGCCGCTCCGAGTAGCAGGGGCCCCAAGATGCCGGCCAGGTTGGAGTTGACCTCGCTCAGCTCCAGGTAGATCGCCATGCACTTGCGGCACTCGTCGAGGTGCTCCTCCACCTTCGCGGCGTCGCGGCGGGAGATGCCGTTGCGGATATAGGCGCCCAGGTGCTGGTGGGTCCACTCACAGGTGTCGTTGTCGAGATCTTGCGCATGCTGATTGAGGAAGGCCTGTCGGAGGCCCTCGCGAGCCCGATAGGCCAGGGCGGAGACCGAGTTGGCGCTCATGCCCAGCATCGGCGCGATGTCACCGGGCTTCTGGCCCTCCACCTCCAAGTGCCACAGCACCAGCTGCCAGCGCTCGGGGAGCGAGGCGAACGCCTTGGCCGCCGCCTCGTTCTCGAATCCGGAGACGGCGGTGTCCTCAAACGGGGTCCCGGGGTCGAACGGTTCGAGGTCGTCGGTGGTCTGGACCCGTGAGGTCGCGCGGATGCGGTCCACGTGCAGACGGCGTACGGCGGTCAGCAGGTAGGCGCGGAAGGCGATATCTGGGCCGCCGCCCCGCTGCAGCACGGTGAGCACTTTGGCGAACGACTCGGAGACCAGGTCGTCGGCGTCAGCCGAGGAGACCAGCTGCCGGGCGAGCCGTCGGGCGGCGTCCGCGTGGCGCGCGAACAACTCGCCGTAGGCGTTCAGGTCACCACCACGGACGGCCGAAATCAGTTCGGCGTCCGCTCGGGTATCGACCAGTGGCTGCGTGCTGCTCATATCACTTCAACGGGGGAAGGGACCAGGAATGACGTCAGTCTAGGCTCCGCGGTCCGGTATCCACCGGGGAAACCGGGAACGAAAATGATCTCCCCAACTCGCGTCATGACCCGTCGGGTTGGCCGTCTCATCGGTGAATGGAGACGCCGAGGGGGTGCTTGTGGGCAGATTCAGCCTACGTTCGCGTGGCCTGTCCACAGCGGACTCCGAGGCGAGCGTCGGACGCTTGGAGCAGGTGCGGTTGGGGTTGCCGCCACGCTTCGAGGCCGTGGGAGAGACGCTCGCCTCGGGGTCCGGCTCTACCGACGCATGTGCCGTCGCCGGCACCCAGATGGCCAAGGACGGCGCCTCGTTGGACGAGACGCTCGAGGCGCTGGCAACCACCTACCGGCTGGTGCTGGACCTGGAGCCGACCTTCGAGGATGTTCGCGCAGTGTCTCGCTCCTGGAGCGACACCACCTTGACCTACCTCCATCAACTGGCCTGCGAGGACCCGTTGACGGGTCTGGCCAGCCTCGCGCACGTTCGGAGCAGACTGTCGGAGCTGTACAGGGGAGAGCTCCGACACCCGACGCGCGTGCGCGACACCTTCGCCCTGGTGGTGGCCGAGCTGCCCCAGGACCGGCACGTCGACCCGGCAGATCAGCGAGCCCGGCACGTGCTGACTCGGGCGATGCGACTCAGCTCGCTCGGCGATGCCGCCAGGACGGTGTTCTCGGGCACCGAAACCATCGGCAAGCTCGGACCTGAGCGGATTGTGGTGATCGCCGAGCGCGACGACCGTCTCGGTCAGCGCGTTGCGCTGCTGCGCCGGATGGTCCGCACCCTGCAGGGGGGCGGCGAGGCCGGCCGGGTCTGGATCGAGGGTCTACCCGGCTCCGACGCCACCGCGGCGCTGCTGCTCGACGAGCTCGCCCGCTGACGCCAGCTCGACCCGCCGGCTCCACCGGGTCCTAGGCTGCTGACATGTGTGGTCGTTACGCCTCCAGCCGGAGTCCGGATGACTTGATCGAGGAGTTCGAGATCTCCGACCTCCGGATCGGTGAGGAGCTCGAGGCCGACTACAACATCGCGCCCACCAAATCGGTCTACGCCGTCGTCGAACGACCACCGAGGAAGGACAGCCCCGAGCCGCCGCAGCGACAGCTGCGCGTGCTGACCTGGGGACTGGTGCCGTCGTGGGCCAAGGATGCCTCGATCGGCACTCGCCTGATCAACGCGCGGATGGAGACGGTGGCCGAGAAGCCGGCCTTCCGCCGCGCCTTCGCGGCCCGGCGCTGCCTGTTGCCCGCGGACGGCTACTACGAGTGGTATCCCACCACGCAGCTGACCAAGGCCGGCAAGCCACGCAAGCAGCCCTTCTTCATCCGCCCGATCGACCACGGCGTGTTGGCGATGGCCGGGCTCTACGAGATCTGGCGAGACCCCGACCGTTCGGAGGACGACCCGGATCGGTTCCGCTGGACCTGCACGGTGCTGACCACCCAGGCCGAGGACTCACTGGGGCAGATCCACGACCGCATGCCCCTGATGGTGGAGCCCGAGAGCTGGGAGCGCTGGTTGAATCCCGGCAGCGACGGCGACCTGCTCGACCTGCTGGTGCCGGCGGCCCCGGGGCGGCTGGAGGCCTATCCGGTCGCCGCGCTGGTGGGCAACGTGCGGAACAACGGACCGGAGCTGATCGCGCCCATTCCCCTCGACGAATGACTGGCATGATGCGGGGGTGAGCCGCGAACGGATGATCCGCACGCCGTACGGCGAGGGCCGGCTGGTCACCGACCGGGCGACCAGCCCGGTGGCGACCCTCCTGCTGGGGCATGGGGCAGGTGCCGGGATCGACACCGCCGACCTCGAGGCGCTCGCCCAGAGCCTGCCCAGGAACGATGTGACCGTGGTCCGCTTCGAACAGCCCTGGCGGGTCGCCGGTCGCAAGGTGGCGTCATCCCCGGCCACCTTGGACGCTGGCACGATGGCCGCCGCGTCGGCATTGCGCACCCGCACACCGTTGGTGGTGGGTGGCCGCTCGGCGGGTGCGCGGTCGGCAGCCCGCACCGCGAAGTCGTTGGGGGCCTCCGGGTGCCTGTGTCTCTCCTTCCCTCTGCACCCGCCCGGTCGACCGCAGTCGTCTCGGGTCGAAGAGCTGCTCGGCACCCGTCTCCCCACCCTGGTCATCCAGGGTGAGCGGGACTCCATGGGGCGGCCCGAGGAGTTCCCAGCCGGGGTCGAGATGACCGTGATCCCATCCGCCGACCACTCTCTGCGGGTGCCGGCCTCTGCCGAGATCACCGCCGAGGAGGCGCTCGGCATCATCGTCGAGACGACGCTGGAGTGGATCATCCGCGAAGTGGCCGGGAATCAGCCGCGGCGATAGCGCGTTCACCCGACGTGCTCGCGCTGCTCTCACCTCCGCCGCCGTCCGGCTCCGGCCTGGTGCCGCCGACGCCGCAGGCGACCCCGCGGGCACTACTGTGGGACGCGATGACTGACGATTTCGACACCGAGCTCGCCGAGCTACCCGACGTGGCCACCGAGACCGATGAGCAGCGCACCGCCCGCTTCGAGCGCGACGCGCTGCCCTTCTTGGACCAGCTCTACTCTGCGGCGATGCGGATGACGCGCAACCCGCAGGACGCCGAGGACCTGGTGCAGGAGACTTTCGCGAAGGCCTACTCCTCCTTCCATCAGTTTCGCCCCGGCACCAACCTCAAGGCGTGGCTCTACCGCATCTTGACCAACACCTTCATCAACTCCTATCGCAAGAAGCAGCGAGAGCCGCAGCAGTCGATGTCGGAAGACGTCGAGGACTGGCAGTTGGCCCGCGCCGAGTCGCACACCTCCTCCGGTCTGAAGTCGGCCGAGATGCAGGCGCTGGAGCACCTGCCCGACTCCCAGGTCAAGGCGGCCTTGCAGCGACTGCCGGAGGAGTTCCGCCTCGCGGTCTATCTCGCCGACGTCGAAGGGTTCCCCTACAAGGAGATCGCCGAGATCATGGGCACCCCCATCGGCACCGTGATGTCCCGGCTGCACCGGGGTCGCCGTCAGTTGCGCGACATGCTCTCGGACTATGTGCGCGACAACGATCTGTTGCGCGTGGGGGAGGGAGACTGATGGGCAACGACGACTCGTGCGCCGACTTCATCGAGCGCATCGTCTACTTCCTCGACAACGAGCTGTGCGCGACCGACATCGAGGCGGTGCAGGCACATCTCGACGGGTGTCGTCCCTGCCTGGAACGGTACGACGTGCAGCGCACCATCAAGGCGTTGGTCGCCCGCTCCTGCTCGGAGTCGGCGCCCGACACCCTTCGTCAGCGGGTGATGCTCTCGATCCGCGAGGTCGAGATCGAGATCCACGAAGCCTGAGCGGCTCGCAGCTCCCAGCGGTGGGCCACGCTGATTCGCGCCCTGGCCCGCGCATTTGAGAAGATGCTCGCTGCCCACGAGTCCCGGCGGACTCCCTCGGGCTCAGCACTCGATCCAGGAGGACACCATGGGCAAGACCGGTCGCAAGCGTCGCGGGCGCAAGAAGAAGGCCGCCAACCACGGCAAGCGCCCCAACGCCTGACTCCCTCCCACCGCCCGGGTCGGTGCTGGAGGCCTCAGCGCTGGAGCCGGCCGAGGAACCGCTCGATGTCGACCACGGCGCGGGTGATGTGGCCGGTGCCGAGCACGGTGCCGTCGGTCCGGGTGGCGGCCACGTCGAAGTGGTGCAGCCGACCGTCCTGACCGCTGCGCCGGGCGGAGACGGTGACTTCCTCGCCGATCGGGCTGGCGGCCAGGTGGCGAAGTGCCACCTCCGTGCCGACGCTGGTCGACCCGTCGGTGAGTACATCCGCCAGGGCCGCGCAGGTCGCCGCCTCGCACCAGGCCAGCAGCCGTGGGGTGCCGAGCACCGGCAGGCTGCCCGAGCCGACCGCCGCAGCGGTGTCGGCCTCGGTGACGAGGTAGGTCAGCTCGGCCTCCACCGGTCCTGCCTCCATCAGGGTGCTCCTCCTTGCTCCGGAGGGTGCCGCATCGCGAAGGCGATCAGGGCTGTTCCGGGCTCCGGATGCCAGTCCCGCTCCGGAGCGCGGGCGAAACCGAGCCGTTGGTAGACCCGGTGCGCGCTCGTCTGGTCGGGCAGCGAGGACAGCACCATTCCTCGATCCCCGTCGGCCACCGACCGGCGCACACACTCCTGGACGAGAGTGGTGCCGACGCCTCGACCCTGAGCCTCCGGAGCCACGGCCAGGCTGCGGAACTCACCCTCGTCGTCGGCGCCGAGCTCTCGCCACGCCGAGCCGTGCGGGCAGTAGGTCACCGTGCCGAGGACCTGGCCGTCGACCGCGGCGACCAGGAGCACCGCCTCCGTTGCACGACCTCGGACGTCGCGCAGGATGTCGAGGTAGCCGTGACCGGGCGGCAGGTGGCCACCGTCGACGTACGCCGACGCGGCGAGCTCGCCGATGACGTCGTACTCCTCCGGCCGGGCCGGTCGAACCTCTAGCTCGTCGCTCACCGGCGATCAGATCCCGAAGGTGTTGCGCGGATAGGCGGCGGCGACATCGGTGATCACATTGACGAGATAGGGCACCCCTGAGGCGAACGCCCGGTCGAGGGCCGGTCCGATCTGCCGCGGGTCGGCCACGGTCTCTCCGGCACCACCCAGCGCGCTGACCACCGCGTCGTAGCCGGTCCGCTGGCCCAGGTCGGCGGCGACGTCGTAGCCGTAGAGCATCTGCATCGGGCCCTTCTCCAAGCCCCAGGCGGAGTTGTTGCCGACGACCATGACCACGGGCAGCTGATGACGGACCAGGGTGTCGACATCCATCAGCGAGAAGCCGGCGGCACCGTCGCCGAAGAGCAGCGCTACCTGCGCCGAGGGCCGGGCCAGGCGAGCTGCGATGGCGGCACCGAGCCCAGCGCCTAGGCAGCCGTAGGGCCCAGGGTCGAGCCAGCCGCCGGGCCGCTGCGGCTCGACGAACTTGCCGGCGAAGGAGACGAAGTCGCCCCCGTCGCCGATCACCACGGCGTCGTCGGCCAGCCGGGGGAGCAGCTCACCGTAGATCCGGGCCGGGTGGATCGGGTCGGCTTCGGCGGTGAGCAGGGCCCGGTCGCGCTCGGCGGCGGCCGCAACGGTCTCCTGGAGCTCGCCTAGCCAAGCGGACCAGTCCGGCCGGCGGACCAACTCCTGGCAGGCGGCGAGCACACCGTCGAGCACCGAGGTGAGGTCGCCGCTGGCCGACCCGGCCAGCGTGGCATGCCCGGAGACCTGGTCCGGCGAGTCGGCGAGGTGGACCACCTGCGCGGGCGGGGCACCGTCCTTGCCGCCGAAGACGCCGTACCCCAGCCGGAAGTCCAGCGGTGTGCCGACCACGATCACCAGATCGGCGGTCCCGAACGCCTGACCCCGGGCTTTGGTCACCAGCAGCGGATGCCCGCCGGGCAGGATCCCCCGCCCCATGCCGTTGGTGAGGGTGGGCATGCCCAGCTCCTCGGCGAACCTGGCGGCGGCGTCTTCCGCGCCATCGGCCCACACATCGGTGCCCAGCACTAGCACTGGGCGTTGGGCGGCGCCGACCAGCTCGGCGATCTCGATGAGTGCGTCCGAGTCAGGCTCGAGGCGAATCCGCGTGGGAGGTGTGGGCCGTCGGCCGCTGGCGGTGTTGAAGAACTCGTCCATGGGTACGTCGACGAACACCGGGCCCCGGTGGGCAGACCCCGCCGCGGTGAACGCCTCGTCCATCCCGCCGAGCACGGCGTCGGCGGTCGGCAGGGTGCGAGCCGCCTTGGTCACCGGCGCCAGGATCGGCGGCTGGTCGAGCTCCTGCAGGCTCCCGGTGCCCCAGCGGTTGTTGGGGGCGCGGCCGCCGACGACGACCACCGGTGATCCGGCGAAGGAGGCCTGCGCGATCGCACTCACTCCGTTCGTCACGCCCGGACCCGCGGTGAGCACGGCCAGGCCGGGGACCCGGGTGAGCTTGCCGGTCGCCTCGGCCGCGAAGGCCGCGGTCTGCTCGTGGCGCACGTCGAGGATGCGCATCGGCGGATCGGCCTTGACCGCTCCGTCATACATCGGGAACACGTGCGCACCCGACAAGGTGAACATCGTCTGCACGCCGTGGGCGCGGGCGACGGCCACGGCGAGCTCGCCCGCGTGACCGGTGAGGTGGTCGGGACGGTGCTCACCGGAGGTGGGCTCGCCGGAGGAGGTCATGCGCGCATGCTACTCAGCGGTCACCAGGTGGTCTTAGGACGGTCCGAGGGTGTGCGGGTTGGTGGTGCGCAAGGTGTCCACCAGCGCCAGCAGCAGGTCGGAGCGGACGGCTGGAGGCTGGGGCCCGATCGCCAGCTGGAGGTAGAGGGCACGCAGGAAGGCCTCCGCGTTGCCGCTGTCCAAGAACGGGTCGCGGTCGGTGTCGGCGGCATGTTGTCGGGCGGCACCGGCCAGCCGAGCCACCCAGGGCTCGACGACTGTCAACGGCAGTAGGTCGCGCCGCAGCACCTCCATGGTGGCCAGCGCCATCCGGTCGGGCTCTCCCGAGACCAGCAGCGTGTCGCCGTGCAGCAGCACGCGGTCGGCGATCACGTCGAGCAGCACGGTGAGCTCCGGACCGCTGAGGTGCGGCGATCTGGCCAGCCGGCCGATTGCGTCGGCGCCGTGGGCCAGCGCGTGCGCCCAGCCCTTGCCGGGGACGAAGCCGCGCAGATCCTGTTCGCGGAGGTACCAGGTCGTGATTCGGTCGCCCCACTCCAGCACCTTGCCGGTGGGTAACAGCCGCAGATGGCTGTCTCGCTCGATGCACTCGGCCAGGATCAACGCCGAGAAGCTGCGTCGGAAGACGGTGTCGGTGCCCCGCTCGCCGAGGCCGACGCTGAGCCCGGCGGCCATCCCGTCGCCCAGGCCGGCGAGCAGGTCGTCGTACACCCCTCGGTCGATCCAGGTGGCCAACGTGGGGTACGCCGTCCGGTCCCGTTCGTCGGGATCGACGGAGCCGAGCAGGGTGGTCAGCTCGGCGGTGAGCTCATCGAGGGGCCGGTCGGCGGGAACCGTCAGCCCGGCAGCTCTGACGTGCTGCCAGTAGCCAGCCCCCATGACCCTCCTTCGACGACACCGCTCACACAGACCGGCGCGGCAGGGCCCGGTCTGTGCCGAATATACGCTGAGGCCGTGCCCTCGATGAGCGAACTCGTGCGTGCGCACACCGACCTGGGCGCTGACGACGTCGCGTGGCTCCATCTGTTGCTCGCCGACTGGCAGATCATCGCCGACCTGTCCTTCGCCGACCTGGTGCTCTGGCTGCCCGACCGCGAGGGCAAGGGCTTCTGGGCGGGGGCACAGATGCGCCCCACGACGGGGCCTACCGCCCACGTCGATGACGTGGTGGGGACCTTCATCCCGGTGGGCCGGCGGCCCCTGCTCGATGCGGCGTACCGCGAGGGCCGCCTGGTCCGAGAGGGTGATCCGGAGTGGCGCGACGACGTGCCCGTGCGGGTGGAGACCATTCCGGTGCGCCGCAGCGATCGCGTGATCGCGGTGATCGGGCGCAACACCAACCTGCTGGGTGTGCGCACCCCTAGCCGGTTGGAGCTGTCCTACCTGCAGACCGCTGCCGACCTGACCCAGATGATCGCGGGCGGCTACCTGCCGGCACCGGGGCAGCGCAGCGACCACGCCGACTCACCGCGGGTCGGTGACGGGTTCGTCCGGGTGGACCGCTCCGGGGCAGTGGTCTATGCCAGTCCCAACGCGCTCTCGGTCTATCGCCGCCTCGGCCACTCCGGCGACCTGACCGGCCTGGTGCTCGCCGACGTCACCCGCCAGCTCATCCCGGCGCGCCGCCGGGCCGACGAGGAGAGCCTGAGCGCGGTGCTCGGCGGCACCCAGGCCCGCGACACCGAGGTCACCTCGGCCGACATCGCCGTGATCGTGCGGTCGATTCCGCTGCGTCCCCACGGCGAGCGGATCGGTGCGCTGGTGCTGGTCCGAGACGTCACCGATCTTCGCCGCCGCGATCGTGAGCTCGTGACGAAGGACGCCACCATCCGCGAGATCCACCATCGGGTGAAGAACAACCTGCAGACCGTCGCCGCCCTGCTGCGCCTGCAGGCTCGCCGCATCGACGAGCCGGCGGCCAAGGGTGCCTTGGAGGAAGCAGTACGCCGCGTCGGCTCGATCGCGATCGTGCACGAGACGCTGAGCCAGTCGGCCGAGGGACTGGTCGACTTCGACGAGATCGTGGACCGACTCGGCCGGATGGTGAGCGAGGTCAGCGTGGTCGGCGCCGCGGTGCGGGTGTCCCGACAGGGCTCGCTCGGTGAGCTGCCCTCGGAGACGGCGACCGCGCTCGCCATGGTGCTCACCGAGCTCCTCCAGAACGCGGTGGAGCACGGCTTTCCCGACGACGCGACCGGCGCCATCGTGGTTTCTGCCCGCCGTGGCCGCGGGCAGCTCCGGGTCACGGTCACCGATGACGGCGTCGGTGTCGCCGAGGACTTCGATCTCGACGCGACGACCCACCTCGGCCTGTCCATCGTGCGGACCCTGGTGGAGTCCGAGCTGGGCGGCCGGTTCTCCGTCGCTCGCAGCCCGGACGGTCGCGGCACCAAGGCCGTCGTCGAACTGCCCGCCGACTAGACAGGAGCTCCGGCCCTAGACCCCGGCGCGCACCCGGGACCGAGCGTTGCGCCGCTTCAGTGCCCGCCGCTC
>JBDHZT010000030.1:0-36294 GCA_039811985.1 Nocardioidaceae bacterium | reverse complement strand
TGGCGGCGGTCTGGCTGCCGACGGACTGGCTCGCGATCGGCGGCCGGCGGGGCGTCGTACGCGCTCACGGGCGCCCGCCGGAGGGCCCCCTTCTGGCACTCCCTTCGGGTGAGTGCTAACGTCTGATCTGGCACTCTCGACCCGAGGGTGCCAGCGCTTGCGCTGAAGTGCGACCCCCGCGACGGCGTACCTCATCCGCAGGCTCGAACGTGTCGGGACGCCTCCCTCGGGGAGGCGCCCACCCATCGATCAATGACAAGTGGAGAAAGTGGAGGTCGACATCGTGTCGGTCAACATCAAGCCTCTCGAGGACCGGATCGTCGTCAAGCCGCTTGACGCCGAGCAGACCACGGCCTCGGGCCTGGTCATCCCGGACACCGCCAAGGAGAAGCCGCAGGAGGGCGAGGTCCTCGCCATCGGTCCGGGTCGCATCGACGACAACGGCCAGCGGGTCCCCGTCGACGTCTCGGTCGGCGACAAGGTCATCTACAGCAAGTACGGCGGCACCGAGGTCAAGTACGCCGGCGAGGAGTTCCTCATCCTCTCCGCGCGTGACGTCCTTGCCGTGGTTTCCTGATCGAAGGAGCGAAGAAGCTTCATGCCGAAGATCCTGGAGTTCGACGAGAGCGCCCGACGCTCCCTCGAGCGGGGAGTGGATGCGCTGGCCAACACCGTCAAGGTGACCCTCGGCCCGCGCGGACGCTATGTCGTGTTGGACAAGAAGTGGGGCGCTCCCACCATCACCAACGACGGTGTGACCGTCGCGCGTGAGGTCGAGCTGGACGACCCGTTCGAGAACCTCGGTGCCCAGCTCACCAAGGAGGTCGCCACCAAGACCAACGACGTCGCCGGTGACGGCACCACGACGGCCACGGTGCTGGCCCAGTCGATGGTGCACGAGGGACTGCGCGCGGTCGCAGCGGGCATCAACCCGATGGGCCTCAAGCGCGGCATGGACGCGGCGGCCGAGGCCGTCAGCGACGCGCTGCGCGAGGCCGCCCGCGAGGTGGAGACCCGTGAGGACATGGCGTCGGTCGCGACGATCTCCAGTCGCGACAACGTCATCGGCGACCTGCTCGCCGAGGCCTTCGACAAGGTCGGCAAGGACGGCGTGATCACCGTCGAGGAGTCCAACACCATGGGCACCGAGCTGGAGTTCACCGAGGGGATGCAGTTCGACAAGGGCTACATCTCGCAGTACTTCGTCACCGACCCCGAGAGCATGGAGGCCGTCCTGGACGACCCCTACGTGCTCCTCCACCAGGGCAAGATCTCCTCGGTCGCCGAGCTGCTGCCTCTGCTGGAGAAGGTCATCTCGACCGGCAAGCCGCTGTTCATCCTCGCCGAGGACGTCGACGGCGAGGCGCTGTCGACCCTGGTGGTCAACAAGCTCCGTGGCACCTTCACCGCTGTCGCGGTGAAGAGCCCGGCGTTCGGTGACCGCCGCAAGGCGATGATGCAGGACATCGCCACGCTGACCGGCGGCCAGGTGGTCGCTCCCGAGGTCGGGCTCAAGCTCGACCAGGTCGGCCTAGAGGTGCTCGGCAGCGCCCGCCGCGTGGTGGTCACCAAGGACAACACCACCATCGTCGACGGCGGCGGCGAGCACGCCGAGGTCGAGGCCCGGGTCAACCAGATCAAGGCCGAGATCGAGACCACCGACTCCGACTGGGACCGCGAGAAGCTTCAGGAGCGGCTCGCCAAGCTGGCCGGCGGTGTCTGCGTGATCAAGGTCGGTGCGGCCACCGAGGTGGAGCTGAAGGAGAAGAAGCACCGCATCGAGGACGCTGTCTCCGCCACGCGTGCAGCCATCGAGGAGGGCATCGTCGCCGGTGGCGGCTCGGCCCTCATCCACGCCGCCTCGGTGCTCGACGGTGACCTCGGCCTCTCCGGTGACGAGGCGCAGGGCGTGCGCATCGTCAAGAAGGCGGTCGACGAGCCGCTGCGCTGGATCGCCGAGAACGGTGGCGAGAACGGCTACGTCATCGTGACCAAGGTCCGCGAGGCGGGTGCCGGGACCGGCTACAACGCCGCCACCGGGGAGTACGGCGACCTGGTCGCTCAGGGCGTCCTCGACCCGGTCAAGGTCACCCGCTCCGCGCTGGTCAACGCCACCTCGATCGCGGGCATGCTGCTCACGACCGAGACCCTGGTCGTCGACAAGCCCGAGGAGGAAGAGGCTCCCGCGGCCGGCCACGGCCACGGGCACGGTCACTGACGGGGGCCGACCTCACCAGCTCGAAAACGCTGACCCGGTGCGACGTGTCGCACCGGGTCAGCGTCATTCTCGGACCCGCGCCAGGGTCAAGAGTTCGGCCGCGACGCTCCACTAGACTGTGTCCACTCCCAGCGAAAGGCTCCCGGAAACGACTGATGGACTCCCAGCACGCCCCGACCGCCCCTATGACCGACGATCTGGCCGAGGGCGTGCCATCGAAGTTCGCCGCGCTGGGCCTCACCTACGACGACGTGCTGCTGCTTCCGGGTGAGTCCGACCTGGCGCCGCAGGACATCGACACGACCAGTCGGCTGACTCGGGAGATCTCGCTCCGCGTGCCGCTCGTGAGCGCGGCGATGGACACGGTGACCGAGTCGCGGATGGCGATCGCGATGGCCCGCCAGGGTGGCCTCGGGGTGCTGCACCGCAACCTGTCCACCGAGGATCAGGCCTACCAGGTCGATCTGGTCAAGCGGACCCAGACCGGGATCATCTCCAACCCGATCACCATCGGTCCGGACGCGACCCTGGAGGAGCTCGACCGGATCTGCGGCGAGTATCGCGTCTCGGGTCTCCCCGTCGTGGACGCCGGCGACCATCTCCTCGGCATCATCACCAACCGCGATCTGCGCTTCACGCCGGTCGCCGAGTGGGCGACCACCAAGGTCAATGAGGTGATGACGCCGATGCCGCTGATCACCGCGCCGATCGGCATCTCCCGCGACGACGCCACGGCCCTGCTCCGCAAGCACAAGCGGGAGCGGCTGCCGCTGATCGACGACGAGGGACGGCTCGGCGGGTTGATCACGGTCAAGGACTTCGTGAAGTCAGAGCAGTTCCCGCACGCCTCCAAGGATGGCGATGGGCGGCTGATGGTGGGCGCCGCGATCGGCTACTTCGGCGATGCCTGGGACCGGGCCACCACCCTGGTCGAGGCCGGCGCCGACGTACTCGTCGCCGACACCGCGCACGGTCACGTGACACTGCTGCTCGACATGGTGCGCCGCCTCAAGTCCGACCCGGCCACCCGCCACGTCCAGGTCATCGGCGGCAACGTGGCCACTCGCGCGGGCGCGCAGGCGTTCGTCGACGCCGGTGCCGACGCGGTCAAGGTCGGCTTCGGGCCGGGTTCGATCTGTACGACGAGGGTGGTCACCGGCTGCGGCGTACCTCAAGTCACCGCCGTCTACGAGGCCGCCCTGGCCGCCGCCCCGGCAGGTGTCCCGGTCATCGCCGACGGCGGGCTCCAGCAATCCGGTGACATCGCCAAGGCGCTCGTCGCCGGCGCCGAGACGGTGATGCTCGGCTCGCTGCTCGCCGGTTGTGAGGAGTCGCCCGGAGACCTGGTCTTCGTCAACGGCAAGCAGTACAAGTCCTATCGCGGCATGGGCTCGCTCGGGGCGATGTCCAGCCGGGGCAAGAAGTCCTACTCCAAGGACCGCTACTTCCAAGCCGAGGTGACCAGCGACGACAAGATCGTCCCCGAGGGGATCGAGGGCCAGGTCGCCTACCGCGGTCCGCTCGCTGCGGTCGCCCACCAGCTCATCGGCGGCCTGCACCAGTCGATGTTCTACATCGGTGCGCGCACCGTGCCCGAGCTGCAGGAGAAGGGCCGGTTCGTGCGGATCACCGCCGCCTCGCTCAAGGAGTCCCACCCCCACGACGTCCAGATGACCGTCGAGGCGCCGAACTACTCGGGCCGATAGCCTGCCGCCGTGACTGAGATCGAGATCGGGCGGGCCAAGCGGGCCCGGCGGGCCTACTCCTTCGACGACGTGGCGATCGTGCCCTCCCGGCGCACCCGCGATCCGGAGGAGGTCAGCACCGCCTGGCAGATCGACGCCTACCGGTTCGAGCTGCCGATCGTGGCCGCTCCGATGGACTCGGTGATGTCTCCGGAGACCGCGATCAGTCTTGGCCGCTTCGGTGGGCTAGGGGTGCTCAACCTCGAGGGGCTGTGGACCCGCTACGAGGACCCGACCTCCCTTCTCGAAGAGGTCGCCTCGCTGGACGGGGTGGATGCCACCCAGCGGATGCAGCAGATCTATGCCGAGCCGATCAAGGGGCAGCTGATCACCGAACGGCTGCAGGAGATCCGCGAGGCGGGCGTCACGGTCGCGGGCAGCCTGTCCCCACAGCGGACCAAGGAGTTCGCCAAGACCGTCGTCGACGCCGGCGTGGACATGTTCGTGATCAGGGGCACCACGGTCTCAGCCGAGCACGTCTCCTCCCAGGCCGAGCCGCTGAACCTCAAGGAGTTCATCTACGAGCTCGACGTGCCGGTCATCGTCGGCGGCTGTGCGACCTACCAGGCCGCGCTGCACCTGATGCGCACGGGCGCGGCAGGCGTCCTGGTGGGCTTCGGCGGTGGAGCGGCCCACACCACCCGGACCGTGCTCGGCGTCGCGGTGCCGATGGCCTCCGCGGTCGCTGACGTCGCCGCCGCTCGCCGCGACTACCTCGACGAGTCCGGCGGCCGCTACGTGCACGTCATCGCGGACGGCTCGATCGGCCGTTCCGGCGACATCGCCAAGGCGATCGCGTGCGGCGCCGACGCCGTCATGGTCGGCTCCCCCTTCGCCCGGGCATCCGACGCCCCCGGCCGCGGCTTCCACTGGGGCGGCGAAGCACACCATCAGCAGCTTCCGCGCGGCGAGCGGGTCCGCTTCGACACCGTCGGGACCCTCGAGGAGATCCTGTTCGGCCCGTCGCGGGTCGCCGACGGCACCATGAACCTCGTCGGCGCCCTCCGTCGGGCGATGGCCACCACCGGCTACACCGAGCTCAAGGAGTTCCAGCGCATCGAGGTCGTCGTCGAGTAGTAGCCGGTTGGGCCGCTGGTCGGTGGCGCTGGCCGATGGGGCCGCTGCGTTGGACGACCGCGGTTGTCGGTCCGGCTCGGCGGTCGGGTTGCTGGTCATCTGCGGTGGCGACCGATAGGCAGCTACGCCGGGAGAGCACCGCCGTGGTCCGGGTTGCTGCCGGGTCTCTGGCCGTGGGCGGTGGCGACCGACAGGGCAGCGACGCCGGGTGAGCGCTCCTGTGGTCCTGCTCGGCGGCCGGGTCGCTGACGCTGCCCGGCGTCTCGCGCCGATGGGCATCTGCTGCGGTCTTGTTGGGTCTGCTGCGCCCTTGTGGGGGGTGAGTGCCCTGTATACCGGGCCCCAACCCACCACAGCGGCGCACCAGATGGGTCCGGGCCACCACAACACCGCGGCAGACGGGCCGGGATGCAGTTTCGGCCCATTCGGTGCACCCGACAACGCCGCGAGGACGGCTACTGGTGCGTAGGACACATATGCCGACCGTACGCACCAGTAACCCGATGATGGACTGCCGTTTCGGCACAATCGGCGCACTCATCCCCGCGCCCGGCACAACTCTGGTCCCGGGAGTCACTTGGGCTGCTGCAACATCTGCGGTAAGTGGATGAAGCGCCACCTCTCATGGCATGTGCGCAATGAGAAGTGCAGGCCCACCGAGATACCGCAGATGTTGCGGTGACCAGAGTGACCACCGGTGGCCAGCAACCCGGACGGCGACCGGAAGCCGAGGCCACCTCTCCCCGTCGCTGCCATGTCGGCGACCAGCGACCCGGTGAGCGGCCGGAACCTGAAGCATCGCTGCCCTGTCGGCGAGCATCCCAGGCTGCCAGCAACCCGGCTGCCGACCGAACGCAGGCGACCCGGCCCGGCGGCCAGCGGTCACAGGCGATCAAGGATCCCGGCGGTGCCGGAGTCGACGTAGGCCGAGCCGAGGTGGTCGAGGCCGGCGAGCACCTCCCACCACGGACCCAGGCGATGCCAGGTGAGCGCCCGGTCGCGGAGGGCGGGCGTCGCGCCGTACTCGCTGGCCAGCGCCTCGGCGAAGACTTCCGAGGTGCCATGCAGCAGCCAGGCCAGGTCGTCGGCGGGGTCGCCGAGGCACATGTCGCCCCAGTCGATCACTCCGGTCACCCGACCATCGGCGAGCAACAGATGCGCGGGTCCGAGGTCTCCGTGGATGAGGACCGACGGCGTCGGTTGAGCAGCCTGGTCGAGCAGCGCAGCTGCCGCTGGCTGACGGTCGCCGGGCAGGAGCGGCAACACCCGAGCCCGGAAGTCGTCGAGCACGGCTAGGAAGCTCCGATGCTGCTCCGACGGTGGGGGCAGCTCGGCCACCTCAGCGGTTGGAGTGTCGTGCAGGATCCTGAGGAAGCGCCCCACCGCCGCGCCATCCTCGGCGCTGAGCGCATCGGAGTCGGCAGACCGACCCGGGACCAGCGCATGGCGCACCCAGAGTGGATCCTCGGAGAGGAGCACGGGTCGGGGGACGGTCAGTGGCAGTCGGTCGGCCAGCCGGGGCAGGATCTGAGCCTCACGGCGCAAGGGAGCGACGGCCTCGGGGCGCCGTGGCCGTCGATCGACCCAGCGTCCCTCCACGATGACCGTCTGGTTGTCCCAGCCCTGCTCGGGCTCGAACCGGTCGCCGAGGCGCTCGGCGAGCCAGCCCCCGAGCAGACCCACGGTGTCGGGCATGAAGTCGTCGGGGTCGTTCTCGACCGCGGCGACGAGATCCTCCAAGGTCATCCAGCCGCCGCTGGCGACCTCCTCGGGCTGCCACCGGATCGGCCCGTCCCACTCGGCGGTGAAGCAGAAGCCGTGATACCGAGTGTGGTCGTCGGCGTAGAAGCCTGGGCTGAGGGCGACCAGCGGTGCGTCGGTGATGCCGAGCTCCTCGGCCAGCTCACGGACGGCCGCCTCACGCGGGTCCTCACCGGCACCGATCACGCCGCCCGCGGCGAAGTCGCGACGGCTCGGGTAGACGTCCTTGGTGTCGGTGCGGCGGTGGACGTAGACCCGACCCCACGGATCGCGGACCACCACCGCGGTAGCGGCGTGGCGCAGGTTCTCCGCTCGCATCCGGGATCGTGGCGCGCTTCCACACGGCTGGCCGTGTTCGTCGTACAGCGCGACCATCTCCTCCACCCCGCCATTCTCCTCCGACGTGACCTGCGTCGTGGCAGCGGAGACGGGAGGTGGGAAGAATGGGGGCATGACACAGACCAGTGCGCTCAGTCCGGCAGCACGCGCGGAGTCCTTGGCGAGCCTGCGGGCGACCACCGCACCGGGCGCCGAGTTGGACGTGCTCGTCGTCGGTGGCGGCATCACGGGCACCGGGATCGCACTGGATGCCGTGACCCGCGGGCTGTCGACCGGCTTGCTCGAGCAGCGCGACATCGCGTCCGGCACCAGCTCGCGCAGCAGCAAGCTGGTCCACGGGGGCCTGCGCTACCTGGAGATGTTCGACTTCGGCCTGGTGCGCGAGGCGCTGCAGGAGCGCGGCCTGCTGCTCACCCGGTTGGCGCCGCACCTGGTCCACCCGGTCCCGTTCCTCTACCCGCTGCACCACACCTGGGAGCGCCCGTACGTCGGCGCCGGGCTGCTGCTCTACGACGGCATGGCGATGGCCGGGAAGTACGACATGGGCGTCCCGCGTCACCGGCACCTCTTCCGCCGCCAGATCGCCCGGATCGCACCTGACCTGAAGGTCGACGAGTTGGCAGGGGCCATCCGCTACTACGACTGCCAGGTCGACGACGCCCGGCTGGTGCTGATGGTCGCCCGCACCGCGCAGTCCCATGGTGCCCTGGTGGCCCCGCGCACGAAGGTGATCGGCTTCGTCCGCGATGGTGAACGTGTGGTGGGGGTCCGCGCGGAGGATCTCGAGACCGACGAGCAGTTCGAGGTGCGAGCGCGGGTGGTGGTCAACGCCGCCGGTGTGTGGACCGACGAGATCCAGCAGATGGTCGGTGGCCGAGGCAGCCTCAACGTCCAAGCCAGCAAGGGGATCCACCTCGTGGTCCCGCGCGACCGGATCCGCTCGGAGGCGGGCTTCATCACCAAGACCGAGAAGTCGGTCCTCTTCGTCATCCCCTGGGGCAGACACTGGATCATCGGCACCACCGATACTCCGTGGGACCTGGACAAGGCCCATCCCGCCGCGAGCCGCGCCGACATCGACTACCTGCTCAACCACGTCAACACCCTCCTGCGCGACCCTCTCGACCATGCCGATGTCGAGGGGGTGTACGCCGGTCTGCGGCCGCTGCTGAGGGCCGAGGACGAGTCGACCAGCAAGCTCTCCCGTGAGCACACCGTGGTCACTCCCGTGCCGGGTCTGATCCTGATCGGTGGCGGCAAGCTGACGACGTACCGCGTCATGGCCAAGGACGCCGTCGACGCAGCCGAGCCGATCCTGCGTGACCTGACCGGGTCGTCGGTGCGCGAGTGCATCACCGACCGGGTGCCGCTCGCCGGCGCCCAGGGCTTCGAGACCCGCACCAACCAGCGAGTGATGCTCTCGCGCAAGACCGGCATCCCGGTGGGCCGGATCGACCACCTGTTGGGGCGGTACGGCGGCCTGGTCGACGAGGTCCTCGACCTGGTCCGTGACCGCCCGGAGCTCGCCGAACCGCTGCCGGGCGCCGACGACTACCTCTGCGCGGAGGTCGTCTATGCCGTCACCCACGAGGGTGCTCGGCATCTCGACGACGTGCTGACGAGGCGCACCCGGATCTCCATCGAGACCTTCGACCGCGGCGTCTCGGCCGCCGAGCCCTCGGCCCGGCTGATGGCGCAGGCTCTCGGCTGGGACGACACGCGCACCAGCGACGAGGTCGACCACTACCTGCGGCGGGTCGAGGCCGAGCGGCAGAGTCAGCTGAAGATGACCGACCAGGAGGCCGACGAGACCCGGGTCAGCGCACCCGAGATCGTCCAGACGCCCTGATCAGGCGAGGTTTGTTACTCGGGGGTAGGCATGCGGTGAGCGGCGAACTAGGCTGAGGCCGTGACCTCCCAGACCCCCTCACCCGCGGACGGTCCGGTCGTCGACGGACCGCGGGACCCTGAACACGACCCGGCGGCGTCGTACGCCCTCGAGCCTGAGTACGTCTACTCGCTCACCCGCCGCATCGTGGCCACGAGCGGGCGCACGGCGCAGACCTTCTCTCCGCTGAGCGGTCAGCCGCTGGCGCACGTCCCGCAATCCAGCAAGGCCGATGTGGCCGAGGCGTTCGGCAAGGCGCGACGGGCTCAGGAAGCGTGGGCGCGGACCTCTCTAGAGACCCGAGCCGCGGCTCTGCTCCGGTTGCACGATCTGATCTTGGACCGCCAGGACGAGATCATGGACCTCACCGTGCTGGAGTCCGGCAAAGCCAGGAAGCACGCCTTCGACGAGCCGCTGCACGTCGCGCTGACCGCGCGCTACTACGCCCGGACGGCACATCGGCACCTGGACACCCGGCGCCACCTGGGCGTGATCCCGGTGCTCACCCGGGTCGACGTGAATCGGATCCCGAAGGGCGTCGTCGGCATCATCTCGCCGTGGAACTACCCCTTCACGATGGCGCTCTGCGACGGGCTGCCGGCGTTGCTGGCCGGCAACGCCGTGGTGGCCAAACCAGACCATCACTCGATGCTGACCGGGCTGTTCGCCGCTCAACTGCTGGAGGAGGCGGGCTTCCCACGAGACCTGTGGCAAGTGGTCGCCGGACCCGGCAGCGAGATCGGGCCGGCGCTGATCGGGCACGCCGACTACGTCTGCTTCACCGGCTCGACCGCCACTGGGCGCAGTGTGGCCCAGGCATGTGCGGACAGGTTGATCGGCTGCTCGCTGGAGCTTGGCGGCAAGAACCCCATCCTGATCCTGCGCGACGCCGACCTGGAGAAGGCGGCCGAGGGCGCGGTGCGGGCGTCGTTCTCCAACGCCGGTCAGCTGTGCGTGTCCACCGAGCGGATGTTCGTGGCCGACCAGATCTACGACCGGTTCGTGGACCGGTTCGTGGCGCGCACCGAGGCGATGTCACTGGGCGCCAGCCTCGACTGGGGTCTGGACATGGGCTCGCTGATCTCACAGACCCAGCTCAGCGCGGTGACTGCCCACGTCGAGGACGCCGTGGAGAAGGGCGCTCGGGTGCTCGCCGGCGGCCGGGCCCGGCCCGACCTGGGCCCCTTCGTGTTCGAGCCGACCATCCTCGAGGGCGTCACCCCCGACATGTCCTGCTTTGGCCAGGAGACCTTCGGCCCGGTCGTGTCGATCTACCGCTTCCACGACGAGGCCGAGGCAGTGGACCGCGCCAACGACGGCGACTACGGCCTCAACGCGGCGATCTACAGTCGCGACGGGGCCCGAGCTCGCACGTTGGCGGCCAAGATCAAGTGCGGCACGGTCAACATCAACGAGGCTTTCGGTGCGACCTTCGCCTCCATCGACTCCCCGATGGGTGGCATGCGCGACTCCGGCCTCGGCCGCCGACAGGGCGCCGAGGGCATCTTGCGCTACACCGAGCCCCAGTCGGTGGCGACCCAGCGGGCGATCCGGTTCGCACCGATGTTCGGCATGTCCGACCAGACTTACGCGAAGGTGATGACCGCGAACCTCAAGGTGCTGAAGCGGCTGAGGAGAGCGTGATGGAGCCTTCCCGCGGAAGGCACTTCGACGTCCTGGTCGTCGGGTCGGGCTTCGGTGGGTCCGTCACGGCGCTGAGACTGACCGAGAAGGGCTACCGGGTCGGGGTGCTCGAGGCCGGCGCCCGCTTCGAGGACGACGACCTGCCGGTGACCTCGTTCGACACCAAGAACTATCTCTTCCGGCCCGAGGCCGGCCTCTACGGCATCCAGCGGATCGACGCGCTCAAGGACTGCCTGATCCTGTCCGGCGCCGGCGTCGGTGGTGGCTCGTTGGTCTATGCCAACACGCTCTACGAGCCGCTGCCGGCCTTCTACACCGACCCGCAGTGGCGCGACATCACCGACTGGCGGGCCGAGCTGGCGCCGTACTACGACCAGGCCAAGCGGATGCTCGGCGTCGTCGAGAACCCGCTGCACACGCCGTCGGACGAGGTGATGAAGCAGGTCGCCGAGGAGATGGGCGTCGGCGACACCTTCCACTACACACCCGTCGGGGTGTTCTTCGGCGAGTCCGATCAGTCGCCCGAGGACGCGGTGCCCGACCCCTTCTTCGGCGGGGCCGGCCCCGACCGCAACCCCTGCCGGGCGTGCGGCGCCTGCATGACCGGCTGCCGACACAACGCCAAGAACACCCTGGTCAAGAACTACCTCTACCTGGCCGAGCAGCACGGCGCCACCGTGCTGCCGCTGACCACGGTCACCCGCATCGTCCCCCGCGAGGACGGGGGGTACGACGTCCACGTGCGCCACACCAAGGCCAAGCGTCGCAGCGCCTCCTCGACCAGGGTGCTGTCAGCCGACCAGGTCGTGGTGTCGGCCTCCGCCCTCGGGACCCAGCGGCTGCTGCACCGGATGAAGGCCGAGGGTCACCTGCCGGAGCTGTCGGACCGACTGGGATCGCTGGCACGGACCAACTCCGAGGCGATCCTCGGCGCAGTCGCCCCCGACACCTCGACCGACTACAGCGTGGGCGTGGCGATCACCTCCTCGTTCCACCCTGACGAGCACACCCACATCGAGCCGGTCCGCTACGGCAAGGGCAGCAACGTGATGAGCCTGCTGCAGACCGTGCTGACCGACGGCGACGGGCCCGAGCCGCGCTGGCGCACGTGGCTGAAGGAGATGTGGCGCCAGCGGACCAAGCTCTCTGGCTTCTACGACATGCTGCATTGGTCGGAGCGGGCCGTCATCGCGCTGGTCATGCAGAGCCGCGACAACTCGATCACCACCTACCTCAAGAAGCAGCGGCTCACCGGCCGTCTGGTGCTGACCTCGCGGCAGGGGCACGGTGAGCCCAACCCGACCTGGATCCCGGCCGGCAACGAGGCCGCGCGCACGATGGCGCGGATCATGGGCGGGACTCCCGGCGGCTCGATCGGTGAGCCGTTCAACATGCCCCTCACCGCGCACTTCATCGGTGGGTGCACGATCGGCGCGACCGCCGACCACGGAGTGATCGACCCCTACCAGCGGGTTTTCAACTACCCCGGCCTGCACGTCGTGGACGGCTCGGCAATCACTGCCAACCTCGGGGTGAACCCGTCGCTGACCATCACCGCCCAGGCCGAACGGGCGATGGCCTTCTGGCCCAACAAGGGCGAGGCCGACCCGCGACCCGAGCTCGGCTCACCCTACCGACGACTGCGACCGGTCTCACCCAAGAACCCGATCGTCCCCGAGCATGCCCCCGGAGCCCTCCGGCTGCCGCTGGTCCTCGTGGATTGAGCTTGGTCGACTGAGTTCGGTGGGCTGAGCCCGATCCGGTCCGGGCAAGGTCAGCCGCGACGTCGCCGACCTAGAGATGCCCGCATCTCCTAGTGGCCACCGCCGTGGTGACCGCCGCCCCCGAAGCTGCCGCCACCACCGTGGCCGCCGCCAGGATGGCCGTCACCCCCACCGCCGAGGCCTCCTCCGCCGAAGCCGCCGTGGCCGCCGGCTGGTCCTCCGTGGTGTCCGCCGCCGAAGAGACCGCCGCCACCGGTGTCCGGCGGGTCACTGCGACCGGAGTGCCCATGGTGACCGGGGTGATGGTGCCCGGATGCATCCCCGAACTGGGCGAACTGACCGGTGGACTGGTCGACGAGCTGAGGATGATGTGGCCAGAAGGCAGGGTTGAGCCACGGTTGGCCGGCCCAGTAGCCGTTGAGGTAGAGCCACGCGGGGCCGGCGGCCAACCAGTGGCTGGTGGACCTGCCTCCTTGCAGGAGGGTGCGGGCCACCGGCTCTTGTCCGGCAGCCAGCTGAGCCTGGCAGGCCGCACATACCGGGACCGGTGCGCCCACCTCGGCTGCCGGATAGACGGCCGTGGCCACGCTCGGGCCATGCCGCGGGTCGACGAAACACGGTGGCGTCCGCTCGGGCACCGGTCGTCCGTCTCGGACCGCCGCCAGCGCGGTGAGCTCGAAGCGGGCGTCCGCGAGGGCCTGGGTCACCTGGCGCGCATCTGCAGCCGAGGCCATCGCGGTCATGCTCTGATGGGCGCGGTCCAGCAGCGCCCGCGCCGCCGTGGCGCGAGCCAGGGCGGTGGGATCGCTCGTCGTGGTCTCGGCGGCTCCGATCTCCTGGCGGACCTGCTCGATCTCCTCCCGGAGCGGCCCGCGCAAGGCCTCGAGGTCGGCCGGGTCCAGCAGGGGCGGCGCGCTCGGCGTCGACGACGTACGACGTCCGCGGGCGGCCATCAGCGCGGAGAACCCGGCGAGGGCGCCGACCCCGAGCACACCGAGGAGCATCAGCGGTGGGCCAGAGCCGCCGTCTTCCGCGGGATCCTCGATCACCACGTCGACTCGCCGGCTGTGCTTGGGGTTGTCAGAGTCGGCGATGAAGCGCTCCAACATCCCCTCGTAGTCCGGCGCGCAGCAGTCGATCCCGTGCCGCACCGCTGCCTTGACGTCGTACAGCCTGCCGCCGCGAGCCCACTGATAGGCATAGAACCCGCCGCCCTCGTGTGCGCCGGATCCGCCGAAGAGGATCGCGTAGGTGCCCTCGCGATCGACGTGGGAGTAGAGCCGGTGCACCAGCTCGGCGGGGCGGAAGGCGAGGTTGAGATCGCCGTACCCCTCGTCTCGGTCGGCTTGAAGGGGGGCCAGCGGCAGCACCCAGATTCGCAGCGGCGCTTGCTCCTTCGTCTTCACGTGGGCGGCCAGCCGTCTCACCTGGCCGGGCTTGAGCCGACCGTCGGTGATGACTTGCGGGTCGACGTAGAGTCCGGGTTCGGGCAGCTTCTCGGCGATCTCCGCGAGGTAGGCCTCCACCTCGTCTTGGGCAGCAGATGCCTGGGGGAGCGCCTCGGCCGACCCGCTGCTCGCGGTGAGCGCAAGGAACGCGAAGGCGATCAGTAGCGCCACGCGCCGAACCATCGTCATTGTCGTCCCCCGGAGTGTCAGGCCGAGCGCTCTCTGCGCGCCCCCATCCTCTCCTATAGGGGCTACGACGCCGCTGCCGCTGCGCGTGCCTCGAGGGCGAGCTCGCGGATCCGGGCGATGTCGTCGGGGGTGAAGACGCCGCTGACGCCGGAGATGGTGGCCAGCCGCATGCCGTGCTTGAGGCCGAGGCGGTAGATCTCCTTGACCTTCTCCCATTCGATGTTGCGGCCGACGGTGAAGGTCTCGTAGCGGCCCTCCAGCGCGAGGACCACGGTCTCGGCGAGGCAGGCGTAGGCGACGCCGTGGGGGAGGCCGATGTCACGCATCTTGACCTCGCCAGGGAGCTGGATCTCGCCTGACTCGACGACCAGGACGTCCGGGCGCTTGGCGACATCCTCCTTCGAGAGGTCGAGGGGACGGGCGACGTCGGTGATCACGCAGCCCGGCTTGACGGCCATGATGTCGAGCACGCGCTTGCCGGCGCCGGAGGTGGCCGTGACGATGACGTCCATGTCGCCCAGGTGGTCGTCGGGGGTGGCGGCCACATGCACGGTCGCCCGCGGGTGCTGCTGCTCGATGTCGTGCTTGAGTGCGAGCAGCTTGGCGGTCTCAGGGGAGACCAGGACCAGGTCGTCGCTGGACAGGGCAAGCAGCCGGGCGCAGACCGAGCCGATGGCGCCGGTGGCGCCGACCACCATCGCCTTGCCCTTGATGCGGCCCTTGTCGTCGACCTCGAGCAGGCCGAGCTGGTTGACGGCCTCGTGTGCCGCCCACAAGGCGCCGGAGGCGGAGTAGCTGTTGCCCGTGGTGATCGGCAGAGGTGCCTTCTTGGCCACGGTCACACCCGCGTCTCCGACAACCTTGGTGAAGGCGCCGAGCCCCATCACCTGGGCGCCCAGCTTGCGGGCGATCTCTGCGGCGTCGAGAAGCTTGGCATAGGTGAACTCCGGGCTGTGCGCCATCAGCTCCTTGGGTGTCCCGCCGACGGTGATCAGCCAGCCCTCGGCTTCCGCGCCGGTCGGCGAGACGATGCCGGTGATATGGCTGTAGGTGAACGGCGGGGCATAGGCCATCGCCTTCTCGGCGGCATCGACGAGGACGTCGGGGGAGTGGTCCATGATCGTGGCGAGTGGCTCGACCTTGCGGAAGAACTCCTGCGAGAGCGGGTGGATCACGAAGGCGAACCGGCTCTTGCGCTTGAAACCGTGCGGGTAGAGCAGCCGCGGCTCCACCCCCGCGGCGTCGATCATGTCGAGCAGGTCGTCGTTGGTCAGCTCGCCGGAGTCGACCAACGCGAGCATCATCGCCTCCAGCACGGCGGCGACGACGGTCTGCCGGAACGGCTGCGGCACGATGTCGAGCACCATGTCGACCCCGCGCGCGGCGAGGTCGCCGAGTCGCTCGTCGGAGACCGCGGAGCTGATCAGGGTCTTGCCGGCCAGCTCCTCGAGGCCGAAGCCGACCAGCTCGTGGTACGTCGCCACGACGACGTCGCTGTCTCGCGCCGCGCGCTTGGTCATCGCCTGGCCGATCCGCAGCCCGGGCAGGTTGATCCGGGAGCGGACGATGCCAGGCAGCAATCGCAACGGGAGCAAGGCGGTGTCGACGGCCGCGCCGAGCAGCGGGTTCTCCGCCAGGGTCGCGGGCAGGTCCATCCGCAGCAGCGGGTCGGCGAAGGTGATGTTGTCGGTGAAGTCGCGCAGGATCCGCACCGCGCTGTCGTGGTTGGCATCGCCGAGCACCACGGTGCGGGCGTTGTCGAAGTAGCCGGGCATCTCCACCTGGACGTGCCGAACCGCCCACTCGGCGAGGACGTCACGGAGCCGGTGGCCGTCGGTCACGGGCAGGTCGACGGCCGCCTGCTTGATCCGTTCGACGGCCTGGTTGTCGCCGTCCAGCATCCCGCGCACGCGGGCATCACGGACACCGCTCACCGCGATCGCATCGGCCTGGGTGGACCACTCGCGGACGAGGCGCTCGGCGCGGCGTACATTGCCGTCCGCGCCCACTCTGACCAGGCGGAACGTGCGATCCAGGAAGCGGACGCGTTGGTCGTAGTCGTGCTCGGACGAGGTCAGCGCTACGTTGACCACCAGCAGGGACTTGCGGCGTGTCATCAGGGACTCCTCGACGGGCCCAAGGCCACCTCGGGCCCTCGATTCCACTATGGCTAGACTCGCCGCTCCGGAGCAAATCGGAAGGGGCCAATGAGTGGCAGATCACGATCTGGTGCTGGTGGTCGACTTCGGGGCGCAGTACGCCCAGCTCATCGCGCGTCGGGTCCGTGAGGCCCGCGTCTACTCCGAGATCGTGCCGCACACCATGCCGATCGCCGAGATGCTGGCCCGCGATCCCCGGGCGATCGTGCTGTCGGGAGGGCCCTCGTCGGTCTATGAGCCGGGCGCGCCCGGCCTCGATGCCGCCGTGTTCGACGCCGGCGTGCCGGTCTTCGGCATGTGTTACGGCTTCCAGCTGATGGCGCAGGGGCTCGGCGGCGACGTGGCCGCCACCGGTGCCCGGGAGTATGGCCGTACGCCGGTCAGCGTCACCGCCCCGGGCGTGCTGCTCGACGGCCTGCCGACGGACCACAACGTGTGGATGTCGCACGGCGACTCGGTCGCCGCTGCGCCGCCAGGGTTCGCCGTCCTCGCCTCGACCGAGGTCACCCCGGTTGCGGCCTTCGAGGACCTCGACCGTCGCCTCGCCGGGGTGCAGTGGCATCCGGAGGTGCTGCACACCGAGCACGGCCAGCAGGTGCTCGAGCACTTCCTGCACGACATCGCGGGCTGTCGGCAGACCTGGACGATGCTCAACATCGTCGAGGAGCAGGTCGCCCGGATCTCCGAGCAGATCGGCGACGGCCGAGCCATCTGCGCGCTGTCCGGAGGCGTCGACTCCGCTGTCGCTGCTGCGTTGGTGCAGCGGGCCATCGGTGACCGGCTCACCTGCGTCTACGTCGACCACGGGATGATGCGGCAGGGCGAGACCGAGCAGGTGAAGCGAGACTTCGAGGAGGTCTTCGACGAGCTCGACGTCGTCGACGCCGCCGACCAGTTCCTGGGCGCGCTGGCTGGCGTGCACGACCCGGAGGAGAAGCGCAAGATCATCGGCCGCGAGTTCATCCGCACCTTCGAGGCCGCCCAGGTCCGCGTCTTCGGCGACCTCGATCCGAGCGGCGGCGCGACGGCGTACCTCGTCCAAGGCACGCTCTACCCCGATGTCGTCGAGTCCGGCGGCGGTGCCGGCACTTCGACGATCAAGTCCCACCACAACGTCGGTGGGCTGCCCGACGACCTGCAGTTCGAGCTGGTCGAGCCGCTGCGCACGCTCTTCAAGGACGAGGTGCGAGCCGTCGGCGAGCAGCTCGGTCTGCCGGCGACGATGGTGTGGCGACAGCCCTTCCCCGGGCCGGGCCTCGGCATCCGCATCATCGGCGAGGTCACCCGCGAGCGGCTCGACGTGCTCCGTGCGGCCGACGCGATCGCGCGCGAGGAGCTGACCCGGGCCGGTCTCGACCGCGACATCTGGCAGATGCCGGTGGTCCTGCTGGCCGACGTGCGCTCGGTGGGCGTCCAGGGCGACGGCCGCACCTACGGCCACCCGATCGTGCTGCGCCCGGTCACGTCCGAGGACGCCATGACCGCCGACTGGGCCCGGCTGCCCTTCGACGTCCTCGAGCGGATCTCGACTCGGATCACCAACGAGGTGCCCGAGGTCAACCGGGTCACCCTCGACGTCACCTCCAAGCCCCCCGGAACCATTGAGTGGGAGTGACGAGGCAGACCACTCTCCGGCGCGGGTCCGCGATTGGACGGGTGCCCGGGTGGAGTTGCTGACTGACTGATGAGCGTGAGCGCTCAGTCGGAAGGAGACGCGGAGGGCGGGGCCGCTGGCAACCGTGGGCTGGCCACCACCACCCGCGCCTTGGCGCGCGAGTGGTCGGGGGTGGGCAGCAGCCACACCGAGAACGCCCGCTTCTTCGGCGGCGTCCGGAAGGTGAACGACACGGTGCCATCACTGGCGACCTGGCCGCGGCCAACGACGACTGCTCGCTGGCGTGCCCGCGTCACTAGCACGACGGTGTCGCCGGCCTTGGCGCCGATGGCCGTGCCCGAGATCGTCGTCTGGTCGTCGCCGACGTCGGCGGCGGCCGACACGGTCGCCTCCACTCGCACCAGCCAGGACCCGCTCCGAGCGCCGACGGCCCGCCAGCGATAGCGGGCGAGCCCGGTCACCGGGAGGCTGGTCGCGCTCACGGCACCGGTGTCGTCGGTCGTCGACGTGGCCACGACGGACCAGCCGCCCCCAGCGCGCTTGACCTGCAAGGCGACCCGCACGCCGGGTGCGGGGCGGCCGGAGGACATGGTCAGGCGTCCACTCAGCGTGACCGTGCTGTCGTAGCCGACGAGGTGACCGTTCGCCGTGATCGTCGCGGACGCGGCCGACACCGCTGACGGAGAGGGCGAGGAGGGCTCCGCGCTCGGGTGGTGGCTGGGCGCGGTCGAGGGGTTCGGGTCATGGCCCGGATCGGGGGCGGAGGCGCTCGGGTCGGCCGAGGGGCCGGGCGGGGCAACGGAGGGTGCCGCCGGCGAGCTCGTGGTGGTGTCGGGTGTCGGCGAGCTCGGTGGCGTTCCGTGGGTGGGGCTGGTGGCCTTGGCCTGAGGGTCAGGTCCGTGCGGCCGGTCCGGCGCGGGGGCGCCGATGACGGAATGCGCGATCTGCTGGACGGGGTCGGGCAGGTGGCCCGTATAGGCCGCGGCCGCCGCGCCACCACTCAAGGCGACCGCCACGACCACCGCGGTGCCGCCCGCGCCCAGCCTCCGCACGACGTTGCGGGGATGGAGGGTCGGCGCGGTGGGAGCGCGGACGGCGTCGCGGTACGCCGCGACGTACTCCGCCTCGCGGGCGAGCTCGTCGGCCGACCCGGGTGCGCGCAGTGCCTGCACCAGCGCATCGTCGGCCCACTCGTCGAGGTCGGCTCGCTCCTGCTGCTCGTCGTGCTCGGACACGTCACACCACCTCTCGTGAAGTGCGGACCCGGGGGTCCTGGGACAGGGACTTCAGGGCGCGATGCACGGCCACCCGCACTGCCCCGGGCGTCTTGCCGACCAGAGCCGCGACCGCAGCCACGTCCAACCCGGCGACGACACGCAACATCACCATCTCCGCCTGGTCCTCTGGCAGGGTCGCGACCAGCCGCAGGGCGGCAACGGTTGCCTGGTGGTGGATGGCAGTCTCCTCGGCGCTGGGGGCTGGTTGCTCGCCGTCGCCGAGGTCGGCCACCGGTACGACGGGCCGCGCCGCGCGACCCCGACCGTGATCGATCGCCCGGTGCCGTGCGACTGTGAAGAGCCATCCTCGAAACTCCGCGACTCCACCGGTGAACCCGTGCAGATCACGCACCACCTGCAACCAGGTCTCGGCGGCGAGGTCTTCAGGGGCGTCGTTGCCACGCACCGTCAGATAGCGCAGCAAGGGCGGGTGCAGCGCCCGCCACAGCACGGTGAAACCCTGCTCCTCGCCGCGCCTGGCGGCGTCGAGCGCCTCGGCGAGCCCGGGTTCCGAGGCAGCGCTCCGCCCACCGGCCCGTTCCCCCGTAGGTTCGGGCCGGTGGGCAGAGGGCTGCGAGTGCGTGTCCAGGGCGGATCCTCTCCGATCTCGGCCGCGGTGAGACGCTACTGCGGATTCAGGCGGTCGGAGTCGGAACCAGCACCTTGACGCCGGTGACGGACGTCGGTGTGGCGGCGGTGGTCGCCTCCGGCCGCACCGGGACTCGGACGAGGCCACTGGTCGACGGAGCCAGCAGACGGGTGCCGAGGAAGGCCAGACGGTAGGTCGTGTCCTGCGTGGGGTCGACGCGGAACCTCACGACCCCGTTGCGGTGGGTGCGGCGCGAGCCCTCGAGGCTCCAGGGGTCGGTGGCAGAGGAGCGCGAGACCAGTAGCACGAGGCGATGACGTGGCGCGATCCGCTTGGCGCGCAGCATGCCCCGCACGATGTCGACGGCGCTGCCCTTGACGGGTCGGTACACCGTGCGAATCGACAGCGAGGTCGGGACCCGCCTCGGGTCGTGGGGGTGACGCTTGACGCGGACCGATGCGATGCCGCTTGCACTGGGTCGCGCGTCCTCCGCACCGTCATATCGCCACCGGTAGCGAGTGGTGATCTCGGGTGTGACCTGAGTGGACAGCCTCCCCTTGCCGACGGCGGTTACTTCGGCAACTGGCACGAACTCGTCGGCGCCGCGCGGCTTCGATTCGAGGGTGACGATCCGACCGGTGCCGGTCAGATGGCCGGCCACGGCGAGATGCCCGGTGATTGTGGCGCTGTCGCCAGGTGCGACGGCGTGGTGGACGGCGCGAATCGAGAGCGACGTCGGCGCCTTGACCGCGGCCTGGGCCTGGAATGCGGGCGCTGCCACCAGGCCGACAACGGTCGCCAGCGCCACCCCTTCGGCCACGCGGCGAAGCAAGGATGTGGTCATCGTTCCTCCTGCTCGGGCGCCCCGATCGGGCGCGTCACTGTGGACAGCGATGGAGGCGCCGCGAGCGTTACAGCCGACCTAGACCAGGGCGAGCACCAACATCGCTCGCTGGCTGGGATCGGCCAGGTCGATGCCAGCGATCTCGCCGGCGCGCTCGACCCGGTGTCGCAGGGTGTGCCGGTGGACGCCGAGGGACTGGGCAGCGGGATCCCAGGCGCCGTGGTGGAGGAGGAAGGCGCGCAGGCTCCCCGTCAGGTCGCTGCCGTGCGCGGCGTCGTACTCACCAAGTGCGCGCAGCCACGGCGCCACCGCGACTGTGAGGGCCGGGTCGGTGGTCAGGGCGGCGACGGGATCGTCGGCCAGCCGGACGCTCGTGCCTGGCGGCGTGGCATCGAGGTGTCGACGGACCAGCACTGCGCAGTGTCCGATGTCCGCCAGGTCACCCGGTGGCCCGATCACGAGCGCGGCGGATGGGCCGACCATTCTCGCCACCACGTCGACGTCCGCCGCCGGCACCAGCAACAGCGCGTCGGTGTCGGCTATCGACAGGCCTAGGAGGCGAGGGTGCCGGCGCAGGGCGCCCAGGGCCGAGTCGAGACCGCGCGGATCAGCCGCTCGCAGCGCGAGCAGCGCGACGTTACCGGGCGGAAAGCCCCGCGCCGCCAGGCCGGTGGGCAGATCCAGTGGGCTGCCCGCGAGGATCGCCTCGAGCAGTGCGGCGCCGAGCTCTCGGTCCGCGCCGTCGCTCGGGCGGGCCAGCTCGAGGGCCGCGATCGACAGTGCGTGGCTGACCAGGAGTCGGTCCGTGGGCGTCAACGGTGTCGTCCGCGCCAGGGCGAGCCAGCCGACGACCTCACTCGGTCGGCCGCCCAACGGCTGCACTTCCAGGACGCGGCCGGGCTCCGACACCGACACGGCGCGACCCCGCCCTT
Organism: Nocardioidaceae bacterium; assembly: GCA_039811985.1. GTDB lineage: Bacteria > Actinomycetota > Actinomycetes > Propionibacteriales > Nocardioidaceae > Nocardioides. Next base: position 14,845 of record JBDHZT010000030.1, on the reverse strand, counting down.
CCTTGATCTCGCTGAGGGCGTCTGCTGGCGACAACCCGGCACCGGTGAGCGCGATGGTGGCGCCGTCGGCTCCCAGGACGGCGACCGAGGCTCCGAGCGTCCGAGCCAGCGCCCGAGCCAGGCCAGGCAGGCCGTCCTTGAGGGTGGCCCGGGTCAGCCGCTGCTGGGCGGCGATGGTGTCGGTGAGCCGGTGGCGACGCAGCTCGCCGAGCCGGTCGACGACCGCCTGCTCGACCGCGAGGAACGGCGTATCGAACGGCACCTCGACCAGAGCCAGGTCGTGCCGACGGCAGGCGGCGACCACTCCGAAGGGGATGGCGGCGTAGCGGAGTCCGGTCCCGAATCCGAGTGCCGACGAGCCGGCCGCGACCAGCCGGGCGACGTACTCGTCCTGCCCGGGTCGAGTGCGCGGGAAGCGCAGGCCGGTGGTCAGCACCAGGCCCGCGCCACGGAGCCAAGGGGACGGATCCTCGACCTCGATCGCGTGTGCCCAGCCGAGCACCACCTCGCGCTCGGGCAGATGGTGGGCCACCAGCCCGAGCCCGGCCCGATCCAGCAGCCAGGACAGGGCGACGGCCTCGACGTCGGCCTCGACGGTGGGTGCCAGATCGACGGCGGGCGTGCTATCCATTTCGGCAGACTAGTCGACAATCTATGGACAAAGTGTAGTGCTCGTCCGCCGACACGCACTGCTAGCGTCGGGTGGACCGACGCCCACCGGCGGCGCGGCGGTTGAAGAGGAGCCCAGATGACGGTGGACACCAGCATGTCTGCCCGCACCGGAGAGGTGCTCGAGGAGTTGCCGGTCAGCAGCTCCGACGAGGTGGCGGCGGTGCTGAGCCGAGCCGCCGCGGCGGCGCCGGCAGTGGCCGCGCTTCCGCCTGCCGTGCGACGCGACTGGCTCAACGCCGTCGCCGATGCCCTCGGCGACGAACCGACCGCCGCGAGGTTGGTCGCGGCCGCTGACCACGAGACCGGCCTGGGCGAGGTCCGGTTGACGGGCGAGCTGGCGCGCTGCGCCGGCCAGCTGAGGTTCTACGGCGATGTTGCCACCGAGGGATCCTGGCTGGAGGTCACCATCGACCACGCGGCCGGAGCTGCCCCCGACCTTCGTCGGATGCAGGTGCCGCTCGGACCGGTCGCCGTGCTCGGCGCGAGCAACTTCCCGTTCGGCTTCGGAGTGCTGGGCAACGACACCGGCTCGGCGATCGCGGCGGGCTGCTCGGTGGTGGTCAAGGCCCACCCGGCGCACCCGCGCACCAGCCGTCTGCTCGCCGAGGTCGCGACCGCGGCCCTGGCCGAGGTCGGTGCCCCGGAAGGCACCCTCGCCCTGGTCTCGGGCTTCGCCGCAGGCACCGCCCTGGTCCAGGCGCCCGAGATCACCGCACTCGCCTTCACCGGCTCCCAGCGCGGTGGCCTGGCGCTGTGGGAACAGGCCAACCGGCGCGATGTGCCGATCCCGGTCTATGCCGAGATGGGCACCATCAACCCCGCGGTGCTGACCGCCGCGGGGGCCGATCGCCTCGACGAGGTGGCGACCGGGTTCGTCGGCTCCTTCACGCTCGGGATGGGCCAGTTCTGCACCAAGCCCGGCCTGCTACTCGCCCCCGCTGGCCACGACGTCCCAAACCGCGTCGCCTCGGCGCTGGCTGAGGCGGCGCCCGCGGGCTGGCTGCTGACGGGCCCGATCGCGACCGCCTACTCCGCCGGGGTGGACGAGCTGGTCGCTGCCGGGGGCCGGGTGCTGGCGACAGCCCCGGCAGCCGACGGCGGCTGGACCGCAACCGCCACCGTGCTGGAGGTGGCTGCCGCCGACCTCGCGGCTGGGTCGAGGCTGCTCGAGGAGTGCTTCGGTCCGGTGGCGCTGGTGGCGGAGTACGCCGATCGCGCCGAGCTCGCCCGCATCCTCGATGACCTGCAAGGCGCACTGGCCGCCAGCGTGCAGTCCGGCGGCCCGGACGACGCCGAGCTGCCCGGCCTGGTGACTGCTCTCAGCGCGCGAGTCGGTCGGGTGATGGTCGACGACTGGCCGACCGGGGTGGCCTTCACCTGGGCCCAACAGCACGGTGGCCCGTGGCCGGCCACCACGGCGCCCTCCGCGACGTCGGTGGGCGCCGCCGCCCTCGGTCGGTTCACCCGGCCGGTGACCTGGCAGAGCGTGCCGAGCGCCGCGCTGCCCGAGGCGCTCCGCGACGACAATCCGTGGGGCCTGCCCCGCCGGGTCGACGGCGTCCGGAACGGGGCGTCGTGAGCGCACCCCTCGAAGGGCTGCGCGTCGCCGACTTCAGCCGGGTGCTGGCCGGCCCGCTCGCCACGATGACCCTGGCCGACCTCGGCGCCGAGGTGGTCAAGGTCGAGCGACCGGGCACCGGCGACGACACCCGGCAGTGGGGCCCGCCGTGGACCGAGCACGCGTCGTCGTACTTCGAGTGCGTCAACCGCTCCAAGCGCAGCATCGCGCTCGACCTGCGTGACCCGGCGGATCTGGCCGTGGCCGTCGAGCTGGCTGCCGGCGCCGACGTGGTCGTGGAGAACTTCCTGACCGGGACGATGGACCGGCTCGGGCTGGGGTACGACACCCTGGTTGCGGCCAACCCCAGCCTGGTCTACTGCTCGATCACCGGCTTCGGCAGCGGGGCGGGGGCGCGCCTGCCGGGCTATGACTTCGTGGTGCAGGCAGTCGGCGGGCTGATGTCGATCACCGGCCAGCCCGACGGCGATCCGACCAAGGTCGGCGTCGCCTTGGTCGACGTGCTCACCGGCAAGGATGCGGTGATCGGGATCCTGGCGGCGCTGCGCGAGCGTGAGGTCAGCGGCCGCGGCCAGCGGATCGAGGTCAACCTGCTCTCCAGCCTGCTCGGCTCGCTGGTCAACCAGGCCTCCGCCGTCCTTACCACCGGCCGCAGCCCCAGCCAGATGGGCAACCAACACCCCTCCATCGCGCCCTACGAGACCCTCCACTGCGCCGATGGCCTGCTCGCTGTCGCCTGTGGAAACGACGCCCAGTTCGCTCGCCTCTGCGAGGTGCTGGGCCGGCCGGAGTTGGCTGAGGACGTTGCGGTTTGGGCCCAAACGGCAGAAAAAGCGGCCCCGGAGATGTCGTTTCGGTCCAATCCCGACCGGGTGGCGCATCGCCAGGAGTTGATCGCGGCGCTCGAGGAGGCGCTGGCCGAGGCCGACGCGGCGACCTGGGTGGCACGCCTCAACGACGCCGGGATCGCGGCCGGGCCCGTCAACGACCTGGCCGCGGCGATCGCCTTCGCCGACTCCCTCGGACTCGATCCGACGATGCCGGTCGGCGAGGGTCACCCCGACCAGATCCGCCATTCGATCACCTGGGGCCGCAGTCGCCTGCCCGACCCCACCCCACCCCCCGACCTCGGCGAACACACCGACCAGATCCGCGCCCAGCTCGGGCATCAACCCAAGGAGACTCGATGAGCCACCACGCCAAGCCGCCGCCGTTCGATGTGCACGACCCCGCCGGGATCGACGACCTGCTGAGCCAGGAGGAGAAGGACGTCCGGGCCTCGGTCCGACAGCTCGTCGACCAGGTGGCACAGCCCTATGTCGCTGGCTGGTTCGAGTCGGGCCAGATCGATGACCCGCGCGGGCTGATGAAGCACTTCGGCGAGATGGGCCTGCTGGGCATGCACCTGGAGGGCTACGGCTGTGCCGGGATGAGCTCGGTCGACTATGGGTTGGCCTGCATCGAGCTCGAGGCCTGCGACTCCGGGATCCGCTCGATGGTCTCGGTGCAGGGCTCCTTGGCGATGTTCGCCATCTGGCGGTTCGGCACCGAGGAGCAGAAGCAGGAGTGGCTGCCCCGGATGGCGACCGGCGAGGCGATCGGGTGCTTCGGCCTCACCGAGCCCGACCACGGCTCCGACCCAGGTGGCATGCGCACCCGCGCCGTCCGCGACGGCGACGAGTGGATCCTCGACGGCCGCAAGATGTGGATCACCAACGGCTCCATCGCCGATGTCGCCGTCGTCTGGGCACAGACCGACGAGGGAATCCGTGGCTTCGTCGTGCCAACCGCCACCCCCGGCTTCTCCGCCCCCGAGATCAAGCACAAGATGTCGCTGCGCGCCTCGGTGACCAGCGAGCTGGTGCTCGACGGGGTTCGGCTCCCCGGCGACGCGGTGTTCCCGGAGGTCCGTGGCCTCAAGGGGCCACTGTCCTGCCTCAACGAGGCCCGCTTCGGCATCGTGTGGGGAGCGCTCGGCGCGGCCCGCTCTTCGCTCGAGGCGGCACTGTCCTACGCCGGCGACCGCGTGCAGTTCGGCAAGCCGATCGCGGCCTATCAGCTCACCCAGGCGAAGCTGGCCGACATGACGTTGGAGCTGGTCAAGGGCCAGCTGCTCGCCGTCCACCTCGGCCGCCAGAAGGACGCCGGCCGGCTCCGCCCCGAGCAGGTCAGCCTCGGCAAGCTCAACAACGTCCGCGAAGCCCTGGAGATCTGCCGGACCGCCCGCACCATCCTCGGCGCCAACGGCATCTCGCTGGAGTATCCCGTCATCCGGCACGCCAACAACTTGGAGTCCGTGCTCACCTATGAGGGCACCGTCGAGATGCACACCTTGGTGATCGGGCAGGCGCTTACCGGACACGCCGCCTTCCGGTAGGGACGGTCTCCCCAACAGCAGCACCGACCATGAAGGGCCCGGAGCCGATCGGCTCCGGGCCCTTCATGGATGGGGTCGGCGACTCCTACGACTTCGGGATCGCGTCGTCGTACGGCGCGTCGCTGCGGTCGTGGAGCGGGTGGATGACCATGTAGATCAACCCGACACCAACGACCACGACGGCGGAGAGCAGCACGATCCAGTTGTCGTACCACGCCACGTCCGGAGTGCGTGGCCACGCCATGTTGACCATCGCGATGATCCCGTAGACGAGGGCCGCGATGTTGACGGGGACGCCCCAGCTGCCGAGCTGGTACTTCCCGCTCGGGACCCAGCCCTTGAGCCGGGCCCGCAGCGCGGCCAGCACGACCATCTGGAACGCCATGTAGATGCCCAGGGCGGCGAAGCTGATGATCTTGGTGATCGCGTTGGTCGACACGTAGGAACCTGCCACGATCACGGCCGGCACCACCGCCGCCACGATGAGGGCGTACGGCGGCACGTGCCGCGTCGGTGAGAACTTCCTCAGCAGGTGGTAGCCCATGATCATCTCGTCGCGACCGTAGGAGTAGGCCAGCCGGCTCGCGGCAGCCTGCAGGCTCATCGCGCAGGAGAGGAACGAGATGAGCACGATGCCGATGACGATCTTGGAGCCGACCGTGCCGAAGGCGTCGTTGAGCAGGGTGCTCACCGGGTCGAGATCCTCACCCGCGATGACCGCCGGGATGTCGGTGACGGCCAGGATCAGCGCCAGACAGACGAAGGTCGCAGCGGCGCCACCGATGTAGATGGTGCGGCGCATCGCCTTCGGGATCAGCGAGCCCGGATCGGGGACCTCTTCGGCGACGTCACCGCACGCCTCGAAGCCGTAGTACTGGTAGACACCGATGAGGGCCGCCGCGGCGAAGGCCGGCAGGTAGCTGCCGGAGCCCTCGGTGCCGAAGGTGTCGAACAAGACGCCGAGGCCGTGCTCGCGGTGCCCGATCAACAACCAGCCGCCGACGATGAGGGCACCGATGATCTCGGCGGTGAAGCCGAAGATGGCGGCCATCGCCAGCACCTTGGTGCCCATGAAGTTGATCAGCGTGGCGATGGCGATCAAGGCGAGTCCGCCCCAGATCACGTTGGCCGTGGTCGCCTCGAAGCCGAGGAACGGCGCGATGTAGAAGCCACCGCCATAGGTGACCGAAGCGATGGTGACCAGTAGAGCGACCAGATAGATCCAGCCGGTCATCCAGGCGTACTTGCGGCCCCACAGGCGTCTCGCCCACGGGTAGACGCCGCCCGCCACGGGGAACTGGGCCACCACCTCGCTGAAGATCAAGGCCACCAAGAACTGGCCGAAGCCGACGATGACGAAGCTCCAGATCATCGGCGGACCGCCGGTCGCGAGGGCGAACGCGAACAGGGTGTAGACGCCCACGACGGGCGAGAGGTAGGTGAAGCCCAGCGAGAAGTTGGCCCACGGGCTCATCTCGCGTCTGAACTCGGAGGTGTAGCCCAGCGCACTGAGATGGGCCGCGTCGTCGTGTTCGTTCACTGCAGGGGACGGAGGACTGGTCATGCGAGTGCTCCCGATGGTTGAGGCACGGAACGGTCGAGCGGCCCGAGCCGCGGCTGCCTCGGAAAACTACAATTTTGTTGGATAAAGCGCAATGGGGCATGGCAGACTTTTCTCAACCGTCACGTGCCTGGAACATCCAATGACCATCAGGGGAGGGGCCGATGTCCGCACTGTCGCCCCTCATCGGCCAGGTCACCTCGACGTCGCGAGCTGACGAGTTGGTGCAGCGCATCACCGAGGCGATCCACCTGGGTCTGTTGAGCGACGGCGAGCAGCTTCCGGTCGAGGTCGAGCTGGCCCGCCAGTTCGGGGTCGCCCCGATGACGGCTCGAGAGGCCCTCGCCGAGCTGCGCGACCGTGGCCTAGTGGAGACCCGGCGTGGTCGGCGCGGGGGCTCCTTCGTGATCCGGCCGGACGGTCCACCGGTCGACTACCTGCGTGGGCGACTGGCGGCGATGACGGTCTCGGAGCTGCGTGACCTGGCCGACGAACACCTCGCTGTGGCCGGACAAGCGGCCAAGCTCGCCGCCGAGCGGGCGGCCGTGGCCAACGTGCGCCGGCTGTTCGCGCTCGGGGAGCAGCTCAGCTTGGCCACGACGCTCGGAGATCGCATTCGAGCCGACTGCCGCTTCCACATCGAGGTGGCGATCGCGTCCCAGTCCGAGCGGCTCACCCGCCGAGAGGTCGCCCTGCAGGCGGAGGTCTCCGGGCTGCTCTGGCTGCCCGTCGGATCTGCCGTGGACGTGAGCCGGATGGTGGTCGAGCACCAGGCCATCGCCGCTGCCGTGGTCGCGGAGGACGCCGACAAGGCGCGCCGCCTGGCCGAGGAGCATGTCGACGGCAATCTGCGCCGCCTGGTGTCGATGCACCTGCTGCTGGTCGACGAGGAGGCCGACGATGCCTGACCGGACCACCCTGATCGGCGCAGAGGCGCTGGCGGCTGCGGTCGGTGACCTGCTTGATCCGCTCTACGTCTCGCTCGAGGCCTTGGCAGCCGAGATCGTGCGCTGCCGACGGGCGGCAGGCGCCGGAGGGTTCACCGAGCGCAGCCTGGCGTCCTTCGAGAACGTCGTCGCCGCCCGGTTGGCCGTGCATCCCGCGATGGCAGGGGCGGGCTATCTTGCCGAGCCCGGGATCATCACCGGGCAGGACAGGTATCTCCTGTGGTGGCAGCGAGCCGGCGACGACGAGCTGGCTCGGCTGCGGCTGAACTTCGATGCCTCGAGCGTGGACATCTACGACTACCTCCAGATGGAGTTCTTCCAGCTCGCCCGCGACGGTGGTGCCCGCAACGCCTTCGGGCCGCACGTGGACTACTCCGGCTCCGGGCTCTATGTGTTGACCGCCACCGTCCCGGTGCTCGCCGAGGGGGTGTTCCTCGGTGCCGCTGGCGCCGACATCTCGATGAGTCTCCTCGAGCGTGAGTTGGTCGCCGTCCTGCGGACCGGCGCCGCCGAGTCGGTGGTCGTCAACGCAGAGCGGCGGGTGATCGCCGCCAACAGCCCCGACTGGGTGGTCGGCTCGAGACTGCCCGGACAGCCCGTGGCCGGGGACGGGTCGTTCGTCGAGGTCGCCTCCGTCCCCCGCGGGCCCGGCTGGCTGGTCGCTGTGACCGATCGGCCACTGGCGCACTGAGCGACGGCTAGAGGCTCTTGACAACAAACCTCTAACTTTGGAGTATTAGGTCACCAACCCCGGACCTGTGGAGATGCGATGACCACGCTGACCTCGTCGGCAGTGCCGCACCTGGACGTGACGGCTGACGGCTTTTCGATCACCTCGGACGAGGTGCACGCGGCCCGCGAAGCGCACTGGTATGCCACTACGCCCTACGGCATCGCCGTGCTCCGCTATGACGAGGTCAGCCGACTGCTCAAGCACCCCAAGCTCCGCCAGGGCAGCGTTGCCTGGCCGGCCCACAACGGTGTCACGTCGGGCCTCTTCCACGACTGGTTCGCCAGCTGGATCCTCAACAAGGAGGGCGAGGAGCACCACCGACTGCGTCGACTGATGAACCCCGCCTTCTCGCCCAAGCTGATCGGCGGCCTGGTGCCGCGGTTCCAGGCGCTGGCCACCGAGTTGATCGATGGCTTCAAGCACGAGGACCACTGCGAGTTCATCTCCGAGTTCGCCGACCCCTATGCCGCCCGGGTGCTTGCCATCATGCTCGGCATCCCCGAGGAGGAGTGGCCGATCATCTCGCGCGAGGCCTCCACCGTCGGGCTGGCGATGGGGGTGACCCTGACCGAGGAGCTGCCCCGGATCGAGGGCGCGCTGGCCCGGCTCTACGACTATGCGGACGCGCTCATCGAGGACCGGACGGCTCACCCGCGAGAGGACTTCATCACCGCCTTCGTCAGCGCCTCTCGCGATGGCGACGGTCGGCTCAGCCACACCGAGCTGCGCGACGGGCTGGTGCTGCTGATCTTCGGTGGTTACGACACCACCCGCAACCAGCTCGGCCTCGCGATGCAGACCTTCATGGCCCACCCGGACCAGTGGCGCCTGCTCGCGGAGCGGCCCGAGCTCGGCAAGGCCGCGGTCGAAGAGGTGATGCGAGTCAACCCGACCGTGCGCTGGGTCACCCGGGAGGTGCTGGAGGACTTCGACTACGAGGGCCTACAGTTCACGGCCGGCACCACGGTGCACCTCTACAGTGAGTCCGCCGGGACCGATCCCCGTGCCATCGAGGGGGGCTTCGACATCACGGCCACCGACCGCAAGCCGCACTTCGGCTTCGGCGGCGGTGCGCACCACTGCCTGGGCCACTTCGTGGCACGCTCCGACATGAGCGAGGCACTGCCCCTGTTGGCCCGGCGACTGCGCGACCCGCATCCGCTGGACGGGGCCACCTGGCTGCCGGACTCCGGCAACACCGGACCGGTCCGCCTGCCGATCGGCTTCACCCCCGCTCCCTGAGGATCAGGTCCCTGAGGATCAGCTCCTTGATCACCCGTCCCTCGCTGACTCACCGACGAGAAGAGGAACCCACATGAAGGTCACCGTCGACATGGCGCTGTGCCAAGACCACGGGCAGTGCGCCATCGCCGCCCCCGATGTCTTTGCGATCAACGACGACGGCAAGCTGGAGTACGAACCCCACCCCGACGACTCCGAGCGCTTCGCGGTCGAGGAGGCGGCCGACGTCTGTCCGGTGCAGGCGATCATGATCGAGGACTGATGGACCACCCACGGATCGCGGTCGTCGGCGGCTCGCTGGCGGGCCTCCGCGCGGCCGAGCAGTTGCGTGCGTCCGGCCACGTCGGCCCGGTCACGGTGTACGGCGCCGAGGCGCATGCGCCGTACAACCGCCCACCACTCTCCAAGGACGTTCTCGCCGACCCGGCAGCACTCGACGCCGAGACGGCACTGTCCCGTCTCACCTTCCGGCGACGCTCCAGCGTCGGTGATGTCGACTTCCGCTTCTCCACCGAGGTGCTCGGCGTCGACCTCGGCGCTGGTCGCCTCGACTGGCGAAGTGTCGGAGGAGGGGACCCGGCCGAGGGCAGCGACGACTTCGACGGCCTGGTCGTGGCCACCGGGCTGCGGCCACGGCGGTTGTCCGCGCCCGGCCCCGAGCGAGGCCGCTATGTCCTGCGCACCGTCGAGGACTGCCTCGACCTGCGCGCCGCGGTCACCGCACCGCGCCGCGTGGTCGTGGTCGGCGCCGGCTTCATCGGCTGCGAGGCCGCCTGCACGCTCGACGCGCTGGGCCATGACGTGACGGTGGTCGAGCCGACCGGCGCTCCGATGAACCGCGTCCTCGGTGAGCAGCTCGCCCTCGCGGTGCAGCGACACCACGAGCGCCGCGGCATCCGGTTCGTGATCGGTCCGGGAGTCACCGCCTTCGAGGGCAGCGACCGGGTGAGCGAGGCGGTGCTCGACGACGGTCAGCGACTCCCGGTCGACGTGGTCATCGAAGCGGTCGGCTCGATCCCCAACACCGAGTGGCTCGCCGGCACCGGACTCGACGTGGTCGACGGGGTGCTCACCGACAACGACCTGGCGGCGGTCGGTGCTGATCGAGTGGTCGCCGTCGGTGACCTGGCCCGATTCCCCAACCCTCTCTTCGACGACGTGCCCCGTCGCGTGGAGCACTGGTCGATCCCGACCGACACCGCCAAGCGGGCTGCGCCGACCCTGGTCGCCTTGGTGGAGGGCCGGCGACCGGAGCTGCCGCCCTTCGCCCCGGTGCCGTCGTTCTGGAGCGACCAGGCCGACCTGCGGTTCCAGAGCTTCGGCTCACCTGGCCTGGCCGACGAGGTGGTGGTGGCCGAGGGCGACCCGGACGACCTGACCGCGGGCGTGCTGACCCTGCACCACCGCGCCGGCCAGCACGTCGGAACCGTCGCGCTCAACCTGCCACCGGCCCGCCAGCGCGAGCTGCGCGATGCCTTCGTCACCCCCACGGAAGCGAGGAACTGACATGGCCACCACCGCGCTGGACCAGCATCGTGAGGAGAACGCCTCGAGCGAGGCGCTCTCCTCGGTGATGGCGACGATCAAGGAGCAAGGCGTCGAGTGCGTCTACCTCCAGAGCGTCACCGTCACCGGCCGCGTCGTGGGCAAGGTGCTGCCCGCCCGACACCTCGAACGGATCGCCGGCAAGGGCATCCAGCAGCACCGCACCGCCGCCGCGAACCTGCAGACGACCCGGGAGGGCGTGTTGCTGGGTGGCGGCGTGGAGGCTGCGGAGTACACCGCCCTGCCGGACCTCGACACCTTCGCCGTGCTGCCCTGGGACTCCACCATGGCGCGCGTGTTCTGCCGGCTCTACGAGCCCGACCACATCGCCGAGCGTGCCGGGGAGCCCTACTCCTGCGACTCTCGTGGTCTGCTCAAGCGGGTACATGCCGGCTTCACCGATCGCACCGGGCTCGAGCTGCGCTCCGGCACAGAGCCGGAGATGACCTGGCGCGGCCCTGGCCTGGAGGCCAGCTTCCGGCCCGAGTCGAGCCCCGCCTACCACATCGAGCATCTCGAGCGCGGTCGCCCGATCATCCAGAAGGTGATCTCCTATGCCCAGGCGCTCGGCCTGGACATGGTGGAGGGCGACTACGAGGACGAGGGCCAGTTCGAGCTGAACTGGATGTACGACCACGCCGACCTCACCGCCGATCGGCTGACCACCTACCGACAGGTGTGCAAGCAGGTGGCCCGGGAGCTCGGCATCGAGGCGTCTTTCATGCCCAAGCCAGCCACCGGGATGATGGGCAACGGCTGCCACCACAACTTCAGCCTCTGGCGCGACGGCGAGAACGTCCTGGCCGAGCCCGGTCGCACCGACATGCACCTGACCGAGGTCGGTCAGCACGCCCTCGGTGGCGTCCTGATGCACGCCGCTGCCGCGATGCTGGTCTACGGCTCGACCGTGAACTCCTACAAGCGCTACTGGGACGCCGGTCAGTTCGCTCCCTCGAAGATCAACTGGGGCATGGACAACAAGACCTGCACGGTGCGGCTGTCGACCAACGGACGGCTCGAGCTCAAGCTCCCCGACGCCGCCGTCAATCCCTACCTCTCCCACGCGATCCTGATCGCCTCCTGCGAGGACGGGCTGAAGAACACCATCGACCCGGGCGCGTCTCAGGTCGGGTCGTCGTACGACAGCGAACAGGACCCGCGCTTCGGCCGCCTGCCCCTCACCCTCGGCGAGGCGATCGACGCATTCTCCGCCGACGACCTGATCAGGCAGACGCTCGGTGACGAGCTGACCGACCTACTCATCGACTTCAAGCGTGACGAGTGGGCGCGGTTCTGCGGCTATGTCACGGACTGGGAGAAGGCGACCTACTGGGACGACACCCCGTGACGACCGTCAACCACCGATCCGAGCCGAGGAGAGCTGCCTGATGACCACCGACCAACCACTCCGCCTGAGCTGCATGGACTCCGAGGCGCCGCCGCTGTTCTCGTTGTGGACCCCGGAGCAGGGTCGACGAGGCTACGAGCCGGCCGTCGCTGAGTTGATCGCCGACGAGCTCGGTCGTCCCTTGGAGTGGGTTCGAGTGCCGTGGGTCGACATGGTGCCGGCGGCGCAGCGCGGCGACGCCGATGCCGTGCTCTGTGGACAGGGCATCACCCCGACCAGGCTCGAGGTGATGGACTTCACCCGCCCGTATGCCGTCTTCCACGAGGGCGTGTTGATCCGGCGCGGCGACCCCATCCACGGCCCCGAAGATCTCGCCGGCAAACGGGTCGCCGCCATCGAGAACAGCACCAACATGACCTTGGCCGAGACCTTCGAGGGCGCGATCCGAGTCCCGTTCGGCAGCGACTCCGAGGATGTCTACGCCGACATGCTGGCGGCGCTCCTGTCCGGTGAGGTCGACGCGGTCGTCGACGACGACGTCGTGTTCGTGCCCCTCGGTGCGACCCATCCCGACTACGAGCTTGCCTTCGTCGTGCAGACCGGCAACCGCTGGGGGATCTCGGTCTCGAAGGACCGCCCCGACGTGTTGGCGGAGCTGGACGGCGCGCTGGCTCGGGTAATCGCCGACGGACGCCTGCGTGCGGTCTGGAAGGAGTGGCTGCCAACCCTGGACTATCCCTTCGAGGAGGGATGAGAGTTGGCTGACCCTGGCTCACCAGCCGTCGTGCTGCGTGAGGAGGCGTTGCCGGCGCGCCCGATGCCGGCCGATCCGATCGCCCATGTCGCGGTGCTGGCCTCGCTGAACTTCCCCGACATGACCACGCAGACCGCTGAGCTGGTCACCCGCTTCACCTGGGTAGCACTGGAGACGCTGCTCGACCTCGGTGCGTCGTACGAGTTCTTCGACACCAGCGACCCGCTTCCCGACCCGGCGGCGGTCGCGCGGTGTGACGGGCTGCTGTTGCTGGGCGGCGGCGACGTCGACGGTCGTGTCTACGGCGGTCCGCACGAGGGCGTGCCGCATCAGTACGGCGTCGACGCCCGCGCCGATCAGGACGCCCTTGACGCGATCCGGTCCGCCCTCGAGGCGCGAGTGCCGGTCTTCGCGATCTGTCGCGGCGCGCAACTGGTCAACGTCGCCTACGGCGGCACGATCATCTCCGACATCGAGGACTACGCCCTGCATCGAGGCGGCCCGGGTGAGCCGATGTTCCTCGACGAGGAGATTCTGCTCGAGCCCGACACCCGAGTGGCCGAGCTGCTCGACGCCGACCGCGTGGTGGGCCGCTCCGGCCACCACCAGGCCGTCGATCGGCTCGGCGGCGGCCTGGTCGCCGCCGGGCGGGCTCACGACGGCATCATCGAGGCCTTCGAGGACCCCACCCGATGGCTGGTCGCGCTCCAGTGGCACCCCGAGGACGACGACGGCCACGACCACGACCGGACCCGGCTGTTCGGCGGGTTCGTGACCGCGTGTGGCCGGAAAGCCGCGGAGGGATAGGCGGATATCGTGACGGCATGCCCCGTGTCGTCGCTTTGCTGACTGCTGCCCTGCTGGCGGTCGTCGGACTGACGGGATGCCGGGCAGAGGACAAGATGGTGGTCGCCTTCCTGGTCGCAGCCGACGCAGCGCCCCGGTGGACGCAGAGCGACGAGCCGGCGTTCGCGGACTACATCGGCTTCCACTGTCCCGACTGTGTCTACGTCAAGAAGCTCGCCGAGGGGGACGCCGACCGGCAGGCCGAGCAGCTCGACGACGTGATCGCCGCGGGCGCCGACGTGGTGGTGCTCAACGCCGTCAACGGCGAGGTCGGTGAGGCGATGGTGCGCAAGGCGCACCAGGCCAAGGTGATGGTCATCGCCTACGACCGGTTCGTCCCGGGTGCGGACTTCTACGTGTCCTACGACGCGGGCGCCATCGGGCGCCAGATGGCCAAGGCGGCGGTGGACCGGATCCCGGCCAAGGGGTCGGTGCTGGTGGTGAACGGGGCGCAGACCGACACCAACGGTGTCGAGATCAAGCGCGCGGTGCACCGTGTGCTCGACAAGGCCAAGATCTCGGTGCTTGCCGAGCTCGACCCCAAGACCTGGAGCGCCGAGGAGGCGCGGACCTGGGTGCGGAGCCAGTTGGCGAAGCGCCCGGCTGCCGACATCGACGCGATCATTGCCGCCAACGATCAACAGGCCGAGGGCGTAGCGCAGGCGTTGACCGCTGCCCGCGTGTCGCCGCAGAACCGGCCGCTGGTCACGGGGCAGGATGCCGACTTGGCGGCGCTGCGCCGGATCATCGTCGGCACCCAGACCTTGACCGTCTTCAAGTCCTACCCCCACCAGGCCGAGCAGGCTGCGCAGATCGCCGTCGACCTGGTCACCGACCAGAAGGTCGAGGCGCCCGAGCAGGTGAAGGACGTGCCAGCCTTCGTCTTCCAGCCGCTCGTGGTCACCATCGACAACCTCGCCGATGCCATCGTCCGCGACCAGATCTTCTCCCTCGACGAGCTCTGCGCCGGCCGGGTCACTGCCGCCTGCACTCGGCAGGGTCTGCGCTAGACGCGGATCCGTGGTTGGCACCACAGTGGAGCCGTGCGTTGGCGGGTTGCTGGTGGTGCTGGCCGATAGGGCAGCTACCGCTCGGTGAGCGCCGCTCGTGGTCGGGATCGTCGGCCGGGTTGCTGGTGCTGCCCGGCTTCTCGCGGGCGCCGGCGGGCGTCTGCCGCGGTCTTCTTGCGTCTCCCGCGGTGCTGTGGTGGCAAAGTGCCTCGTATACCGGGCACTCACCCA
>JBDHZT010000029.1:0-36808 GCA_039811985.1 Nocardioidaceae bacterium | reverse complement strand
CCGGAGAGCAGCCGGGATGCAGTATCAGCACAAACGACGACCCCAACAGGCCCCGACAGGCGACCGTGAGCCGGGAACCAGCCGAAACAAGGGGACCATCGTCCCGGCGTAGCTGCCCTGTCGGTAGCAACCAGAGCAGACCAGCAACCCAGGAACCAGCCGAAGCTAGAGGACCACCTCTCCCGACAACTGCCCATCCACAACGACCAGCGACCAGCGACCAGCGAGAACCCCTAGCCAGGAGGGCGACGATGAGCCCAGGGGCGGACGGCCTCGACCTGCGCCGAGAGGGAGAGCAGGAGCGCCTCCTCGGCCGGACGAGCGGCGAGCATGATCCCGACCGGGAGGCCCTCGGGGGTCCAGTGCAGTGGCAGCGACACGGCCGGCATGCCGGTGACGTTCCAGGCAGAGGTCCACGGAGTGAAGGCCTTCTGCGCCTCGAAGTCCGCCATCGGATCGGCATCGTTGCGGAGCGCACCCACGGGCAACGGAGGCTGGGCGAGAGTCGGGGTCAGCACGGCGTCGTACGGCGCCAGTGCAGCCAGCGCCGCCGCCGCGATCCGGCGGAGCTCGCCCAACGCGAGCCCGAACTGCGGGCCGGACACAGCACGGCCTCGCTCGGTCAGCCACCGGGTCAGCGGCCGGAGCTGCTCCTCGCTCGCCCCGGGTGGCAGCACGGTCAGTCCGGTGAGCACCGCCCAACAGGTCTCGAAGACCGGCACGGCCGCCTCGGACAACGGCACGGGAATGTCGACGACCTCGTGACCGAGCGACTCCAACAACCGGGAGGCGTCCTCCCAGGCGGCGACGACCTCGGGGTGAACAGGAGCATCGGCGATGACCGGCTCGATGAAGCGCGCGATCCGAAGGCGGCCGGGGTCGCGGTCACAGGCGGCCAGGAAGGGCACTGCCTCCGGCGGAGCCCAGAACGGGTCGCCCACCTGGCGTCCGGCCAGGATGTCCAGCATCGCCGCGGCGTCGCGAACGGTGTGCGCGATCGGACCGGCGGTCGACAGCCCCACCGGGTCGCCGTACATCGGCGCTCCCGAGACCCGCCCGCGAGACGGCTTGAGCCCGAAGAGCCCGCAGCACGAGGCCGGGATCCGAATGGAGCCGCCACCGTCTGAGCCCTGCGCGATCGGGACCAGGCCGGCCGCCACCGCGGCCGCCGCGCCGCCGGAGGAGCCACCCGCCATTCGAGTGCGGTCCCACGGGGTGACCGCAGCGGGACGACCCTCGGGCTCGGTGTAGCACGGCGAGCCGAACTCGGGGGTGGCCGTCTTGCCCAGACTGATCAGGCCGGCCTGCTCCAGCGACAGCACCACCTGGTCGGAGAACGGCGGCACGTAGCCGACGAACGCCGGCGACCCGAACTCCGTCGGCACGCCCGCCGTCAGGTTGAGATCCTTGATCGCGGTCGGCACGCCGAACAGCGGCGACGGGTGGTCACCCTCCGCCAGGCTCGCTGCCAGCGCCTCCGCCCGCTCCAGCGCAAGGTCGGTCGTGCGAGTCACGAAGGCTCCCACATCGTCGACGCGCGCGGCGAAGTGTCGGACCAGCTCCGCTGGCGAGACGGTACGGCGGTGCACCAGGTCGCCGAGCTCGAGTGCGGTCAGGTCATGGAGCTCGCTCACCCCGCTGACGCTACCCGGGTCAGCGATGGTGCTTGCGCAGCCCGAAGGTGAGCCCGTCGACCAGGGCACCCCAGGAGGCCTCGACCACGTTGGCGCCGACGCCGACGGTGTCCCAGCTCGATGTGCCGTCGGTGGTCTCGATCAGCACCCGGGTGACCGCGTCGGTGCCGTGCCCCTGGTCGAGGATGCGCACCTTGTAGTCGATCAGCTCGAACTTCGCGACCTCCGGGTAGGCCTGCGTGATGGCCTGGCGCAGCGCCGAGTCGAGCGCGTTCACCGGACCGTTGCCCTCGCCGGTGACCACATAGCGCACACCACCCGCGACCAGCTTGACCGTCGCCTCCGAGATCGCTTCGTCGCCGGGCCGGGTCTCGGTGATCACCCGCCACGACTCGGTCTCGAAGTAGGTCGGCCGGTGGCCCTCGACCTCCTCCACCAAGAGCAGCTCGAAGGAGGCGTCGGCGGCCTCGAAGGTGAAGCCCTTGGCCTCCATCTCCTTGACCCGGGCGGTCACCCGCTCCACCAGCGCCTTGTCGCCGGAGAGGTCGAAGCCGAGCTCGCGACCCTTCAGCTCGATCGAGGCGCGGCCGGCCATGTCGGAGACCAGCAGCCTCATGTCGTTGCCGACCTCGACCGGGTCGAGGTGCTGGTAGAGGTTGGGGTCTACCTTGATCGCCGAGGCGTGCAGGCCTGCCTTGTGCGCGAACGCCGAGGTGCCGACGTAGGGCTGCCGCGACGCCGGCGGGACGTTGGTCACCTCGGCGACGGCATGTGCGATCCGGGTGGCCTCGCGCAGCATCCCCTGGGGAAGCACGGAGCGCTCCAGCTTGAGCTCGAGGTTCGCCACCACTGCGACCAGGTCCGCGTTGCCGGTGCGCTCGCCGTACCCGTTGATGGTGCCCTGCACGTGCGAGGCGCCCGCGCTGACGGCGGCCAGCGTGTTGGCGACCGCGCAGCCGGTGTCGTTGTGGCAGTGGATGCCGACCCGGGCGCCGGTGGCGTCGATGACCTCACTGACGACGTCACCTACGCGGTCGGGCAGCATGCCACCGTTGGTGTCGCACAGCGCGATCACCTCGGCGCCCGCCTCCGCGGCGGTGCGCAGGACCTCCAGAGCATACGCACGGTTGGCGCGGTAGCCGTCGAAGAAGTGCTCGGCGTCGAGGAAGACCTGCTGCCCCTCCGCGCGCAAGTGGGCGACGGTGTCGCGCACCATCGCCAGGTTCTCCTCCAGCGTGGTGCGCAGCGCCAGCTCGACATGGCGGTCGTGGGACTTGGCGACCAGGGTGACCGTGGGGGCGCCGGAGTCTCGTAGCGCGGCCACCAGCGGGTCGTCCGCCGCCGCGACGCCGGCGCGGCGGGTCGCGCCGAAGGCGACCAGGCGTGCGTTGCCCAGGTCGAGCTCGGCCGCCGCTCGGCGGAAGAACTCGGTGTCCTTCGGGTTGGCCCCCGGCCAGCCGCCCTCGATGAACCCCACTCCGAGGCCGTCCAACTGCCGCGCAATGGTCAGCTTGTCGGCCACGGAGAGGTTGAGCCCCTCCTGCTGGGCGCCGTCGCGCAGCGTGGTGTCGTAGACGTGGAAGGAGCCCTGCAGGTCCATCGGTCTCTCTATCTGTTGATCTGTGATGTGGTGATCTGGTCAGTGGGTGGGCCGGTCTCGGAGCAACAAAAAACCTCCCGTGGGAACGAGAGGTTGGCGCGTCGACGGGTGATCGACGCGCTAGCAAATGATGATCGTGCAGATCTGCATGTTGTCCATGGTGGCACGCTCCACCTCATCGGTGGACACCGGGTCTCGCATCGCGGGCAGCCCCGCTGATCTCTTGGGCGCCGCTCAGGGCAGGGTGAGGTTGTGCACGGGCGCCGTGTTCGGACCGCGCTCGAGCGCCAGCTCGGCAACGCCGCTGGCGGCAGCCAGCACCACCAAGAGGGCGATGAACCACGCCACCGGCCGGGCGGCGAGCGGGTGCGTGATCCGTTGCAAGGGCCCGCGCACCCGAGAAGCCCCAGGGCCACACCAGAGCGCCACGGCCAGCAGCAGTCCGGCGGTGGCCAGGATGCCGATCGCCGCTCGCCGCTCCCCGGTGCCGAAGAAGGCATAGCCCAACAGCCCGCCGGCCAGGGAGAGCCCGCCCGCCCACAGGGCCAGCATGATCGTGCCGGGGATCGACTGCACCAGGTGCCACGGCGTGGCCAGCATCACCTGCGGAGAGTCGTACCACCGGTTCCCTCGCAGCTGGCGGCGAGTTGACGCGGCCGACCCCGCCAGCGAGCCGCTGCGCAGCAGCCAGGCGAGGAACAGCACGCCGACGGTGCCCCAGATGGGGTACGCCGCCACCACGGCGGCCACCAACAGCCCCACCGCGGCCGTGAACGCAGCGCGCCGGAGCCGCTCGCCAAGCGGCGCCGGTGGTGGCTCGAACCAGACGGGCAAGGGGTAGTCCGCCGCGGGAGTTGCCGGGTAGGCCATCGGAGCCGGCTGGACCGAGGACGGTTGCACCGGAGGCGGGTAGGCCGTCTCCACCCGTGTCGGAGGGAGCGGCCGAGCGATCTCCGCCGGTGCGGCCTCAGGCGCGGTTGCCTCGCGGGCGTCGCTGAGCGCGGCGACCGCGAGCGGCATGGTGAACGGGTCCTCCGGCGCCGCCGGACGCGGCGCGGTGGCGGGTGCTGGAGACCGCAGGGTCCGCAGGTGCGCCAGGATCTGCGACAGGTCCGGCCGGCGATCCGGGTCCGGATCGAGCGCGGCAGCGACCACCGGGCGCAACGGGTCCGGAAGGCCACTGAGGTCGTGCTCGCCCCGGCGGACCCGATCCATGATCGCCATCGACGGCCCACGACCGAACGGCGGATGGCCGGTCCCGGCGTAGGCGACCGTGGCGGCCCAGGAGTGCACGTCGGAGGCCGTGGTGGCGTCCTGCCCATAGAGGATCTCCGGCGCCAGGTAGCCCGGCGTGCCGAGCAACCAACCGGTGTGCGTCAGTCGCGGGTCGTCGGCGACCCGGGCGAGCCCGAAGTCGATGAGGACCGGTGAGCGGCCCTCCATCAACACGTTGGAGGGCTTGACGTCGCGGTGCAGCACGTCGCAGGCGTGCACCGCAGCCACCGCCTCGGCCAGGCAGACGGCGAACCAGGTCAGGTCGGCACCCTCGATCGGGCCCTCCTCGATGACATGGTCGTGCAGCGAGAGCCCGGGGACGTAGCGGGTGGCCACGAACGGCACCGGACCCCACGGATCGGCGTCCACGATCTCGGCGATCCGCGCCGACCGGATCCGGCTCAACGAGCCGACCTCACGGGCCAGCCGTGCCCGGGCCTCGTCGTCGCCCACGATGTGCGGCCGCAGCACCTTGAGCGCGACACGGGGGCCACCGGGCTGCTGGGCGAGGTGTACCACGCCCATCCCGCCCTCGCCGATCCGCGTGAGCAAGGTGTAGCCGCCGACCGTCAGGCCTGGCGGGGCCACCGGCGGCCGCGGAGTCGTCGTCACGCCACGAGAGTACCTGTCGGCACTCCCGATTCCGGTCTCCGCGAGGCGTTCGCCGTGGTCAGCGGAGCGTCAGCAGACCCGGTGCATCCATGCGTGGGTGTCCTCGGCACGGCCGTACTGGATGTCCACCAACGCCTGCCGTAGCCGCATCGTCACCTCGCCGGCCGACTCCACTTCGGGCGTCTGGCCGCCCTCCCAGCGCAGCGATCCGACGGGGGTGACCACCGCTGCGGTGCCGCACGCGAACACTTCGCTGATGGCGCCGCTGGTCACGCCGTCGCGCCACTCGTCGATCGAGATCTGTCGCTCGGTCACCTGGTGGCCGAGCTTGCCGGCCAGCTCGATGATCGAGCGGCGGGTGATGCCTTCGAGGATGGTGCCGGTCTCGGGCGTGACGATGCGGCCGTCGGCATACACGAAATACATGTTCATGCCGCCGAGCTCCTCGACGTAGCGTCCCTCCTGGGCGTCCAAGAAGACGACCTGGTCGCAACCGTGTGCCATCGCTTCCTGCTGCGCGACCAGGCTGGCGGCGTAGTTGCCGCCGGTCTTGGCCGCCCCCATGCCTCCTCGCCCGGCCCGGGTGTACTCCGTGGAGAGCCACAGGTCGACCGGGCGCACACCCTTGGCGAAATAGGCGCCCGCGGGGCTGAGGATCACCGAGAACGTCACGTGTCGCGCGGGCCGCACCCCGAGGAACGCCTCGGAGGCGAACATGAACGGGCGGACATAGAGGCTCTTCTCCCCCGCGTTGTCGGGGACCCAGCGCTGGTCCACCCGGATCAGCTCGTCAATGGCCCCGATGAAGTCCTCGGTCTCCAGGACCGGGAGAGCCAGCCGCGCCGACGAACGGGCCAGTCGTTCGCCGTTGGCCTCCGGTCGGAACGTCCAGATCGAGCCGTCGTCGTGGCGGTAGGCCTTCATCCCCTCGAAGATCTCTTGCGCGTAGTGCAAGACGGCGGTGGCCGGATCCAGCGAGAAGGGACCGTACGGCGTGATGCGAGCGTTCTGCCAGCCGTCTTCGGGGGTCCACTCGACCACGAACATGTGGTCGGTGAAGTGCACGCCGAAGCCGGGGTTGGCCAAGATCTCGGCCAGTCGGTCGTCGTCGACGGCGTTCGTCGACAGGGTCGTCATGATCTGCATACCAGGCACGGTAGCCCACCTTTCCGGGCAGGGGTCGAGGGCCGAGGGCGGAGGATCAGGCGGATACTCGGGCGGCGACGGCGTCGCCGATCTCGACGGTGCGCCGCTGCGTGCCGGGAGCACGCTCCGTCAAGTCGGCGAGGACCGCCGACTCGACGGCTGCCGCGGCATCGGCGTGCCCGAGGTGGTCGAGCAGCAGGCCGACGGAGAGGATCGCGGCGGTGGGGTCGGCCTTCTGTTGACCGGCGATGTCGGGTGCCGAACCGTGCACGGGCTCGAACATCGAAGGCGTGGTGCGATCGGGGTTGATGTTGCCGGAGGCGGCCAGCCCGATGCCGCCGGTCACAGCCGCGGCGAGGTCGGTGATGATGTCGCCGAACAGGTTGTCGGTGACGATCACGTCGAAGCGCGCCGGATCGGTCGCCAAGAAGATGGTGGCCGCGTCGACGTGCAGGTAGTCCACGCTCACCTCGGGGAACTCGCGGGCGACCTTGCTGACCAGGCGCGACCACACCGCACCGGCGTGGACGAGGACGTTGGTCTTGTGGACCAGGGTCAGCTTCTTGCGGCGCCGCATCGCCCGGGCGAACGCGTCTCGGACGACCCGCTCCACGCCGTACGCCGTGTTGACCGAGACCTCGGTCGCCACCTCCGCCGGTGTGCCGGCGCGCAGCACGCCACCGTTGCCGGTGTAGGGGCCCTCAGTGCCCTCGCGGACCACCACGAAGTCGATCTCGCCGGGATCGGCGAGCGGCGACGCGACCCCGGGGAAGATCCGCGACGGACGCAGGTTGACGTAGTGGTCCAGCTCGAAGCGCAGCCGCAGCAGCAGACCCCGTTCCAGGATCCCGGGCGGAAGGTTCGGGTCGCCGGGCTTGCCGCCCACCGCGCCGAGCAGGATCGCGTCGTGCCCCCGGATCTCCTCCAGCACCGAGTCGGGCAGCACCTCGCCGGTGGCGAGGTAGCGCTCGGCACCCAGGTCGTAGCGGGTCGGCTCGACCTTGATGGGTGCGACCGCCTCGAGCACCTTCAGTGCCTCTGCGGTCACCTCTTGGCCGATCCCGTCGCCGGGGATGACAGCGAGGCGGATGGCGTCTGTGGTGGGGGGCATGGGCGGCAACGCTACTAGTTGTCGTCGGGGCGCTGGCCGCCGTTGTCTCGCAGGTCAAGCGCGGCCTGGACGGCCTCGGCGCTCATCGGGTTCTGCGGGTCGTGGCTGGCTGGTCCCCACTCGGGATACATGTCGTAGAACATCGGTTCGGCTTTCGCAAAGTTGAGGAATGGGCGGTGCGATCTGACGACCCGGCGCGGCCCCCCGCGGCGAGCGATGGCGGCCGGACGCGGATCACGCGTCGTCGGCCGGTCATCGAACCTCGTGAACCGCGGATCGCACGTGAACCGGAGGCGACCCGCCGCGGAGGCAGCTACTGGGCTGAAGAGAGGAACTGCAAGGCCACGCCACGCCGAACACCGCGGCGAGGTGGCCTTGCTACGAGGCCTCGCCGCGGCAGTCGATGAGTACGAACACGCTCCGCATGGTGAGCCAACCGTACGACGACCGTCGCCGGTGCGCCCACCAGTCCGCGCACCTTCTCATCATCCGAGACATCGATCTCGAAATGACACACTCTCCGACATGAGCGCGCCCCCCGAGGTCCCCGCGATCGTCTCGCGAGCCTTCGAGGTGTCGCGGCGCGCCGGCTACGCGTCGTTCTGCCGCAACGAGACGGGACGGCTGCTGGCGACCCTCGCCGCCACCAGGAGCGGGACCCTCGCCGAGTTCGGCACCGGCTGCGGGGTCGGCACTGCATGGCTGCGTTCGGGGGTCCGGGGCGACACCCGCATCCTCAGCGCGGAGCTGGATCCGAAGCTGGCCCAGGCGGCGGCCGACATCTTCATCGACGACCCTCAGGTCGACGTGCTCGCGGCGGACTGGTCGACGCTGCTCGACAAGGGCCCCTTCTCGCTGCTGTTCCTCGACCCCGGGGAGTTCGCCGAGCTCCGGGTGGATCAGGTCGCCGACCTGCTCGAAGAGGGCGGCATCGTGGTGCTGGACGACTTCACGCCGTGCGAGAGCTGGCCGCCCATCGCCTACGGCCGGGTGGACACACTCCGTGAGGAGTGGCTGACCGACGAGCGCTTCACCGCCGTCGAGGTGATGCTCTCCTCCGACGCCTCTGCCATCATCGCGACGCGTCGCTAAGCCTAAGGGCCCGGCTCCTCGAGCGGGACGGTGAACAGCGGCAGCAGGTGCTGGGTCAGCGGGCCGATGGCGATGGCGTAGAGGACCGTGCCGATCCCGAGGACGCCGCCCAGCAGCCACCCGACGGCGACCACGATGACCTCGAGTGAGGTCCGGACCAGGCGGAGCGACCAACCGGTGCGACGCGACCAACCGGTCATCAGTCCGTCGCGCGGTCCCGGACCGAGCTGCGCACCGATGTAGAGCGCCGTCGCCAGAGCGTTGCCGAGGATGCCCACCACCATGAACGCGATCCGGATCGCCACCGCCGACGGCGCCGTCACCATGGCCAAGGTGACATCAAGCGCCACCCCGATCAGCACCGCGTTAAGGACGGTGCCGAGACCGGGTGCCTGCCGCAACGGGATCCACAGCAGCAGGACCACGAAGGACGCCACCACGACGACCTGGCCGATGCTCAGCGGCAGGTGCAGCGCAAGGCCGTAGTGGAGCACGTCCCAGGGCACCTGACCCAGGCCGCTGCGGATCATCAGCCCCATCGACACGCCGTAGAGCCACAGTCCGACCAGGAGCTGCACGAGGCGGCGCGGCATCCGGCCGGCGCGCAGTTGCTCGGCGGGACCGAGGTTGGCCAACGGGGTCTGGGTCACGTCCCCGATGGTCTCGCGGAATTGGCCTTGGAAGAAATAGCCAATCGTGCGAGAGTGGCCTTCATGCCCACCAGCGTGTCCCGTGTCGTGACCGCGAGCCGGGTCGCCGAGGTGGTCGGCACGCTGACCCGGCCGGCGTACGCCTCGCTCGCCGACGCCCTCCGGCTGGCGATCGGCGACGGACGCATCCCGGTCGACGTGCGACTGCCCAGCGAGCGGGAGCTCTGCGAGCGTCTCGGTGTCTCCCGCACCACCGCGACCCGGGCCTATGCGCTGCTGACCGAGCAGGGGTACGCCACCGCGCGGCGGGGTGCGGGCACCTTCACCCGGATCCCCGGCGGCCGGGCCCGGACCCTCGACCGGGCGCTGACCACGCGAGTCGGCGACGATCTCGCTGTCGACCTCAACTGCGCCGCCTCGAGTGCCCCACCGGGGCTGGCGGCCGCCTACCAGGCCGCGGTGGCCGACCTGCCGGCATACCTCTCCGGGCACGGCTACTACCCCGCCGGCCTGCCCGAGCTGCAACGACTGCTGGCCGAGGGCTACACGCAACGTGGCCTGCCGACCACCGCAGGCCAGATGATCGTCACACCCGGCGCGCAGACCGCCACCGCGATCGCGGCGCGGGCGCTAGTCCGCCCGGGTGACCGGGTGCTCGTCGAGGTGCCGGGCTATCCCAATGCCGCAGCGGCGTTCGCCGGCGCGGGCGCCCGACTCAGCCCGGTGCCGGTGGGGCCGCAGGGCTGGGACTTGGACCTGCTCGAGTCGACCGCCCGGCGGCTCCGGCCGAAGGTGGCCTACCTGGTGCCCGACTTCCACAATCCCACGGGCCAGCTGATGTCGGAGGAGCAGCGTGCCCGAGCAGCGCGTGCCCTGGCCGATGCCCGCACCGTGGTCGTGGTCGACGAGTCGCACCAGCAGCTCGCGCTGGAGGGGCAGCAGATGCCCCGGCCGCTGGCCGCCCACGTCGCTGCGGCTGGTGGCACGGCGCTGACCGTCGGCGCCGCTAGCAAGGTGCTGTGGGGTGGTTTGCGGATGGGCTGGGCTCGCGTCGACCCAGACCTGGCCGAGGCGTTCACGCAGGCCCGGCTCACCCTCGACCTGGGCACTCCGGTGTTGGAGCAGCTGGCCCTGGTCCACCTGCTCGACGACCTGGCGTCCACGCTCGCCTTCCATCGAGAACGGCTGCGCGAGCAGCGCGACGCGTTGGCCGCTGCTCTCCGCGAGCAGTTGCCGGACTGGGACTTCGAGCTGCCGCGGGGTGGGCTGGCGCTGTGGTGCCGGTTGCCGACGCCGAACGCCGCCGCGCTCACCGAGGAGGCCGAGCGCCGCGGTCTGGCCGTCGCCGCGGGGCCGGTGTTCGCACCGCAGGGCGGGCTGGCGGCGTGGGTGCGAGTCCCCTACACCCGCCCCGTCAGCGAGCTGCAGCGGGCCGTCGAGATCCTCGCCGAAGCCTGGCCGATCGTCCGTGGCGAAGACGTCGACGCGACGTCGACGGCCCCCCGCCGTGCCCGCTCGATCGTCGCCTGAACGGAGTCAGCGCAGGTTGGGTCAGCGCAGGTTGGCGGCCCGGACCGAGGTGGCGGAGATGGCGTCCTCGACCTCGGCCAGCGTCTCGGCCGGGATGGGTGAGTCGACCGACAGCGCGACGAGGGCGGCGCCGCCCCGCTCGTCGCGGGCGACCTGCATGCTCGCGATGTTGACCTTGGCGTCACCGAGGATCCGACCGAGGATGCCGACCACGCCCGGCCGGTCCTCATAGCGCAGGAAGGCCAGGTGATCGGTGGGCTCCAAGTCGACGTCGAAGCCGTTGACCTCGACCAGCCGCTCCCGCTGGGCGATCCCGACCAGGGTGCCGCTCACCGAGACCTGCGACCCGTCGGCGAGGGTGCCCCGGATCGTGATCAGGTTGCGGTGGTCGGGGCTGTCGATGTCGGTGACGAGGCGCACGGCGGTGCCGCGCTCGGCGGCCAGCAGTGGCGCGTTCACATAGGACACCTGCTCCTCGACGACGTCGGCGAAGATGCCCTTCAACGCGGCCAGCTCGAGCACCTTGACGTCGTACTCCGTGATCTCACCGCGGACCTCGACGTCCACCGACTGCGCGACCTCGCCCGCGAGGGCGGTGAAGATCCGGCCCAGCCGCTCGGTCAGCGGGATGCCGGGGCGGACCTCCTCGGCAATGACACCGCCCTGCACGTTGACGGCATCGGGGACCAGCTCCCCGGAGAGGGCGAGCCGGACCGAGCGGGCCACGGCGATGCCCGCCTTCTCCTGCGCCTCGTCAGTAGAGGCGCCGAGGTGCGGGGTGGCGACCACGTTCTCCAGCTCGAAGAGCGGGCTGTCGGTGCACGGTTCGGTGGCAAACACGTCGAGCCCGGCCGCGGCGACCCGGCCCTCCTTGAGGGCGGCGTAGAGCGCGTCCTCGTCGACGATCCCGCCACGAGCCGCGTTGACCAACACCAGTGACGGCTTGACCTTGGCCAGCTGCTCGGCACCGATCAGCCCCACCGTCTCGGGAGTCTTCGGCAGGTGCACCGACATGAAGTCGGAGGCGGCCAGCAGCGTGTCAAGGTCGACCAGCCGGACGCCCATCTGCGCAGCCCGGCCGGGCTGCACGTAGGGGTCGTAGGCGATCACCGACATGCCGAAGGCGTTCAGCCGCTGGGCGACGAGCACGCCGATGCGGCCCAACCCGACGATGCCGACGGTCTTCTCGTAGAGCTCGGTGCCGGCGTACTTCGATCGCTTCCACTCGCCCTCCTTGAGGGCGGCGTGGGCCGGCGAGATGTGGCGGGCGGCGGCGAGCATCAGCGCCACGGTCAGCTCGGCAGCGGAGACGATGTTGGAGGTCGGGGCGTTGACCACCATCACCCCGCTCTGGGTGGCGGTCTTGACGTCGACGTTGTCGAGGCCGACGCCGGCGCGGGCCACCACCTTCAGCCGCGGTGCCGCAGCCAGGGCCTCGGCGTCGATCTTGGTGGCCGAGCGCACCAGCACAGCGTCGGAGTCCGCGAGCGCCGGAAGCAGTTCACCGCGATCCGCACCGTTGCAGTGCCGGATCTCGAAGTCGGCGCCGAGCTCGGCCACCGTCGCGGGGCTGAGCTGCTCGGCAATGAGGACGACAGGCTTGCTCACAGCGTGACCTCGGAGGTGTCAGAGAAGAAGTGAAGGTGGCACGACGCTGTGCCCGGACAACTCTACCCGTCCACGGCGCCCGCACGCCGAGGAGTCCACTTCCACGCAGACCCATCTCCCGCGGTGCTGTGGTGGCTGAGGACCCGGTTTACAGGGCACTTTGCCACGACAAGACCGCGGCAGACGGAGGAAGACCGCGGCAGACCGGCGCCAACTTCAGCGCACGAAGCGGGCGGTGAAGGTGTAGTTCGTGGTGCGGGTCTTGTGCTTCCCCGACCCGATCGACTGCTCCTTGAGGGTCGTATAGAACTGCACGAACAGGTTGTACTTCCCCGACGTCACATTCTTGGTGATCTTGCCGCGCTTGGCGTTCGAGCTCGTGCTCACCAGCACGTTCCCGTCGCTGTCGGCCAGGTAGATGTCGGCCAGCTGGCCGCCGCCCTTGCGGTGCCAGGTCAACCGGATCTTGCCCTTCTTGCGCACCACGACGGTGGCGCCGGACTGGCTGTCCGCGGTCGCCGTGACGTCGCAGGACGCGCCCGCCCCGTTGGTCATCACGATCTTGTGCCGCGCGGTGAACGACACCTTCTTGAACGCCGGACGGCCCGAGCCGTCACCAGTGGTGCGGTTCTGGATCTTGCCGTTCGCGGCGAGCACCCCGGTGTCCTCGACTCGGAACTTGCCACCCTTGCTGACCCGCTTGCGCTTGTCGCCCGTGACGAACTGCTTGCTGTTGCCGCCAGTGGGAGCTTGGACAACGTCGCAGCTGGCCTCCCCCGCGTTGGCGTAGGCGAAGGCTCCGATGTTGCCGTCGACGCTGGCTGCGTTCGCCGGCGCCGCTGCGACGAGACTGGTCGTCAGCGCGAGTGCCAGGCCGGCGGTGCCGAGCCTGATGGGTCGGGTGAGTGCCGAATTCATGCCCAACGACGCTAGCACCGGGGCGACTGCGGGTACACCTCAACAATTTGCAGCCGGTCAGGCCGGAGATCCCCCGTCGTCTGCACCTTTTCCGCGTCGGAGCAGGTAGCCACCGGCCGTCGGACCGACCAACGGCTGCCAGCCCGCGGCCGCCCAGCCTTCGGCGAGCGCACCGGCCAGACACTCGCGCAGCGCCGACCGCCAGGCGCTCGCAGTGGCCGGGTCGCGGCGGCGCAGGGCGACATAGTCACTCGGGATCTCCACCCGGATCAGCTCGGCACCCTCGGGCGACGATCGACTGGGGGCCGAGGCCGCATCGCTGGCGAGCACCGCCACCGCCTCGTCGGCCGACACCGCTGGAGGTGGCCAGGGCCGGTCGAGCTCCCAGGCGACGACCACGCGGTCGGTGGGGTCGCCGGCGTTGTAGTCGTCGTCCAGCTCGCCGTAGAAGTCGGGATGGTAGGCGAGCGGAAGGGCTCCGAGACGACCGAGGTTGAAGGCAGCGTTGCGCGCCAGGATCGGGTCGAAGGTCCATCGCATCTGATGAATGCCCTGACCCAGCGCCCACTCTCGCTGGTGCAGCTTCACGGCGAGTCCCACCCCGGTCCGTTGTTGGCCGGGCCGCACGCCGACGATGTGGGAGTGCAGGTGGAGCGGCCCCCCGACGTCGTCTCGCCCCAGCCATCCGGCTCCCGCGCCGACCAGCTCACCGTCGCGGAAGGCACCTCCGACATAGCCGCCGGCATGAGCGAGCGCACGCAGGACGTCGGCCGTCAGGGACGCCTCGGGGGCGCCCCAGGTCCGCGTCCACAGGTCGTTGGCTGCCTGCAGCTCGGCCGGATCGGTCAGCTCCCGCACGACCAGGTCGGCACCGGCTGGGCGACGCTCCGCACCGGTCATCACGCCGACGCCGATCCGTCGTACACCTTCCGCGCAACGGTGAACTCGTCGACGGCGTCGAGGTCGACGGTAACCCCCGAGCCGGCTCCTCGCGGCACTCGCAGACAGCCGTTCTCGAGCTCGAAGGCCTCGGTCAGGTCACGCTCGAAGTAGCGCGAGGTTGCCGAGATGTCGCTGGGATAGGTGAATCCGGGCAGCGCCGCCAGGGCAAGGTTCTGGGCGCGACCGATCCCGGACTCCAACATTCCGCCACACCACACGGCGACGCTCGCGGCGGCGCAAACGTCGTGGATCCGGCGGGCCTCGAGATAGCCACCGACGCGGGCCGGCTTGATGTTGACCACGCTGCAGGCACCGGTCTCGATGGCCCGCAGGGCGTCGCGCGCCGACTTCACCGACTCGTCCAGGCAGACCGGTACGCCGGTCGCGCTGGCCAGCCGCTCGTGGCTGCGCAGGTCCAGAGCCGGGAAGGGTTGCTCGATCATGCTCAGCCCGAACCGCTCGAACGAGGCGAGGTGTGACACCTCGGCCGGCCCGTAGGCACCGTTGCCGTCGACCTGCAGGTCGAACTCGTCACCGAACTCCGCTCGCACCCGCTCCAACAGAGCCACGTCCCAGCCAGGCTGGACCTTGAGCTTGATCCGCGGATAGCCCTCGCCGAGGTAGCCGGAGACGAGGCCGACCAGCTCGTCCAGGGTGTCGGTGATGCCGACCGAGACCCCGACGGGCACTGCGTCCCGTGCGCCGCCCAGGTAGGCGCTCAGGTTCATCCCCGCGGCGCGCAGCTCGGCGTCGAGCACCGCCATCTCCAGCGCCGACTTGGTGGCATGGTGACCCACGACCCCGCGCAGCAGGTGTGCGACGGCGGATCCGGTCACCTCGCGACCGAGCAGTCGTGGCGCCATGATCGTGCCGAGGGCCGGCCAGGTCGCGTCGATGAACTCGTGACCGAAGATCGGTTCGTCCTCGACGGCGAGGTCGGCCCAACCGGGTCCGCGGTCGGTGTCGACCCGCACCAGCATGGCGCGGCGGGAGACCTCCAGGCTCTGCGAGGTGCGGAAGGGCGTGACCAGCGGCATGTCCACCACCCGCGCCTCGATCTGTTCGACCCGCATCAGCACGCACCCCTCCGCTCGACCAGCACACTCTCGGTGATGATTGTGGCCCACTCCCTCCGGCCACGGCGCAGCGCGCCCGCAGCAGTCAGGCGAACAGCGCCGAGCCGAACCAGTCGTCCTCGTCGCGCACACCCGGCGGGACGGCGAAGACCGAGCTGCTGGTGAACCGGAGATACTCCATCAGCTCATCGGTGCGCGCCATCTGGTTCTGGACCGGCACGAAGTGCGTGAGCGGATCACGGACGTAGGCGATGAAGAAGAGACCGGCGTCCAGTCCGCCGATCGCGTTGCTGCCGTCGACGAAGTTGTAGCCACGTCGCAGCATCCGGACACCGTCGTTCTGATCGGGGTGTACGACGGCGACGTGCGAGGTCGGCGGGATCACCGGGCCGCCCTTACCAGGCATCGAGAAGTCGGGCTCGGTGAACTCCTCGCCGCCGGACAGCGGCGCCCCGGACTGCTTGGTCCGACCGACGAAGCTCTCCTGCTCGCCGAGCGTGGTCCGGTCCCAGACCTCGATGGTCATCGCGATCCGACGGGCGATCAGATAGGAGCCACCGGCCAGCCAGCCGGCATGGTCGTCGCCGTCCTGCACCCACACGTGTTCAGCGAGCGCCTCGGTCTCCTCTGCCTTGATGTTGGCGGTGCCGTCCTTGAATCCGAA
The DNA here is from genome assembly GCA_039811985.1 of Nocardioidaceae bacterium. Classification (GTDB taxonomy): domain Bacteria; phylum Actinomycetota; class Actinomycetes; order Propionibacteriales; family Nocardioidaceae; genus Nocardioides. The sequence continues at coordinate 20,950 of JBDHZT010000029.1, read as the reverse complement.
AAGGTTTCGTGGTGTCGACTGACTCACGCTCGTGGTGGACGTGCGCCCGAAGCCGAGCTGGGACCAGCGCACCGCAGCCCTCCCGAAGGCGATCCGGGCAAGGTTGCGGATGGCGTGTACGGCGACCTGCGGGTCGTCGGCACAGGCCTGGATGCACAGGTCTCCCCCACTGCGGTCCGGGTCGAGCACGTCGGCCGGGAAGTGCGGGAGCGGCTGCAGCGGGCCCGGTCGACGCTTGTCGAGGCCGAAGCGACTCGCCCCCCGCCGACCCTCGAACATGGACGGGCCGAAGCCGACGGTGATCGTCAGTCCGGATGGCGGCAGCCCGATCGCCTCGCCGGTGTCATCCGGCGGCACGTCGTAGGCGCCTTCGGTCGGTCCGATCGGACCTGCGCTCAACCCGGCCATCATCCGACGGCTGGCCTCGGCCCAGTCCTGGAGCAGCGAGATCAGCTTCTCGCGAGAGTCGGTGGTGACGTCGAAGGCGGCGAAGTGCAGTCGGTCCTGGGCCGGGGTGACGATCCCGCTCTGGTGCTCGCCGTGGAAGTCGTACTGCTTGCTCGCCGACACCGCGGCGGGCGAGGCATCCGCAGCTGCCCAGTGGCCGACGGCGAGCCCGGCACCCGCCGAGCCTGCGGCGAGGGCGGTGCCCCCGAGCAGGCCTCGACGGGTGACCCTGCTCATGACAAGACGGCGCTGGTGAGGTTCGAGAGCGGCTCGGACAGCGAGTTGACGGCGTCGGCCAACTGCTTGATCTCGGCCTTGGACAGCTGGTTGTAGTACTTGAAGCCGTCACCGACGCGCTGGGCGTCCAGGAGCTCTTGGAGAGCAACGAACTCGCTCGTCAGCTGGGTGGCCAGCTCAGGGTCCTTCTTCTCCACGATCGGCTTGACACCCTCGAAAGCGACTCGGGCGCCGTCCACGTTGGCCTGGAAGTCCCACAGGTCGGTGCGCGACCAGTACTCCTCCTCGCCGGTGATCTTGCCGGTCGCAACCTCCTCGAGGAGGCCACGCGAGCCGTTGGCGATCTGGTCGACGGTGAAGTCGAGCCCACCGATGCGCTTGTTGAGGGTGTTGATGTTCTTCATCAGGTCATCAGCGTAGAACTTCCGCTCCTTCGGGGTGAGCTGGGTGTAGTTCTTGGCTCGCTGCGGCCACAGGTCCTTCTCGATGCGGTGCCAGCCGGTCCACTTCTGACCTGGCTCGAGGTCGGCCTCGCGGGCGTCGGTCTTGGGATCGAGGTCTCCGAAGGACTCCGCGACGGTCTCGATGTCCTCCCAGTGCATGCGGGTCGGCGCATAGAGCTCACGCGCCTTGTCGTCGTCGCCTGCCTTGTAGGCGGCCACGAACTCCTGGGTGCCCGTGACCAACTGATCGGCCTGGTCCTGGACGTAGGACTTGTAGTTGGTGGTGGCCTGGTCGATCAGCTCCTGGTCGTCTGCCGAGACCTCCACCTTCTCGTCGGACTTCGTCACCCGGAAGCCCGCGCGGATGCCGTCGCCCTTCATGCCGGGCTTGCAGACCGTGAAGTAGTCACCCTCGGGGGCGGTGACCACCAGCGATCGGTTCAGGCCGGGGCCGATGTTCTCGACCTCTCCGACGATGCGCAGGCCATCGGAGGCGAGCAGGTAGAACTCGGTCACCTGCGAACCGTCGTTCTTGACGTCGAAGGTGAGGTTGCCGGCGGGCGCGTCGGTCGCCGACACATCGCAGGCAGAGTCCGAGGCGTTGACACTCAGCGCCCTGGGGTCGCCTGGGTCGGCGGACTTGGTGTTCTCCGTGCAAGCGGCGAGAAAGGGTACGGCGGTGGCGAGTGCGATCACCACCGGCACACGAGTGGGTGACATGGAGTTCCTTCTGGTCGGATCGGGTTGGGAGAGAGGTCGGTCAGGACACCGGCGTCGGGGTGCTCGCACCCGGAGTCGGCGTGGGTCGACGAACCTTGCGCAGGAACAAGGTCATCGTCGGCACGAGGTAGCAGATCCACACCAGTGCCTCGAGCTTGGTGGTCACCGGGCTGAAGTTGAAGATGCCCTTCAACAACGTGCCCAACCAGCCGGTCGGCTCGATCACGTCGGAGACATCGAAGAGGTAGTTGTTCAGTCCTGGCAGGATGCCGGCCTCCTGCAGGTCGTGCACACCGTAGGAGAGCACCCCGGCGGCGATGACGATGAGGAAGGCGCCCGTCCAGGTGAAGAACTTGGACAGGTTGATGCGCAGAGCGCCGCGGTAGAAGAGCCAGCCCAGCAGGACCGCACTCGCCAGCCCAAGGGCGGCACCGAGCAGCGGTGCCCAGTTCGCCTCACCGGTGCTAGACGTCGCCTGGGTCGCCGCCCATAAGAAGAGCGCCGTCTCGAGGCCCTCCCGGCCCACGGCGAGCAGCGCCACGATCGCCAGTGACCAGCCGCCCCGGTCGGCCGCCTCGTCGACCTTGCCGCGCAGCTCCGCGGAGAGCCCTCGCGCAGCGCCGGCCATCCAGAAGACCATCCAGGTCACCAGTCCGACGGCGACGATGGACAGCGTGCCGCCGATCGCCTCCTGTGCCTCGAAGGTCAGACCACGCGGGCCGAAGGTCAACGCGGCGCCGAAGCCGAGGCTGATCACGACAGCGAGAGCCACTCCCGCCCAGATCTTCGGCAGCAGGTGCCGGCGGTCACTGCGGACGACATACGCCACGAGGATGCTGACGACCAGCGCCGCCTCCAGTCCTTCCCGGAGGCCGATCAAGTAGTTGGCGAGCATGAACGTGGTCCTAGCGTGACAGCAACTGAGGTGAGGCAAACCTCCGTTAGGTAAGCCTTACCTCGCACGATACACGCTCGAACGCGCGCCGCCTACGCGGGGTCGAATCGTTGCCCCTGGTCAGCGGCGAACGAGCAGCTCACTGTGGAGCACGGCGAACCACCCGTCGGGCTCCTCGGCCCAGGCGCGCCAGCCGTCGGCCATCTCCTGCAGCTGGGTGGGCGTCGCGCGGCCGGTCTCGAGCAGTTGGTCGCCGAAGGCCGAGTCGAGCAGCCGATCCGCCCACAGGCCGCCCCACCAGGCCCGGTCTGCTGGAGTGGCGAAGGTCCAGGTCGACGACGTGACGGTGACGTCGTCCAATCCGGCGGCGTGCGCCCAGGCGAGCAGTCGGCGACCGGCGTCCGGCTCACCGCCGTTGGCGCGGGCGAGGTCGCGATACAGCGCCAGCCATCGATCCAGCTCGGGTGAGGCGGGATGCCAGGCGAAGGCGGCGTAGTCGGAGTCCCGGACCGCGACCACGCCACCGGGTCGGGTGACCCGGGCCAGTTCCCGCAGGGCGCGGACCGGGTCGGCGACGTGCTGCAGCACCTGGTGGGCGTGCACCACGTCGAAGGAGGCGTCGTCGAAGGGCAGGTCGTGTACGTCGCCCTGCCGCACGACAACCTGCTGGAGACCACGTCGGTCCAGCTCACCCCGCGTCAGCTCGACCGCCTCGGCGGTGTGCTCGAGCGCGGTCGCCGGTCCGGGGGCGACCAGCTCGGCCAGATCGGCCGTGATCGTCCCCGGACCGGAGCCCACGTCGAGCAGAGCCTGGCCCGGCTCCAGGTGCGGTAGCAGGTAGGCGGCAGAGTTCTCAGCCGTCCGCCAGCGGTGTGAGCGCAGCACGCTCTCGGCGTGGCCGTGCGTGTAGCGGTGCTCTCCCGTCACGACAGGCCTCCTCCTCCGCCGTGCCGGCGTCTCAACGAGTTGCGGTGCCCTCGACGTAGTCGGAGTCGTGGCTCTTCACCCAGGCCATCAGCTTGCGCAGCTCGCGGCCGGTCGCCTCGATCGGGTGCGCCTCGGCCTTGGCGCGCAGCGCCTTGAACTCCGGTGCACCGGCGTCCTGGTCGTCGATGAACCGCTGGGCGAACGTGCCGTCCTGGATCTCGGCCAGGATCCGCTGCATGTTCTCCTTCACATGCTCGTCGAGCACGCGGGGACCGGAGACATAGTCGCCGTACTCCGCGGTGTCAGAGACCGACCAGCGCTGCTTGGCGATACCGCCCTCATACATCAAGTCGACGATCAGCTTGAGCTCGTGGAGGCACTCGAAGTAGGCGACCTCGGGCTGGTAGCCCGCCTCGGTCAGCACCTCGAAGCCGTACATGACCAGCTGCGAGGCACCCCCGCACAGGACGCTCTGCTCACCGAACAGGTCGGTCTCGGTCTCCTCCTTGAAGGTCGTCTTGATGCCGCCCGCACGCAGCCCACCGATGCCCTTGGCATACGACAACGCCAGCGGCCAGGCCTGGCCCGTCTCGTCCTTCTCGACCGCCACCAGCACCGGCACACCGCGGCCGTCGACGTACTCCCGCCGGACCAGGTGACCCGGGCCCTTGGGCGCGACCATGAACACGTCCACCCCGGCGGGCGGGGTGATGTAGCCGAACCGGATGTTGAAGCCGTGACCGAAGACCAGCGCCTTGCCCGGTGCGAGGTTTGGCTCGACCGACTCCGCGTAGAGACTGCGCTGGACGTGGTCGGGCGCCAAGATCACGATCACGTCTGCCTCGGCGCTGGCTTCGGCCGGCGTCAGCACGCGCAACCCCTCGGCCTCCGCCTTCGCGCGCGACTTCGAACCCTCGGGCAGCCCGACTCGGACGTCGACGCCCGAGTCACGCAGTGACAGCGCGTGGGCATGCCCCTGGCTGCCATACCCGAGGACGGCGACCCGCTTGCCCTGGATCAGGGACAGATCGGCATCGTCGTCATAGAACATCTCGGCCACGGTGAAACTCTCTTTCTGATACGTGTCCCACCGTCGGGCGGTGGGATTCTGGGAGGGTCAGGCGCTGGTGGTAGCCACCGGCACGGGTCGGAGGGAGCGCTCGCTGATGGACCGCGGGCCGCGGCCGATGGTCACCGTCCCGGACTGGACCAGCTCGCGGATGCCGAACGGCTCGATCACGCGGAGGAAGTCGGCGAGCTTGTCGGTGTTGCCGGTGACCTCGATCGTCACCGCGTCGGGCGCCACGTCGACGACCCTGGCCTTGAACAGCTGGACGGCGTCGAGGACCTTACCCCGGCTGTCGGCGTCGGCCTTGACCTTGACCAGCAGGAGCTCACGGCTCACCGACTGGGCGGGGTCCATCTCCACGATCTTGATCACCTCGACCAGCTTGTTCAGCTGCTTGGTGACCTGCTCCAACGGCAGGTCTTCGACGCCGACCACGATGGTCATCCGCGAGATCTCGGGATGCTCGGTCGGGCCGACCGCGAGGCTGTCGATGTTGAAGCCGCGCCGGCTGAACAGGCCGGCGATTCGGGCCAGCACGCCGGGCTTGTTCTCGACCAGCACCGACAGGGTGTGCTTGCTCATCGGTGGTCCTCCCCCGTCCTCACAGGTCGTCCTTGTCGAACTCCGGGGCCAGGTCCCGGGCGTACTTGATGTCGTCGTTGCTGGCGCCCGCGGCGACCATCGGCCAGACCATCGAGTCGCGGTGCACGCGGAAGTCGACCACGACGGGCACGTCGTTGATCTCCATCGCCTTCTCGATGGTGGCATCCACGTCGTCGGGCGAGTCGCAGGACAGCCCGACACATCCGTAGGCCTCGGCCAGCTTGACGAAGTCCGGGATCCGGCCCGGGGTGTGCGCATGCTGGAGCGTGGTGTTGGAGTAGCGCTCGTTGTAGAACAGCGTCTGCCACTGGCGCACCATGCCGAGCGCCTCGTTGTTGATGATGGCGACCTTGACCGGGATGTTCTCGATGGTGCAGGTGGCCAGCTCCTGGTTGGTCATCTGGAAGCAGCCGTCACCGTCGATCGCCCAGACCGTGGAGTCGGGCAGGCCGACCTTGGCGCCCATCGCCGCGGGCACGGCGTATCCCATGGTGCCGAGGCCTCCCGAGTTGATCCAGGTGCGTGGGTGCTCGTAGCCGACGAAGTGGGCCGCCCACATCTGGTGCTGGCCGACGCCGGCAACATAGACGGCCTCCGGTCCGACGATCCGGCCCAACCGCTCCAAGACGTGCTGTGGGGCCAGGCTGCCGTCCGCCGGGACGTCGTACCCGAGCGGGTAGCGCTGGCGCACGCCGACCAGGAACTCCACCCAGGCCTCGTAGTCGCCGGTGTTGCCTGCGGCCGCCTCGGCCTCGAGTGCGACCACGAGATCGGCGATGACCTCCTTGGCGTCCCCCACGATCGGGACGTCGACGTAGCGGTTCTTGCCGATCTCGGCGGGGTCGATGTCGGCGTGGATGACCCGGGCGTGCGGGGCAAACGAGTCGAGGTTGCCGGTGACCCGGTCGTCGAAGCGGGCGCCCAGGCTGATGATCAGGTCGCTGCGCTGCAGGCCGGCCACCGCCGCGACGGTGCCGTGCATGCCGGGCATGCCGAGGTGCTGGGGGTGGCTGTCGGGGAAGGCACCACGGGCCATCAACGTGGTGACCACCGGGATGCCGGTGAGCTCGGCCAGCCGCAGCAGCTCCGGCGAGGCGCCGGCGCGGACCGTGCCTCCGCCGACGTAGAGGACGGGGCGGCGGGACTCCAAGATCAGCCGGGCTGCTTCGCGGACCTGCTTGCTGTGCGGTCGCGTCACGGGGCGATAGCCGGGCAGGCTGAGCTCGGTCGGCCAGTCGAACGTGGTCATCGCCTGCAGCGCGGACTTCGCCACGTCGACCAACACCGGCCCGGGTCGCCCGGTAGCGGCGATGTGGAATGCCTGGGCGACGGTCCGCGGGATCTCGGCCGGGTCGGTGACCAGATAACTGTGCTTGGTGATCGGCATCGTGATGCCGCGGATGTCGGCCTCCTGGAAGGCGTCGGTGCCGATCATGGCCGCGCCGACCTGGCCGGTCACCGCCACCATCGGGACCGAGTCCATGTAGGCGTCCGCGAGCGGGGTGACCAGGTTGGTGGCGCCGGGACCCGACGTCGCCATGCAGACTCCGACCCGGCCGGTGGCCGAGGCGTAGCCCGACGCCGCGTGGCCGGCACCCTGCTCGTGCCGCACGAGCACGTGGCGGATCTTGCGGGAGTCCATCAGCGGGTCGTACGCCGGGAGGATCGCGCCTCCCGGGATCCCGAAGATGTCGCTCACCCCGGCATGCTCCAGGGACCTGATCAGGCTTTGCGCGCCGGTGATCTGGTCGGCGGCGTCCTGCTCGCTCATCTCTTCTTCCTGTCCTCAGTGGTGCGGCGGTCCGTTGGCATCAGCCCAACAAAAAACCCCTCGGCCCCGGGCGGGCGACGAGGGGTGACGCGCAAGCGCGGGGAGGTCTCCCTAGCTCACGCGTCGAAGGCGTACGAGGATCTGTGCGCGCATGGACCTACGGTCCCTGTCGGACTCCGGTGGCGTCAACCCAGTCTGCCACCCGTCTCGAATCATGGGACTCGCGTCTCAGGGGCAGGTCAGTCCCTGTCCTGCCAGGTGCACACGCAGACCTGGTTCCCCTCCGCGTCGGCCAGGACGTAGAAGGAGGGTGCGAACTCGTCGGTGACCAGGCGGCCACCCGCAGCGACTGCCTGAGCCACCCGCTCCTGGGCCACGTCGTGCGGGACGACGATGTCGAGGTGGAAGCGCTGCCGATCCGGCTCCTCGGAGTCGGTGCCCTGGAACCACAAGGACGGCACAGCGCCGGTGGGGTCGACCACCTCCTCGTCACGGGACGCCTCCGCCGAGCCGCCCAGCACGGCAAGCCAGAACGGCCGGACACCCGCTCGGTTCTTGGAGTCGAGGGCGACCTCGAGGGTCTGCACCTCCGCCGGAGCAGCGGCGACGTCGAGAGCGGCAGCGGCCGCCGAGATCTCCCGCGCCAGGGCGAGATCTCGAGAGGTGATCCCGCCTGCATCGTGGCTCTGCAGTCTGACGTCGACCAGGGAGTAGCGCAGATCGACGTCGGGGTGGTGGTTGGCGGCTTCGGCCAGCGCCCCGATCCGGTTCACCAGGGCCAGTCCGGTCGCGAAGTCTCCAGTGCGGAAGCGGGCGTGCAATGCCTGGAGGAGCTGGCGCCAATCGGGGAGATCCGCTGCCGCTACATCGTCGCCGGTGAGGATGCTCATTCGGCGAGTCTCCCCGCGTGCGAGGTAGAGGACAAGGGTCACTGCAACCCAATCTTGTCCGCCTGACCCCTTTCAGTCGGGGCACCGAAGGTCTATCGTCCCGCCGAGAGGCGTGGTTCCTCGGGCGGCTGCGCTCTCCTCTCTTTTTCGCCCGCCGAACCCTCAGGGAGGAGCCCCGTGCAGCCACGACGACTCAAGTCACGAGCCTGGGCCGGCTTGGTCGCGGTCACCGCCGCAGCCACCGCACTGAGCATCGCCAGTCCTGCGGCCACCGCCGCCGAGAAGAAGGCCGAGAAGGCCCCGATGCTCAACGCGCCCAAGCGCGTGGACGTCCGCGGTCTCGACATCCAGCGCCGCGAGCAGACGAAGGACGCTCGGGTGGCGTTCTTCGTTCAGTTCGCGGGCGAAGGCGCGGCCGACGCCGCGCGTCGTACCGGAAGCAGCAAGGTCGCGAAGGACCGCCGGAGCGCGGTCTCGTCGCAGGCCAAGACCGCACTCGCCACGGCTCGCAAGAGCGACTCGAAGGCGACCTCGCTCTTCGTGGTGTCCAACGCACTGCCCGGCATGGGCGTGCGGACCACGACCGACGGCGCCTCGGCCCTGGCGGCGATGTCGGGGGTGGTGAAGGTCTCGCGGATCATCCCCAAGACGGCCACCAACGCGAACACCGCCCAGCTCGTCAAGGCGCTCGACGCCTGGAAGTTCGCCGGCGGCACCGGTGAGGGCGTCCGCGTCGGGATCATCGACACCGGCATCGACTACACCCACGCCGACTTCGGCGGCCCCGGCACCCCCGAGGCGTACGACGACGCGCACGCCAACTCGGCCGACCCCGACTGGCGTGACGCGCTGCCGGCGAAGGGCAAGGCGAAGATCCAAGGCGGCCATGACTTCGTCGGTGACGACTACGACGCCGACGACCCCACCTCCGTCCCCCAGCCGGACGAGAACCCGTTGGACTGCAACGAGCACGGGACGCACGTGGCGGGCACGGCGGCGGGCTATGGGGTGAAGGCCAACGGCTCGACGTTCAACGGCGACTACGCCGACCTCGACGGCGACGACCTGATGGACATGGAGGTCGGCCCGGGCATGGCTCCCGAGGCGGAGCTCTACGGCCTGAAGGTGTTCGGCTGCGAGGGCACCACCGACGAGGTGATCCCGGCGCTGGACTGGGCCCTGGACCCCAACGGTGACGGCAACTTCGACGACCACCTCGACATGATCAACATGTCCCTCGGCTCGGACTACGGCAACGAGGACGACCCCGAGAACGCCGTGGTGAACAAGCTCGCCAAGCTCGGCGTGCTGCCCGTCATCTCGATGGGCAACAACGGCGACCTCACCGACACCGGCGGCGCGCCCGGCAACGCGATCTCCGCGCTGACGGTGGCCAGCTCGGTCGACTCCTACCAGTTGCGCGACGGTCTCACCGTGAACGCACCGGGCGGCGTGGCCGGCACCAGTGCCGGCCAGATGTCGGTCGCCTACGACTGGGCCAACGAGGCTCCGGTGACCGGCGACGTGGTCGCCATCCCTGGCGCCAACGCGGATGGCTGCGACGTGCTGAGCGGTGGCGACGCGGCAGCGGTCGCGGGGAAGGTCGCCTGGCTGATCTGGGACGACAACGACGCCACCCGGCGCTGCGGCTCCGCTGCTCGAGCGGCCAACGTCAAGAACGCCGGCGCGATCGGCGCAATCTTCACCTCGGGGCTGAACGTCTTCGGCGCCGGCATCACCGGTGACGCGGACATCCCGGTCTTCCAGCTTCCGAAGTCCGAGACCGACAAGCTGCAGCCGGCCGTGACGGCTGGCACGCTGAACGTCACCTTCGACGGCGCCCTCCAGGCGACCATCCGTGACGTCAACCCAGGGATCAGCGACACCCTGTCCAGCTTCAGCTCCCGCGGTCCGCGCGGGTCGATCGGGGTGGTCAAGCCCGATGTGACGGCTCCGGGCGACACCATCGCCTCGGCCGGGATGGGTTCGGGCAACAAGGTCCTGGTGATCTCGGGCACCTCGATGGCCTCGCCGTTGACGGCCGGCATCGCCGCGATCGTCAAGGCCAAGCACCCCGACTGGAGCCCGCTGATGATCAAGGCCGCGGTGATGAACAACGCGACCCACGACCTCTGGACCGGGGAGAACCAGAGCGGCACCCGCTATGCCCCAGCGAGGGTCGGAGCGGGTCGGGTGGACGCCTTGGCAGCATCCGATGCCAGCGTGCTGGCCTACGTCAACACTCCGGCGAACGTCGTCTCGGCGTCGTTCGGGCCGGTGCCGGTCGCCGTGACCGCTGGCAAGGTCAGCAGGACCAAGAAGCTGGTCGTCAAGAACACTGGCGCCGATGCGGTGACGGTCAACCTGGCCTACCAGTCGGTGAACTCCTCGCCCGGTGTGAGCTACAGCGTCTCGCCGAAGAAGCTGGTCGTGGGTGCGGGTGCCGAGAAGACGGCCACCATCACCATGACGATCCAGCCGAAGGCGTTGCGGCACACGCTCGACAAGACGATGGCTCGCGAGCAGGTGGTCGACATCTTCGGTGCCTCGGTGCCTCGCCAGTTCGTGACCGACTCGTCGGGTCGCGTGGTGGTCACGCCGGTCGGTGGATCCGACCTGCGGGTGCCGGTCTACGGCGGCGCGAAGCCGGTCTCGAAGACCAAGGCCAAGGTCACCCACGGCAAGCACAAGGCGCTCAAGGTGACCGGTGCCGGGGTGAAGCAGGGCAGCGGTGCCAGTGCCTTCCGGTCGCTGATGTCGGTGATGCAGCTCGGCGCCAAGAGCGGCAAGTTGCCCAAGTGTGGTGTCGGTGAGGACCCGATCGGCTGCACCTCCTCGGCGACCGAGCGCGCTGGCGACATCAAGGAGGTCGGCGCGGGAGCCACCAAGAACTGGCTGTGGTTCGGTATCTCCACGCGAAGTGACTGGCCCAACATCGGCAACGTGTTGAGCCCAGATGTCTACTACGACGTCAACGGTGACGGCACTCCTGACTTCGACACCTACGTCGGCCTCAGGCCGGGCACAGATGTCCCGTTGGCCCTCACCTTCGACATGGAGAGTGGCGACCTGGTGGACGCGGAGCCGATCAACTTCAACTTCGGCGACGTGGACACCAACGTGTTCGACAACAACGTGGTGTTGCTGCCGGTGTGGAAGGACGCGATCGGTCTGAAGGGCAAGAAGAAGGCCCAGGTGAGGTATTCCGTCGGCACGTGGTACGGCTACACCGGCGACTACATCGACTGGGTCGACGTGCCCGGCAAGTTCAACGCCGGCAAGCCGGCCGTCGCCACCGGCAACCCGCTCTGGCTCGACAAGCGCGGCAAGATCAAGCTGACGTCGGCCACGCCGAAGGCGAAGGCGCTGGTGTTCCACCTGCACGGTGCCAGCGGAAAGCGGAGCCAGGTGCTGACCGTCCCCAAGAAGTGACGGCCTAGCGGCAAGCAGGGCAGCGAGCCTCGACGCGTCAGCGTCGGGGCTCGCTGTTCGTGCGGGCGATCAAGGCCGAGAGCGGCTGCACCTGCCCGCCGTCGTCGTCGAAGTTGTCCGGGGACAGCCACGCGTCGTACGCCGTCCGCAGCCGTGGCCACTCCGTGTCGATGATCGAGAACCAGTCGGTGTCACGGTTGCGACCCTTGACGACCAGGGCCTGCCGGAACCTGCCCTCGTAGCTGAAGCCGAGCCGGCGCGCGGCGACTCGGGAGGGCTCGTTGAGGCTGTCGCATTTCCACTCCAGCCGTCGATAGCCGAGCTCCTCGAAGACGTACGTCGCGATGAGCACCAGCGCCTCTGTGGCCGCTCTGGTCCGCTGCAGTTGTCGCGACCACATGATGCCGCCGACCTCCAGGCATCCGTTGGCCGCGTCGACGCGCATCAGCGAGACCAGTCCTTGCGCGTGCGGGTGTCCCTCGGGGAGGACCACGAAGGTCACCCCCGGCGTCTGGTCGGTCAGCCAGTCCACCAGGGCGGTCACCTCGGATCGCTCCACCGGCCGCGGCACCGAGCGATAGGTCCACAACGACTCGTCATCCTCGGCGCACACCGAGCGCAGCAGCCCGTCCACGTGCGCCGGGCCAACCGGTTCCAGCTCGACGTAACGGCCGGACAGCGACACTCGTCCCGGAGTGAGCCTGGCCACCCAGTCGCCCACTGGGTCCCCCACGGGTTGACCCAGGTCGTTGGTCCAGCTCACCCGAGCCCGGCCAGCTCGTCACGCACCGCCGCCATCCCCTGATACACCTCGGTGAAGCTCGTCGAGAGCGGCGACAGCCCGATCCGCAGCCCGTGCGGGTCGCGGTAGTCGGGGATCACGTCTTGCTTCCAGAGCCGAGCGGTGACCTCGCGCATCGCGGGATGCAGCAAGGTGACGTGACCACCCCGGGTCGCTTCGTCGGCGGGTGAGCCCATCGTGACACCCAACGGCGTGAGCCAGGCCTCGGCGAGCTCGAGCGCATAGCCGGTCAGCCGGAGCGACTTGGCCCGAATGGCGTCCATGCCGACCTCCTCGATCAGATCGAGCATGTCCTGCATCGGCAGCATCCCGGTGATCGGCGGAGTGCCGGAGAGCAGGCTGCGGATCCCCGGCGACGCGTGGAAGTCGGGGCCCATCAAGAACGGGTCCCGGTGCCCCATCCAACCGGTGATCGGTTGGGCGAGCAGGGCGTGGTGACGCACGGCGACGTACCCGAAGGCTGGCGAGCCGGGTCCGCCGTTGAGGTACTTGTAGGTGCAGCCGACGGCCAGGTCGGCCGCCCACTCGTCGAGGGCGAGCGGCACCGAACCGACCGAGTGGGACAGGTCCCAGAGGATGAGCGCGCCCGCTTCGTGGGCGAGCCTGGTCAGCCCCGGACCGTCGGCGACGAAGCCCGAGCGGTAGGCGACGTGGCTGAGCCAGACCAGCGCGGTCTGCGGACCCAGCGCCGGTGCGAGCAGATCGGCCGTTACCCCGACGGTCGTGTCGACCTCTACCCAGCGCACGGTGAGGCCCCGCTCGGCGGCGATCCCCTCAGCGAGGTAGCGGTCCGTAGGGAAGTTGTCGGTGTCGATGACGATCTCCCGACGGGCGGGGTCCGCCTGCACCTGCGCGTCGACGGCCGCCCGGGCGGCCTTGTAGAGCAGCACGGTCGTGGAGTCGCCGACCGCGGTCTGGCCGGGTGCTGCGCCGAGCACCACACGACCGAGCCGGTCGCCCAGCGCCAAGGGCTGCTCGTACCACTGCTCGTCCCAGCCGCGAATCAGTCGACCGCCCCAGTCCTCCGCGACGAATCGGGCGAGTCGATCGGCCGTCGCGCGCGCCGGTCTGCCCAACGAGTTGCCGTCGAAGTAGACCAGCGGGGTCTCAGCCCCGACGAACCGATCGCGGTAGGACCCTAGCGGGTCGGTCGCGTCGAGTTGGTGGGCCGCCTCCGGGGTGGTGTTGTCCTCGGTCACGGCCCATGTCTATCGCAGGAGCGGACTCTCCGCGAACCGTGCCTCGAGCACGTCGACGAATGCTGCCGCGGTCCCGATCGGCGCCGCGCTGGCGAGACCGCATCGGGAGGCCCGTTCGCGGATCCGGTCGGCGAAGACTCCCGGCGCGACCAGATGGGGGACGACCAGGGCATCGGGCCGGGCGAGCGCGAGCAGGGGGAGGTCGGCGAGATCGGTGACGGCGTATGCCGGTCCGGGGCGCTCGGCGGCCCATTCAGCCACGAAGTCAGCGACGTGTGCGCCCGCCTCGGGCCGCGAAGAGCCCGCGGTCACGACAGCGATCGGTGAGTGGTCGGTGCCACCTGCCGCCGCGATGACCTCGTCGAGGGCCGCATGCAGCCAGCGACCCGAGCCGAGCACCCCGCGGTCGGTGACGGTGACTCCGGGGGTGACCCGCGCGAGCAGCCGCGGAAGGTCGACCCGAGCGTGATAGCCGGGTGCGAGAAGCAGCCCCAACGCGGTGACGTCCTCCTCGACGTCGGCCAGCCAGGTCGCGGCGCGGGGCAGGTCGTGCTCGAGGAAGGCGACCTCGCAAGCGGGGCCGCGATCGGTGACCGCGGCCACAAGGGCTCGGACGAACGTCGCGTGCCGGGGGTCCGGCGAGCCGTGTGCGAGCAGCAGGTGGCGAGTCACTCGGACCACACCTCGGAGGGCACCGTGGCGAGGTCCACCACATCGCCGATCACGATCACTGCCGGGTTGGCCACGGACCGCTCCGCGGCGATCTCGGCGATGGTGGCCAGGGTGCCGGTGGTGACCCGCTGGTCGGGCAAGGTGCCGCGCTCCACCACGGCCACCGGCTCGTCGGGGCGACGACCGTGACCGACCAGCTCGGCGGCGATCTCGCCGAGCCGAGCCACCCCCATCAAGAACAGCAGCGTCCCCTCCAGGGCCGCCAGGGTGGCGAAGTCCAAGAGCCCGTCGTGGCCGGAGATCACCGTGAACCTGCTGGTCACACCGCGGGCCGTGACAGGGATGCCTGCGGCGGCGGGGACAGCAAGGGCGCTAGTGACACCGGGCACGACCTCGACCTCGATCCCGGCCGCGCGGCAGGCCTCTGCCTCCTCGCTGCCCCGTCCCAGCACATAAGGGTCGCCGCCCTTGAGCCTGACCACCCGCAGCCCAGCCGAGGCTCGGTCGACGAGCACCCGGTTGATGTCCTCCTGGGCCAACAGGTGACGACCGGGGGCCTTGCCTGCCTCGACGACCTCCACGTCCGGGTCGAGCTCGTCGAGCAGTGCCCTCGGCGCGAGCCGATCGACCACGACCACGTCGGCCTGCGCCAGCAGCTGACGCCCACGCAGGGTGATCAGGCCCGCGGCACCCGGTCCGCCACCGACGAGTGCGACATGACCCTGACCAGTGCGCGTGCGGCGCAGCGGCAACTCACCGGTGGCCAGCCGCTCGGCCACGGCGTTGCGCAGTCGGGCCGCTCGGCGCGGGTCGTCGCCCGCGTTGACACCGACGACGACGTCTCCGACGCGAGCGACCGCCGGCGTACGCGCCGTACCCTCCCCGGCCGCGTCCGCTCGGACGCACCAGAGCCTGCGCTCCTCCGCAGCCGTCGACACCGCCTCATCACAGAGTCGGTCGCCGGTGGCGGTGTGCACCAGCCAGGCCTGGTCCAGGTCGGCGGGCTCGAACTCGCGCAGGTGCAGCACCAGGCGGCCAGCCTCGGCGTGATCCCAGATGTCCTCGCAGGCATACGGCGCGATCACGTGCACGTCGGCGCCGGCCTCGAGCCAGGCATCGAGCCGACGGGCGGTCACCGGGCCGCCACCCACGGCGACCACGCGTCGACCGTGCAGGTCGAGCAGCAGGGGCGTCAGGTCGGTCACAGGTGGATCCCGCACTCGGTCTTGCTGGCTCCCGCCCAACGGCCCGCCCGCTCGTCCTCGCCCTCACCGACCGGGCGGGTGCACGGCCAGCAGCCGATCGAGGCGTAGCCGATCTGCTTGAGCGGGTTGACGATGATGCCGTGCTGGGCGGCGTAGAGCTCGACGTCGGCCGAGGTCCACCGAGCGATCGGGTTGACCTTCACCTTTCGTCGCCGCGGGTCCCAGGCCACCACGGGGGTCTGCGCGCGAGTGGCGCTCTCGTCGCGGCGCAGGCCGGTGACCCAGGCGCGGTACGGCGCGAGCAGGCGGCCGAGCGGCTCCACCTTGCGGATCGCGCAGCACAGGTCGGGATCGCGCTCCCAGAGTGCCGGGCCGAGCTCCCGCTCTTGGTGCTCGAGGGTGACCGCCGGCCTGGCGGAGATGACGTTGATCGGCAGGGTGGCAGCGATGGCGTCTCGGGTGCCCAGCGTCTCGACGAAGTGCAGCCCGGTGTCCAAGAAACCCACGTCGACGCCGGGAGCGGCTCGGCCAGCGAGGTTGGCGACCGCGCCGTCAGCCATCGAGGCGAGCACGACCAACCTGCTGTCGAAGGTCAGCCGGGCCCAGGCGAGCACGTCCTCGGCGGAGGCCTCCTCGAGCCGGCTGCCGGCGTCGGTGGCGAGCTGCTCGAGGGTGTCGTCGTCGAGCGACGCGGCTTCGGCGACGACCAGGCCGTAAGCGTCCTCGAGGTCACGGGCGTCCTTGATCGTGGTGGCGTCGGGTGCGGTCCTCATGCCAGATCCGCCTCCTCCGCGCGGCGGGCCCAGGCCGCGAAGGTCTCGTCGTCGGCACGCTGCTCGTCGTAGCGGCGGGCCAGCCTCTCGACGTAGTCCGGCAGGTCGGCGCTGGTCACCTTCAGCCCCCGCGGCTTGCGGCCGACCTGGTCGTCGGGGCCGAGCTCGCCGCCGAGGTGCACCTGGAAGCCCTCCACCTGGTTGCCGTGATCGTCGGTCACGATCTGCCCCTTCAGGCCGATGTCCGCGACCTGGATCCGGGCGCAGGAGTTGGGGCAGCCGTTGACGTGCAGGCTGAGCGGGTTGGCGAAGTCGGGCAGCCGCTCCTCCAGCTGCAGCACCGCCCGCCCGGCCACCTCCTTGGTCTCGGTGATGGCGAGCTTGCAGAACTCCAACCCGGTGCAGGCCATCGTGCCGCGACGCCACTCACTCGGGGTCGGATCGAGACCGAGCTCCCGCAGACCGATGCATACCTGGTCGACCTTGTCCTCGGGCACGTCGAGGACCAGCAGCTTCTGGTGGGTGGTCAAGCGGACCCGGTCGCTGTCGACCGCCTCGGCAAGGTCGGCCAGTCCGGCCAGGACCTTGCCGCTCACCCTGCCGACGACCGGAGCCGCGCCGACGTAGAAGCGACCGTCCCGCTGCTGGTGCACGCCGACGTGGTCGCGCCGGCCGCTCGGCGGCGGCGGTGCGGGTCCGTCGGTGAGCCGCCGGTGCAGGTATTCGTTCTCGAGGACCTCACGGAATCGCTCGGCGCCCCAATCGGCCACCAGGAACTTCAGCCGGGCCTTGTTCCGAAGCCGTCGATAGCCGTAGTCGCGGAAGATCTCCACGACACCGCACCAGACTTCGGGCACTTCCTCCAGCGTGACGAAGGCGCCCAGCCGCTGGGCGAAGATCGGGTTGGTCGACAGCCCGCCGCCGACGAAGACGTCGAACCCTGGGCCGAGCTCGGGGTGCACCACCCCGACGAACGAGACGTCGTTGATCTCGTGGGCCACGTCTTGGGAGGGCGATCCGGAGACCGCGGTCTTGAACTTTCGCGGCAGGTTGGACAGCGCGGGGTCGCCGATGAAGCGCCGCACGATCTCCTCGATCGCCGGCGTGCCGTCGATGATCTCGTCCTCCGCGACACCCGCCACGGGCGAGCCGAGGATCACCCGCGGGGTGTCGCCGCAGGCCTCGGCGGTGGTGAGACCGACCTCTTCGAGGGCAGCCCAGATGGTCGGCACGTCCTCGATGCGGATCCAGTGGTACTGGATGTTCTGGCGGTCGCTGATGTCGGCGGTGTCTCGGGCGTACGTCGAGGAGATGTCGGCCAGCGTCCGCAGCTGGGCGACCGAGAGCCGCCCACCGTCGCAACGCACCCGCATCATGAAGAACTCGTCGGACAGCTCGTGCGGCTCCAGGCTGGCCGTCTTGCCGCCGGGGATGCCGGGCCGCCGCTGGGTGTAGAGACCCCACCAGCGCATCCGGCCGTTGAGATCGGTCGGGTCGATGGAGGCGAAGCCGCGCCGGGAGTAGATGTTCTCGATCCGGGCCCGCACGTTGAGTCCGTTGTCGTCGTTCTTGACCCGCTCGTTGGCGTTGAGCGGCTCGCGGTAGCCGAGCGCCCACTGGCCCTCGCCCCGCGCGCGCCCGCGCGGTTGGCGCCGAGGCGGCCGGGTGGCCGCCTGCGTGGCTGCGTCAGCAGTCATGGGAGTTCCTCGAGATCGGTGGTGGATGGCATCGCGACAGGGCGGCCAGCCGAGAGGTCACTCGCGGCACCGGAGCGGTGCCGGGCGGACACAGAGAGGTGCCCCGTCAGGGGCAGTCGGCCGGCCTCAGCGGGCCGGACACATGCTGCAGCCGTAGACGCGCATCAAGTCGACGTGGCGTCGGACCACGAGGACGACGGCGGTGGCTGGCATAGGCGAAATCCTGACACGCTCACCCCCGCCTCGTCCGTCAATCTCGCGATGTGGACATACGTCTCGTATTCTGGATGCAGCGCCGATGGGCGGCGGCAGTCGGTGCTGCTGGCTGCCTGCCGGGTTCTGGTCGCCTGGGGTTGCGATCGACAGGGCAGCTACCGGGAGAGGCGGGGCTGGGGTTCCAGCCGCTGGCCGGGTTGCTGGTCGCCTTGGGTCGCTGCCGACAGGGCAGCTACGCCGGAGGAGCGATCCCACGCTTTCCGGGCGGATGAGTGCATCGATTGTTCCAAGACGACATGCCAGACGCCGTTTTCGATGTCGTCTGCGTCCAATCGATGAGGTCATCAGCCCCGAACGCGGCCGGGCAGCACCAGCAACCCGGCGAGCTTGCCGGACCACCGACCCCTCCCCGACGTCGCTGCCCTGTCGGCCAGCAGCTGAGACCAGGTCAACGCGTGTCGCGGCCTACTGGAAGCTGACGAAGCGCACCTTGGGTCGGATGGCGTGCACGGCGGCCGGGCCCATCCGATGGATGTCCTCGTCGTAGAAGAGCTTGAAGCCCGGGATCAGGAGGCGGGGGCGCAGCACGGCGTGGTAGGTGTCCAGCTTCTGCCCTTGGGTGCCGAAGCCGTCGACGTGCTGAACCATGGCCAGCTCGGGATGCGTCCGCAGATCGCCGATGTCGCGGATCATGCTGGTCCGGAACTGGTGGAGCAGGAGCAGCTTCTGCGGCAGCCGTTCACGTCGGGTCAGCGCGGCTAGCCAGGCGGTGGTCCGGTTGATCTCCCGCGCGCCCACGGAGCCGATCACCCGAGCCGGCACCTGATGCGGTCCCATCCGCCACTCCGGGTCCAGTGCGAGGCCCACCCAGGGGTCGCGCAGTGCCCACTCCCACCGCTTGGCGACGGCGAGGAAGTGGCTGCGCCCGGGCTGCAGATCGAGCACCACCAGGGCGCCGTGCCGGTGCGCGGCGCGGATGTAGCGGCGCACCTGATCGCGGGCGATGTCGTGGCTGTAGGAGCGGTCCTTCCCGGGTGAAGCATCGGCCACCGTGACGATCAACTCGTAGACCAGCTGGATCGGTTGTCCGGGCCGCCGGAAGGGTGCCGCCGCCCGCGCCAGCCGTCGCGTCGCGGTGTCCGGGTCGGTCTCGCCGAGGACACCGAGCGCTCCGGTCCCAGCCGTGCCGTAGTAGGCGACCAGGAACCTGTTGCCACCGAAGACCCGATGTCGGCCCCCAGGCAGTAGGGCTGGCTTCGGTGGCGGGGACTCGGTCACCGGCTCCAGCGAAGGCCCGAGCGTCGGCCCCGTCGACGGCTCGGCCGTGCCGGTTGGGCTCGTCGAGCCGCTATCGACGGACGCCGGTCCGGTGGCGGTAGGCGTGCTGGCCGATGGGCGGGAGCCGATCCGATCACCGGCGGTCAGCGCCGTGGTGGCGGCGAGTCCAGCCACGGCGACGACGACCACCACGGCCCAGGGCCGACGTATCCGATGCAGCACGGATCCCCCAATCCGAGTTGACGGTGAAGGTCAGCCGCAGACGGCGCCGTGCGCCGCCGACTGGACCACTTGGGCGTACTTGCCCAGCACCCCGCGTGTGTACTTCGGCGGCAGCGGTGCCCAGCCCTCTCGGCGCGCCTCGAGGTCGGGCATGTCCACCTCGAGCAGACGGTTCGCGACGTCGAGGGTGATCTGGTCGCCGTCCTGGATGAAGGCGATCGGCCCGCCGTCGACGGCCTCCGGCGCGATGTGACCCACGCACAGGCCGGTCGTCCCACCGGAGAACCGGCCGTCGGTGATCAGCAACACGTCCTTGCCGAGCCCGGCGCCCTTGATGGCGCCGGTGATGGCGAGCATCTCGCGCATGCCGGGGCCGCCCTTGGGGCCCTCGTAGCGGATGACTACCGCGTCGCCTGCAGAGATCTGGCCTTCGGTCAGCGCGTCGAGCGCCGCGCGCTCGCCGTCGAAGACGCGTGCGGTGCCGGTGAAGACGGTGTCGTCGAAGCCGGCGGTCTTCACCACCGCGCCCTCGGGGGCCAGCGAGCCCTTCAAGATGGTGAGCCCGCCGGACTTGTGGATCGGCGCGTCCAGGGATCGAATGACAGTGCCGTCGACGTACGGCGGCGCGAGCTCGTCGAGGTTCTCCGCCAGAGTCTTGCCGGTGACGGTGAGTGCGTCGCCGTGCATCAGCCCCGCATCCAGCAGGGAGCGCATCACCATCGGGATGCCGCCGACCTTGTCGACGTCGTTCATCACGAAGCGACCGAAGGGTTTGAGGTCGCCCAGGTGCGGCACCTTGTCGCCGATCCGATTGAAGTCGTCGAGGTCCAGCGGCACCTCGGCCTCACGGGCGATGGCCAGCAGGTGGAGCACGGCGTTGGTGGAGCCGCCCAGCGCCATCACCACGGCGATCGCGTTCTCGAACGCCTCCTGGGTCATGATCTGGCGGGCGGTGATGCCCTGGCGCAGCAGGTTGACCACCGCCTCGCCCGACCGGTGCGCGAAGCCGTCGCGGCGACGGTCCACCGCCGGAGGCGCGGCCGAGCCGGGTAGGGACATGCCGAGCGCCTCGCCGACGGAGGCCATCGTGTTGGCGGTGTACATCCCGCCGCAGGCGCCCTCGCCGGGACAGATCGCCCGCTCGATCCGGTCAACCTCGTCCCGCGTGATCTTGCCGGCCAAGCAGGCGCCCACGGCCTCGAAGGCGTCAATGATCGTCACGTCGTGGCCATCGACCTGACCGGGCATGATCGAGCCGGCATAGAGGAAGACCGCGGCCAGGTCGAGTCGGGCGGCCGCCATCAGCATGCCGGGCAGCGACTTGTCGCAGCCGGCCAGCAGCACCGAGCCGTCGAGCCGCTCGGCCATCATCACCGTCTCCACCGAGTCGGCGATCACCTCACGCGAGACCAGCGAGAAGTGCATGCCCTCGTGGCCCATCGAGATGCCGTC